>NZ_CP005084.1:380000-684560 GCF_001563265.1 Sphingobium sp. TKS | reverse complement strand
GACCCTTTAGCCGAACCCAGAGCCTATAAGAGCGCGGAAGACATTCAACTCTTCGTGTGTCCCCGCATGGCGCATATGCACAATTTCGCGCCCACCCGCGTCCGCTTCTGGGAGCGCATCCATAATTGGGGCGATGGCGTGGCGGCGCAGCGCCTGCTGGGCTGAGCGGAACCCTTACCGCCGACTTTTAGAGGCTGAAGCCCCCATCGACGATCAAGGTCTGGCCGGTCATATATTGCGCCCTTTCCGAGGCCAGAAAGGCCACGGCTTCGGCGATATCCTCGCCGCTGCCGAAGCGTTGCAGGGCAATGCGTTTGCGCTGTGCTTCCCAGATTTCAGGCGAATAAAGCGATCTCAGGAAGTCGGCGCCCAAGCCGGCATCGATGATTCCCGGAGCGACCATATTCGCCCTGATGCCGTAGCGGCCTTCCTCCTTGGCGATCGCGCGGCCCAGGGCTTCCATCCCCGCCTTGGGTACGGAGGAGAGGGCGTCGCCGGGTGGGAAGCAGTAGTTCGCGACCGAAACGACGGTAACGAAATTGCCGAAGCCTTGAGCGCGGAAATGAGGAAGCGTGGCGGATACGATGCGGGTGAAGCCGACCAGTTCGATCTCGATGACTTCGCGCCATTGGTCTTCGCTGATCTGGCTGACGAAGGGCTGGGCTATTTCGACCCCGCTGGCGAAGACCATCGTGCCGATGGCGCCGAATTGCTCGACCGTCTCGCGAATGCCGGTCTCTATCGAGGCGCGATCGGAAAGATCGCAGGTAACGGACAGCGTCTCACAAGAACTATTGGGCAGAGACGCCGCGACCGCCAGCGCCTTTTCACGGCTGGACCGGTAGCCGATGGTTAGATGATCCCATTCGGTCGACAGCCGTCGGCAGATCGCGCTGCCAAGGCCGCCGGTGCCACCGACGACGAAGGCCGCGCCCTTCATCATAACGGCAAATGATGAGCCAGATGGTGGAGCAGGCGATCGGCAAAGGCATCATTGCGGTCGCCGGTGAACATGTGGCCGACACCATGGGCGATCTCGATCTCCAGTTGCGGGGCCAGTGCCCGAAACTGCCTGACGCTCTCGTCCGAAACGATCTCGCTCAGTTCCGCCTTCACAAGGACAAGCGGTGATTTTACGCGCCGGGCCGCGGCAATGAGCGCTTCCCCTTCCGAGGGGGGATGAAGAAATTCCGGCGCCGTCGTGCGCGGGTCCCAGTGCCAGAACAGGCGTCCATCTTCCTCGCGCATCGATTTGGCGAGGCCGGAAACGTCTGGCAGGCGGGGCTGGCCAAGATGGGCGTGCAGCGCATCGGCCGCTTCCTCCAGCGACGCGAAACCGGAATCGCTGGCGCGGAAGAAGCCGCGAATGTCCTCCACCCCCGTATCGACCATATAGGGCGCGACGTCGGCCAGCATGATGAGGCGCACCAGATCGGCGTGGCGCGACCCGCCCACCAGCGCCGATTGCCCGCCGCGCGAAGCCCCCACCAGGGCGATCGGCCTGCCGAGGGCATGGATGATGGCTTCGACATCGCGGCCATAAGCTTCCAGCAGATAGTCGCCGTCGCTGGCCCAGCCACTGTCGCCATGGCCCCGCAGATCGAAGGTCAGGCCATAATAGCCGGCTTGCGCCACTCGCCGGGCCGAACCCGCCCAGGAACGACGGCTTTGGCCGCCGCCATGGAAGAAGCAGACAGGCGGAGCGGCCGGGTCGCCATAGGCGTCCGCGACCATCTCCAGCCCGTCACCCGGCAGGCTTATCTGTGTGGGGGGCGTCATGCCGGAGCCATGCATTTACCCGGCGGCCACCGGCGGCACCATTTCCGCGAAAGACGGGTGTTCGCCGGGGCCCTTATAGGCGAATTTGCCCGGCGCGTGGTGCCACTTGCCGTCGTTGCGGCTCTCATAGGGCGAGGCGACCTCGATCAGGCAGCCATGGGTACTCTTATGGCCGACCCAGCTCCACTTCTGCCATGTCATGTCCGGATCGTTGAAGGTCTGACCGCCGCCGGGCAGGTGCAGCCCTTCGGCGCGCAATTTCTCCATCGCGCCCGGCACGTCGTCGGTGGCATAGCAAAGATGATGGACATGCTCGCCGACCTTTTCGAGGCGATCGCCCATGGGCGTGCCGGGGGCCGGCTGAATGAACTGGATTTCCGTGCCGCCATTGTTGACGAACGTCGCCCACTTCATGCCCGCATCGGCACCGCTGGAAAATTCATCATATTTGACAAGACGTTCTTCCAGCGATGCCGGATCGAGCACGCGCAGGATTTTGGTCCAGTCTTCGATCGCCTTTTCCAGATTGCTGACGACCATGCATACATGGGCAAAAGGTCCGCTAGGCATTTACTTTCTCCTCATCTCTTATAATTCCACCGTGGCCGTGCCGGAATTGACCGTGCCCCGGCCATCCACATCCAGCGAGAATTCGCAGGTGACGACATTGCCTTCGATCGCCGCGACCCTGCCCGTCACCACCGCCCGGTCGCCGCCATAGACATTGTCCAGAAAGCGCGAATCCATCGCCTTGATCCGTCCGCCGGGGAAGGCGCGCATCAGCATGTTCATCATATAGGCGACGTTGATCGGACCCTGGTTGATGACCCGGTCACCCAGCCCCTTCGCCTTCACCACCTCGACATCGAGATGGATGGGGTTGGGATCGGCGAGAAACACGGCCCACTGCTTCATGGCTTGCGGGCTGACGCTCTCGATCGTGAAGGGCGGCAGCGCATCTCCGATGGCGTAGCTCATGCGGCGAACTCCTTGCGGGGCAGAACCCACACATTATCGGTTTCCAGCACCTGCGTTCCATCGAGCAGGTGCAGGCGCAGGCGATAGGTCATCACATCCATGACGCCGAGCTTGCGGCTGCGCTTACGGACGAGGCTGAGAATCTCTCCCGTCACTCTGTAGCTTTCGCCGACCTTCAGCGGCGCATAGAACCGCACGCCGCTGCTGCCCATCATCGGGCCATCCTCGACATCGAATTCGCACGCTTCGCACACGCCGGCCACCGTCTTGCCCATCGCGACCTGGGTGGCGATATAATAATAGATCGGATGCGCGCTTCCGTCCCCGGCCGGCTCGATCCCGGTCGAGCGGCACAGGGCGGCATTTTCCTCAGCCGTGATGGTAAAGACCCTGGTGCCGTCCAGCGATGTGCCGTCGGCGTCGGGTGCGGGTGGAAGATCGTCAAGATCGCTCATGGCGGGTCCCTTAGAAAGAACGCGGCAGGCCGAGGCTTTCGGCAATCGTGTTGCGCACCATTTCGTTGCTGATCGGGGTCATCCGCAGGATGCGGTGATCGCGCCAGTAACGCTGCATGTCGGTTTCCGCCGAATAACCCATGCCGCCCAATATCTGGATGCCGAGGTCCGCAGCCTTCACGGCATTTTCCGTGGCGACCATCTTGAGCATGTTCGCCTCGGTTCCGCATGGCATGCCGTTGCTCTGCATCCAGGCGACATTGTAGAGCAGCAATTCGGTGAGCTTCTGCCAGGTCGCGATGTCCGCGACATAATGCTGCAAAATCTGGAAGCGGCCGATAATGCCGCCGAACGCCTTGCGTTGCAGCATATATTCCAGCGCGTCTTCCAGTACCCCGTCGATCGCGCCCAGACACTGCGCGCCGACCATGATCCGCTCATTGTTGAGCGTGGGCAGCATCGCGTACCAGGCCTGCCCGGGTTCACCCAGCACGTCCTCGTCGGGGACGAAGACATCCTCATAATGGACCTCGCACGAGCCCATGGCGCGCATGCCGAGCTTGGGCAGGAGCGAGGCGGTGATGCCGGGCGATTTGGCGTCGACGAAGAACATGGTAAGGCCATGATGCTTCTTCTCGACATTTTTGTCGGTGCGGGCGAGGACGAGCAGCCTGTCGGCGGCCTTGGCGCCGGTCGTCCACATCTTGGCGCCGTTCAGCTTCCAGCCGCCCTCGACCTTTTCGGCATGGGTTTTCATCGCGCCCAGAACATCGGTGCCGCCATCGGGCTCGGTCATCGACAGCGAGACGCGCAGCTTGCCCTGTGCCATGGGACGCAGCCAGCGATTTTTCTGCTCCTCCGTGCCGACCGCGCCGATCGTCTTCGCGCCGCCGAAGGAGGTGAGGCCCCAGACCCACAGCAGGCCACCGGCCGTTCGCGCAAATTCGCGGGCGAAGATCATCTGCATCATGACGTCGCCGCCCAGCCCGTCATATTCCTCCGGAATGCCTATCCCGAAAAATCCCTGCTCGGCGATCTTGTCCCACAGCGCGTAGGGATAATTTTCTTCGTCGGCTTCCAGCGCGCGCATCCAGTCCTTGGGCGCTTCCGCATCGACCCAGCGGCGGACAATGTCCCTGAACGCCTGCTGTTCCTCGGTGAGTGAAAAATCCATCGTCGTTCCCGTTAGTGGCCCTACGACTAAGCGCCTGTCGGACGCGTTGCGAACCTATCCAACTATAGGGCGGGCCGTCGGCAGAAACTGAACAGCTGGCCCACCATCATCCCCAACTGATCGGGGATAGGCGCGTTTTCGATCGGGTCGCCTTCACCGCCGATGGTATTGATGGCGATGCCCAGCGGCGTCGGCCAGCCCCTAAGCGCGTGGGTGATCACCCGCAGTTGCTGGAGCGTGGCGACCGCTGCCTGCCAGCCGGCCGCCGTTGCCACGCAGCCTACGGGAAGGCCGTCGAAATAGCAGCGCTCGTCGCGGCTCATATCCTCGACATAATCGAGCGCATTCTTCACGAAGCCGGAGATCGCGCCATGATAACCCGGTGAGCCGATGATGACGGCATCCGCCGACCGCAGGACGTCGACATAGCGTCGCGCCGCATCCGAACGGTCCGGATTTTCAGGCGCGTAAGACGGGAAGTCGATATCCTCCCCGGCCAGCAGCGTCGTGCGCGCGCCGCGTTCCTCTGCGATGGCAAGCGCCTTGCGAAGCGCCCGCTCGGTGGAGGAATAGGCGCGCATGGTGCCGCCAATGGCGACGACATGAAGCTGGGTCATATCAGATCGACAATCCTCCCTCGACCGGAATGACCGATCCGGTGACATAGGCGCCCGCGCGCGAGGCGAGATAGATGGCTGCCCCCGCCAGATCCTCCGGCGTGCCGACGCGGCCGCGGGGGACCATCGATTCCACCATCCTGCGCATCTCGTCGGAGGTGATGACCGTCATCTCGGATTCGAAGAATCCGGGCGCGATCACATTGGCGGTGATATTGTCGCGGCCAAGCCGCTTGGCGAGGCTCTTGGCCATCCAGTGGATGGCACTTTTCGAGGCCTGATAGGCGTAATTTTCCTTGGGCCCCACCTTGAGCGCGCCGACCGACCCGATGTTGATGATCGATGCGGGGCGGTCCGCCGTGCCGCCCGCGCGGAGCAGGGGCAGGAATTTCTGGAGGGTGAAGAAGGGTGCCTTCAGGTTCAGGTCGATGACCGGGTCCCATTCGCCCTCGCCATATTCGTCGATGGGCGCGTCCGCCATGGTCCCTGCATTGTTCACGAGGGCGTGTACGGCCTGCTCCCGCGCGGACACCGCCGCGACCAGAGCCTCTATCCCGACGAGCGTCGACAGGTCGGCGACGAGGCCGGTGCAGTGGCCGCCCGTCGTGGCCGCAATCTCCGCCGCGGCCGCCATCACCTTGGCCTCCGTCCGGGCGCAGATATAGACCTTGGCGCCCGCAGCGGCAAAGCCGGTTGCGATATGGCGGCCGATGCCGGTCGACCCGCCCGTGACGATGGCGACGCGGTCCTTTACCGAGAACAGTTCGGCCGCATTCATGCTTTTGCTCCCGCGGCGGCAATCTTCAGAATGAGGTCGGTCGTACCCTCCGGATCGCCCACCAGCAGGGCGTGATCGCCTGGATGGTCATGGATGGTCCAGCCCAGTTCGCGCGCCCGGTCGTGCATGGCGGTCATCACCGTGACGGCCGCCGCGATATAGTCGACGGGCTGGGTGATCGTCTCGGCACCCACGGGGATGACACAGGCGGTTGCCTTCATCGGCTGGTCCGACAGATTGTCGAGCAGCCATTTCTCCCGCGCCGGGTCCATGAGATGCGGATGGTCCTTGGCGGCCGCGCGCTGCATGTCATGCACGCCCGAACCGATCGGGCCTTCGCCCGCTTCGAGCATCGCATCCAGCGCGGCGAGCTGATCTTCGGGAACATAGCCCATGAGGGACGCGATCCGTTCCCCCGACCGGGGCACGATGGCGTCGAGATAGATGATCCTGGCGATGCGGTCGCCCACCTCGGCAATGACGCCGGGCGCGACGGTTCCGGCATAGCTGTGCGCCACCAGCACAACGTCGCGCAGATCCTTATATTTGAAGACATTGACGATGTCGCGCACATGGGTCGCATTGCCGACATCGCGGCCGATCAGATGTTCGCGCTCGCCAAAGCCGGTGAATGTCGGGGTGTAGACCTTGTGTCCCCTGGCCTCCAGCAGTTCGCGGACATATTTCCATGTCCAGCCGCCCATGCCGCCGCCATGGAGAAGTAGGAATGTGGTCATGACGATCAGGCCTCCGCCGGTTCTGTGTTCTGGATGAATTCGGGGAATGGGTCCGGCCCCCACAGGAACATGCTATCCTCCGGCGCATGATTGGCGGCCGGCCAGTCGACATCATGCGGGATGAAATCGATATCGGCCGAATATTCGCTGAAACTGCCCCACGGATCGCGCACATAATAGAAATAATTGGCGCCCAGCACATGCTGGCCGACGCCCCAATTGGGACCATAGCCCGCCCGCGCCATGGTCGCGCCGCCCAACCCCACTTCCATCACAGACCCGACGTCCCAGCTATTGTGATGCATGCCCCGCCGATCGGAAAGGACGAGGGCAAGCAGGTGATGGTCGCTGCCATGGACGCCATGCAGGAAGGCGACGGCCGGTTCGCTCTTGTCCGACAGGCGCAGGCCCAGCGTTTTTTCATAGAAATCGATCGCGGCATTCACGTCGGTCGTGAAGATCGCGAAATGCGAAAGGCGGCGGGGGTGGACCTTCGGCGCCTTGCTGTTGGGAATGGCGCCGGATTGGCCGGGCGCCGCGCTGGTGAAGGTGAAATGGCTTTTTTCCGATGGCGTCGCCTTGTCGGCGGCGCGGACATTGGTGGGCAGGCCATCAAAGCCCGCGAACCAGATGCCGCCGGTTTCGGCGCCTTTGGGCGCGTCGATGCGGGTGACGCCGCAACTGTCGAGATGGGCGGCGAACGCTTCCATCTCATCGGGATAGATGCCGAAGCTCAGATAGCGCAGGCGCTTGGTGTCGCCGCTCTGGCTCAGCACGCCCCAACGATGCGGATTGCCGGCTGCATATAATTCCAGCGTGCCATTTCTGTCCCGGACTTCAAGCCCGAAGAGCGTGTAGAATGTCCGCGCTGCCTCCAGATCGGGCACTTCGACCGCGAAATGATCGATGGAATGGACGCCCAAAACATTGGCGCGGCGTCCCGACGGGCTTTTCTGGTTCATCCTTCCCTCCTTGGCTGGCCGGGCGCCGACATGGGACGGCACCCGGCCTTTCGTTCAGGCTGCTTTGATGGGGTTCACAAGCAGGCCGATCTTCTCGATTTCCACTTCGCACACATCGCCATCCTTCATGAACAGCGGAGGATTGCGGGCAAGACCGATGCCCGACGGCGTTCCCATCACCAGAACGTCGCCCGCCTCCAGCGTGAAGCAGGTGGAGAGCAGGGCGACCGTGTCGACCACGTCGAACACCATGTCGGAGGTGTTCGCGCTCTGCACCACCTGACCGTTCAGGCGGGTTTCGATCTTGAGACCGGCGCCGCCCGCCGGCAGTTCATCGGCCGTGACCAGCCAGGGGCCGAAGGCGCCGGTATCGTCGAAATTCTTGCCGACCGTCCACTGCGGCGTCTTGAGCTGATAGTCGCGGACAGAACCGTCGTTGAACACCGAATAGGCGACGATATGCGACAGCGCGTCGTCCTTGCTGATATTCTTCCCGCCCTTGCCGACGACCGCGACCATTTCCGCTTCATAATCGAGCTGATCGGAGCAGGCCGGCTTGATGATCGGCGCGCCATGTCCGATGAGGCTCGAATTGAATCGGCCAAACACGGTCGGAAATTCCGGCACGTCAAAGCCGCCTTCGGCCGCGTGATCCTTGTAATTGAGACCCAGGCAGAGAATTTTCGGCGCCTTGACCAGCGGCGGTAGGAAGATGAGGTCTTCCACCTTCACATCTTCGCCCTCGCCGCTGACTTTGGCGCCAGCGTCCGTCAGGGCACTGCCGCCGCTGGCGATCAGCGCGTCCAGATCATAGAGCGCAGCGTCACCGAACAGCGCCTTGACGCCCGCGCCCGTGTCCACTGCCAGACCCACCGCGCCATTCCTTGTCACCTTGGCCAACCGCATATTCAAACCTCCTGAGAATCTTTTTCAAACCGCTGAGCCGATGGCATGGGTCATGGTGAAATATATTTCAAGTTACAAAATACATTCAATCGAATTGCCACAGGTAGCGAAGCTGATATAGTTCATTCGATGACGAAGAAGCTGAGCCTGACCGAACGCGCCTACCGGCAGTTGCGCGACGATCTTCTGACCTGCCGGCTGGTGCCCGGCGCGAAGATCAACATCAAGGATATCACCGAAACCCAGGGCTTCAGCCTTGGGGCTGTTCGTGAAGCCCTGTCCCGGCTGACGTCCGAAGGCTTTGTGACGCAGGACGATGCCCGGGGATTCCGGGTGACGCCGATATCGATCAGCGATCTGACCGATCTGGTCAGGGTCCGCAGCGACATTGAGGGACAATGCCTCAGGCGCGCCATCGAGAAAGGTGGCCTGGACTGGGAAACTTCCATCGTCAGCGCGGCCCATAGGCTGAGCAAGACCCCGACGCGCGACCCGCAGGAGGCGGCCCGTCTGAACGAAGATTATGCCGACGCGCATGCGGCCTTTCACCACGCCCTGGTCGCTGCGTGCGACAGTCCATGGCTGCTCAAAATGCGCGACTGGCTCTATGCCCAGTCGGAACGTTACCGCTATCTCACCGTGCCTCTGGCCCATCGTGACCGGGACCTGGTTCACGAACATGCGCAGATCGTCGACGCGGCGCTTGCGCGGGACGCCGACCGCGCCGTGGCGCTGCTGACGGACCATCTGATGGCTACCGCGCGGATGCTTATCGACCCGCAAAATGGCCAGAGCGGAACCCATGCCGAACTGGCTGTCGTCGCGGATCAGGCCCTTTGATCCCATTTCAGCTCTGCCTGTTCTGACCGGTCCCACCGCCGCTGGCAGGCATCAGCATATTGCTCATGCCGCCATCGACCAGCAGGTCGACGCCGCTGATATGGCCAGCATGAGGGCCGATCAGAAACAGGATCGCCTGAGCGACATCCTCGGCCACGCCTAATTTGCGCAGGGGGATATTGGCTTCCCGCTGGTCGCGCCGCGACTGGTCCTTATATCCCGCAGCGGTCATCGGCGTGTAACAGCGCGGTGACGAAGTCGGTTTTCAGCCGGGTCTGTCAGCGCCTTCAGGGGTAAAAACGATGAGGAGCATGGCCCTTTCTCCGTCGAACTCGGCGACGAGGGCGATGACGAGCGCAACATCGGTCTGAACTACGAACAAGAATGCCTTGGATGCGCCCCTGGCGCCCCTCGGAGTGCCGCAACCGAACAGGGCGCGCATGAGAATGCCAAGATTGAACCCGGCGACGTGGATCAAATAACGCTTGTGAACATTCTCGCGCCCGCGCAGCCACGCGCGGCGCATGCCGCCGCGATCCAGGACGTGGGCAAAGCTACGCTCGACCATCTCACCACGCTTGCGCATCGCCTTGCGTCCGACGGCGGATTTCAGGCGAGACCGATTGGCGTAGACGGCCTTCTGGGCAGCCTCGTCGCCGTGCCAGCGCAGATATCCATTCGGCGGTGCCGGCTCGGCGATGCGCGTCTTCCAGATGTCGCCGTCGAGACCCTTGAGGAGCTCGCGCGAATGATAGCCTTTATCGGTCACAAGATCGCAGGGATCCCCGGACGTCGGCGCCAGGCCAATGTCGGCGAGGTTGCGTGCTGCCGTCTCCAGCGTGGCGTCGAGCGTTGTCGTGTCGCCCTTGTCGGCCGGGTGGATCGGCGCTGCCACGATAACACCCGTGTCGAGATCGACCGCGTGTTCGGGCTTGTAGGCCAGACGCGTCGAGCCGTTCTTCATCCGCGCGACCTTCGCGTCGGGATCGGTCTTGCTCGCCCAGTCCGCATTCGACAGCTTCTTGCCCTTGCGTTTGCGATCGAGCCGGACAAGGTCGTCGATCGTCGGCGTGTCGATGCCGCTCTCTTGCGCCATGCGCACCAGCATCTCGCGGTAGGTCTCGCCATTGTCACGCCGCACGATGGTACGCAGCGCGGCGTTCGCCTCCATGGTCGAGCCATCGACGCCGATCCGCTCGCCTTTCACCAGATCGTGCCCGGCGACGAGGGCCAGTACCCAGCCGAAGATCTGGTCATGTACCTCGTGCGGCAGGCGGCTCCGCGTCTTCGACAACCAGCTATGATCAGGGACCTTGTCGCGGCTCGACAGTCGCAGGAACTCCCGCAGCGACAGCGAATCCGAACAGCGCCAGACAATCCCGCGTTCGCTGTCGATGCCCTCGAAATAGCCGATCAGCAGCATGCGGAAATAGCGGCCCGGCGGCAGCGACGGGGCTCCCATCCGCGGCGCATAATAGGGCTTGCACGTCTTCTCGACAAAGCCATCGAAGCCCGCCTCGGCCAGCAGCTTCTGGAGCTTGTCGTAGAAAACATGCCCCGGTGAACGCGGTATCTCCGCCCACGTCACGATCAAATCGGACTGGACCTCGCTATCACGCCCCATCGCCATCGCCGCTAACCCGCCAGACAATCCCACTGCCGCACTGAATCAGCCACCGCCGACTTCGTCAACGGCCTGGTAAGTGGGGCCGGGCGACACCGTATTGCACCGGATGCCGTCCGGACCCCATTCGATGCTGAGCTGACGGATCATCATCAGCAGCGCGGCTTTGCTGGAGGAATAGAAGCCGAGCGCGGGCGTGGGCTGGGTGGCCGACATGGATGCAGTCGCGACGAAGGCGCCCCTGCTTTCTTTGAGATGCGGATGGGCAGCCTTTCCCAGCAGCCAGGACGAGCGGGTGTTGATGGCGAAGATGCGGTCGAAATCGCTGATCGGCAGTTCGGCCAGTGCGCCGCCCATGATGACGCCAGCATTGCTGATGACGGCGTCGATCCCGTCCATATGGGTGAGCGCGGCAGCCACGATCCTGTCGCCGCAATCCGGTTCGGCGAGATCGACCACGCAGGTCGCAGCGGCGGGGCCGACCGCATCGGCCACGACCTGCAGATTGGCCGCATCGCGATCCGCGAGCAGCATCTGATGTTCGCCCGGTATCACGGACCCGGCCGCCAGCAGTTCGGCGCAGGCCCTGCCGATGCCGCTTGCAGCACCCGTAATGATCACCCGCATGTCACTCTCCCTACATAGATCCATGGCGTCGATGCGCAGTGTTTCAGTCCTTCAGGCCCAGTTCGTCCATCAACGCACCGCGCAGTTTGAACTTTTGGATCTTCGATGCCGACATCGGCCATTCGTCGATGAAACGTATATGGCGCGGGACCTTGAAGGAAGCGAGGCGCTGGCGGGTATAGGTGATGAGTTCCTCCGCCTCGACTTCGACATCGCCTTCGCGTTCGACATAGGCGGCGGGGATTTCCGCCAGCCGCTCGTCCGGCAGCCCGACCACCTGCGCCAGACGGACCGCCGGATGGGTCGCCAGCACCGCCTCGACTTCGGCCGCGGCAACATTTTCCCCGCCCACTTTCAACATATCCTTGAACCGGCCGTGGAACATGACATGGCCATGTTCGTCGATCGAGCCGATGTCGGCGCTGTGATACCAGCCGTCGGCGTCCAGCGCCTGCGCCGTCTTTTCAGGATCCTTGTAATAGCCGTCGAACAGATTGTAGCCGCGAATGAGAATTTCGCCGCGCTCGTCCACGCCCTTTTCCTCGCCGGTCTCGGGATCGACGATCTTCATCTCTATACCGGCCAGGGGGAAGCCGAGCTTCCTGAAGCCCATTTCCGGGTCCATCGTATAGCCGCCGGTGGTGACGATGCCGGCCGCCTCGGTCATGCCCATGGTCCCGACCTGAAGCATGTTGGGCGCCTTCTCCCGATAGGCCTGACCCACGCGATCCGGCATGAAGGCGAAGCAGCTGTTTTGCAGGCGCACCGACGACATGTCGGTCCTGGTCCAATCGGGATGGGTGATCATGGCCTGATGGAAGGTGACGAAGGGCAGGAACATCATCGTCACGCCTTCTTCCTCGATCTGCCTGAGACTCTCTCCGGCATCGAAATGCGGCTGGCCGATGAACGTGCCCCCCACGTCGATCGCGCCGAGCATGCACAGCATCGCGGCGATATGGAACAGCGGCAGCGGCGACCAGGCGCGCTCGTCGGGCTGGAAGGACCAGCGATAGCGGGCGAGATTCGATGCCTCCCGGGTGACGGCCTCGTGGCTGAGCAGGCACCCCTTGGGATTGGCCGAGGTGCCCGACGTATAAAGGATCATCGCGGTATCGCGGACTCTGACGGTCAGGCGGGAGGCGTGGATATCGGCCTCGTCCACCTGTTGCACCGCCGCGTCGAAGGTTGCCTGATCGATGAAGCCGGGGACCGAACGCCCGCCCAGCATGACGATCCGCCTGAGCAGAGGCGCGCCGGCGAGCGTCAGGGCGGCAGGGTCGGTGGCATCGGGCAGGTCGGGGAAGGCCTCCACCAGCCGGTGGCCGAAATCGATATGCTCGCTGACCATGTCATTGGTGATGATCGCGGCCAGATCGGCATTTTCCGCGACATAGGCCATTTCGGGCGCCTTGTAGCGCGCGTTCATCAGCACGGAGACGGCGCCGCACATCGCATTGGCGAACAGCGTTTCGACAAATTCGATGCTCGACGGCAGCAGGATGCCGACATGGTCGCCGCGCTGGATGCCGAGCGCCTTCAGCCCGCGCGCGCGTCTTAGGACGCTTTGTACGACATCGTCATATGTCTTGCGTTCCCCCGGAAAAACCAATGCTTCCTTGTCGGGCGCCTTGTCCCATCCTTTGAGAAGCAGATCGCCCAGGGTGGTTGCAGAGATACGGAATGGGGCGCAATCTTCGCCTTGTGTGACCACGGATGTCCGCTCCTAAAAATGCCGGTCAGCTGTCGATGACGATCAGATTGCAGCCATCGCTCCTGTCTGCGCCTTTCGTTGGATAGGTGCAGCTTTGTCTTCCGGCTCCAAGAGCAGGTGCAGAGATTTTTGCATCACTGGTCGGGAATTCACGATGGAAGCCTATGTCTACGATCATGTACGGACGCCCCGCGGCAAGGGCCGCCCTGATGGCGCGCTGCATGAGATCACCTCGGTCGAAATGGCGACGCAGCTGTTGAAGGCGCTTCAGAGCCGCAACGATCTCGACACCGGGCTGCTCGACGATGTGATCATCGGCATGGCCCAGCCGGTCGGCGAGCAGGGCGGGGTGCTGGCCCGCGCGGCGGTGTTGCAGGCAGGCTATGCCCAGACCGTCGCGGGGCAGCAGATCCATCGCTTCTGTGCAACCGGTCTCGATGCGGTCAGCCTGATCGCGGCGCAGGTGCATTCCGGCATGATCCAGGCGGGTATCGGCGGCGGCGTCGAGTCGATGAGCCGCACTGTCATGGGCTATGACTCGGGAGCGTGGACGTCCGATCCGTCGGTTGCCTTCAGCAATTATTATGCGCCCCAGGGCATCGGCGCGGACCTGATCGCGACGCTCGATGGCTACACGCGCGAGGATGTCGACAATTTCGCCGTCGAGAGCCAGCGCAAGGCCGCCCATGCGTGGGAAAACGGCTTTTTCAAAAACTCGATCGTGCCGGTCAAGGATGTGCTGGGCGAAGTCGTGCTCGACCATGACGAGCATATGCGCCCCGGCACCACGGTGGAAAGCCTTGCCAAGCTCAAGCCCGCCTTCGAAGGGTTCGGCAAGGCCGGGTTCGAGGCGGTGGCGAAGGCCAAATATCCCGAAATCGAAGATCTGAACTATGTCCACCATGGCGGCAACAGCTCGGGCATCGTCGACGGCGCGGGCCTGGTTCTCGTCGGGTCGAAGGAATTTGGGGAAAAGGCTGGGCTCAAGCCGCGTGGTCGCATCCGTTCCTACGCCAATATCGGGTCGGAGCCGACGATCATGCTGACGGCGCCGGGGGCGGTGTCGCGCAAGGCGCTCAAGGCGGCCGGCATGACCGAGAAGGACATCGACCTGTGGGAGCTGAATGAAGCCTTCGCCAGTGTCGTCATGCGCTTCCAGCGGGAACTGAACGTCCCCGACGACAAGATCAACGTCAATGGCGGTGCAATCGCGATGGGCCATCCGCTGGGCGCGACCGGCGCCATGATTCTGGGCACCGTGCTGGACGAGCTGGAGCGGCGGAACGCGGAAACCGGCCTCATCACCCTGTGCGCGGCCAACGGCCTCGGCACGGCTGCCATCATCGAGCGCGTCTGAGCGCGCACACCAAACTATAGAGCGGGACATCCCATGAAGACTATGCGACTGGAAAAGGCCGAGGACGGCTTTGCGATCCTGACCCTCGACGCCGAAGGCTCGATGAACGTCGTCAACGATGCTTTCATCGCCGACATGGAAGCGGCGACCAAGCAGATTGCCGAGGACGACAGCAT
Organism: Sphingobium sp. TKS; assembly: GCF_001563265.1. Lineage (NCBI taxonomy): Bacteria > Pseudomonadati > Pseudomonadota > Alphaproteobacteria > Sphingomonadales > Sphingobiaceae > Sphingobium > Sphingobium sp. TKS. The sequence goes on along the minus strand of NZ_CP005084.1, from coordinate 669,836 downwards.
CAAGGGCGTCATCCTGACGTCCGGCAAGAAGACGTTCATGGCCGGTGCGGACCTCAAGCAACTGGTGAACGGGTTCGGCACGCTGACGCCGCAGGAAGCCTATGCCTTTTCAAAGCGCGCGACCGACATGCACCGCGCCATCGAGCAATCAGGCAAGCCCTGGGTGGCGGCGATCAACGGCCTGTCGCTGGGCGGTGGGTTCGAGCTGGCGTTGGCTTGCCACCGCCGCATCCTGGTGGATGATGCCAAGGCGCAGGTCGGCCTGCCCGAAGTCAATGTCGGCCTGCTGCCCGGATCGGGCGGTACGGTGCGGCTCGGCATCATCGCGGGCATGAAGACCGCGCTCGACCTGCTGCTGTCGGGGCGCTCGGTCGGTCCGCAGGAAGCGCTCAAGCTCAAGATCGTGGATGAGATTGTCCCCGCCGACAGGCTGATCGACACGGCCAAGAGCTGGCTCGCCACCGGCCCGGATCCGGTCAAGCCCTGGGACGTCAAGGGGTGGACGCCGCCGCAGAAAAAGGGCCTGACCGTGCCCGAGGATTCCGGCGCATACATGATGTATACCGGCGGTCTCGCCAAGGTGGGTTATAACCAACCCGCGCCGGCCGCGATCCTGAACTCGGTGTTCCACGGAATGCAACTGCCCTTCGACAAGGCGCTCGCGGTCGAGGGCAAATATTTCGCCAAGCTGCTGACCGATCCGGTCGCACGCAACATCATCCGCACCACTTTCATTTCGAAGCAGGCGGCCGAAAAGGGCGCGCGTCGCCCTGAAGGCTTCCCCAAGTTCGAAGCCAGGAAGATTGGCGTGCTGGGCGCGGGCATGATGGGGGCAGGCATAGCGTTCGTGTCGGCCAATGCGGGCATCGAGGTCGTGCTGATCGACCGCGACGTCCCGACGGCGCAGAAGGGCAAGGACTATTCGGCCAAGGTGCTGGGCAAGCTGGTCGAAAAGGGCAAGCTGACGCAGGACAAGGCGGACGCCGTTCTCGCCCGCATCACCCCGACCGACGATTTCGCGCTGCTCGATGGCTGCGACATGGTGGTCGAAGCCGTGTTCGAGGATACGGCGATCAAGGCCGAAACCACGAAGAAGGCTGAAGCGGTGCTGCCGACGCAGGCCATTTTCGCGTCCAACACCTCGACCCTGCCGATCTCGCAGCTCGCCCAGGCGTCGCGGAGCCCCGACCAGTTCATCGGTCTGCACTTCTTCTCGCCGGTCGACCGCATGGGTCTGGTCGAAGTCATCATGGGCAAGCAGACCAGCAAGGAAACGCTGGCCAAGGGGCTCGACTTCATCGCGCAGCTGCGCAAGACGCCGATCGTCGTCAATGACAGCCGTGGCTTCTACACGAGCCGCGTCTTCCAGATGCTGATCCACGAAGGCGCAGCCATGCTGGCGGAAGGCGTGCCGCCGGCGGTGATCGAAAATGCCGCCAAGGCGGTCGGAATGCCGGTCGGCCCGCTGGCGCTGCTGGACGAACTTACCCTCGATCTGCCGCTCAAGATCGTGGATCAGGCGATCGCCGAGGAAGGTGAGAAATATACGCCGCCGGCGGGCGTCCCCGTGATGCGCCGGATGAAGGACGAGATCGGTCGGTCGGGGCGCAAGACCGGCGGCGCCTTTTACGACTATCCCGAGGGCGGCAAGAAGCATCTCTGGAAGGGGCTGGCCGAACATTTCCCGGTCAAGGACGGCTGGGATGTCGAGGAGCTCAAGACGCGCTACCTCTACGCCCAGGCAATGGAAACGGCGCGCTGTCTTGAGGAAAATGTGCTGGAGACGCCGCAGGATGCCGACCTGGGCGCCATTTATGGTTGGGGTTTCCCGAGCTGGACCGGCGGCACGATCAGTTACATCGATACGGTGGGGATCGAAGCCTTCGTCAAGGAATCCGACCGTCTCGCCCAGCTCTATGGCCCGCGCTTCCTGCCGTCGGCATGGCTGCGCGACAAGGCGGCGAAAGCCGAACCCTTTTATGCGTCCGCCAAGGGCGCGACGGCCAAGGAGCCGATCCCGGCATGAGACGCCTGATTTTCGAGCCGGAACATGAGCAATTCCGTGACAGCGTCGTCAAGTTCATGAGCGCCGAAGTCGGCGCCCATGCCGAACGCTTCCGTGAACAGGGCATGGTCGATCGGGAGCTGTTCCTGAAGGCCGGCGAGCAGGGGCTGCTGTGCACCTGGGCGGATGAGAAATATGGGGGGGCGGGTATCGACGATTTCCGCTTCGAACAGATCATCATCGAGGAGAATATGCGCCATGGCGACATAGGCTTCTACATCAATCTCCATAATGATCTGGTCGCGCCCTATATCGCCAAGCTGGGAACCGAGGAGCAGAAGGACCGCTGGATGCCCGGCATCGTCAGCGGCGAGAAGATCCTCGCCGTCGCGATGACCGAACCGTCGACCGGCAGCGACCTTGCGGGCATGCGCAGCAACGCAATCGACAAGGGCGATCATTGGCTGCTCAATGGCGCGAAGACCTATATCTCCAACGGCATCCTCAGCGATCTGGTGATCGTTGCCGCGCGGACCGACCCGAACAGCCGTCACGGCCTCGGCCTCTTCGTCGTCGAGCGCGGCATGGAAGGGTTCGAGCGCGGCCGCAAGCTCGCCAAGATGGGCATGAAGGCGCAGGACACCGCGGAGCTTTTCTTCAACGACGTCAAGGTGCCCAAGGAGAATGTGCTGGGCGATCCGACGCAGGGCTTCAAATATCTGGCGCGCTTTCTTGCGCAGGAACGGCTGGTGGCCGCGATCGGATTCATGGCGACTGCGCAGACAGCCTTCGACATCACGCTGGATTATGTGAAGGAGCGCAAGGCGTTCGGAAAGCCGATCGGGGCCTTTCAGAACAACCGGTTCAAGATGGCGTCGATGCGGGCCGAACTGGACGCGATCCAGACCTATGTCGACCAGTGTGTGCTGCTGCTCAATGCCGGGGAGCTGACGGCGGAGGACGCATCTTCGGCCAAGCTGCTGGCGAGCGAACTGGAAGGCCGGGTGATGGACGAGTGTGTTCAGCTGCACGGCGGCGCGGGCTATATGGAGGAATATCGCATTTCCCGCATGTATACCGACGCACGCATCAGTCGCATTTTTGCCGGCACTTCGGAAATCATGCGCGAAATCATCGGTCGTGGGCTGGGGCTTGACGAGCGCAAGCTGTCCTGACGGCTGAACCGGGGATAAGTCGGATGCTGAACGTCGAACAATTGCGCCGTTTCCGGGTGCCCGAAGCACAGGATGTCTGCGATCCGCGCGGGGCGATCCTCTATGCGCTGGGGGTCGGCGCGGGGCTCGGAGCCATAGCCGAGCAGCATCTGATCTTCGAGCGTGATCTGGCCGTGTTGCCGACCATGGCGCTGGTTCTGGGGACACCCGGATTCTGGCCCATGGCGCCGGAACTTGGCTGGGACTGGCCGCGCATTCTGCATGGCGAGCAGACGCTGAAACTGTTTTGTCCACTCGAACTGGGGCAACTGGTCAATGGCCGGATCGAGATTATCGGTCTCGCAGACAAGGGGGTGGGCAAGCCCGCGCTTGTGCGGGCGAAACGCGTGCTCACCACGCCCACCGACCGGCTGATCGCCGAAATGGAGGAAGTGTGGGTCTTGCGGGATGCAGGTGGTTTTGGCGGCGCGCGCAATCTTGACGGGTCGGAGCCGGTCGTCATGCCGGAGCGGCCAGCGGACGCGTTCCTCGACCTGCCGACGGCGTCCAATCAGGCAATGCTGTATCGCCTGACCGGCGATCGCAATCCTCTGCATATTGATCAGGGCACGGCGCAGGCGGCCGGTTTCGATCGGCCGATATTGCATGGGCTTGCCACCATGGGGCTGGTCGGCCGCGCATTGACCCATCTGTGCTGTGACGGCGATCCGGCTTCATTGACCGAAATGCGGGTCCGGTTTACCGCGCCGGTCTGGCCGGGGGAAACGGTCCGGACGGAGGTCTGGCGCCACGGCGACGAAATATCGTTCCGGGCGAGCGTGCCCGACAGGAACAGGATTGTGATCGATGGCGGACATGCGCGCATCGGTGGTTTCAAGGAAGAACGGGACGCATTGAAGTGAAGATATTGGACGGTAAGATTGCACTGGTTTCCGGCTCTGGGCGTGGCATTGGCAAGGCCATTGCGCTGAAACTTGCAAGCGCCGGGGCTCATGTCGTGGTGAACGACCTGGACGAGGATGTGGCGAAGGCAACGGCAAGCGAAATCGAAAGCCTGGGCGTCCGCACCGTGGTGTGCGTGGGCGATGTGACGGAAGCCGATTTCGGCGACAAATTTGTTGGAACGGCGATCGCGCATTTCGGAACGATCGACATCATCGTGAACAATGCGGGATATGCGTGGGATTCCGTGCTTCAGAAGACGAGCGACGAGCAGTGGATGGCCATGCTCGACGTGCATCTCAATGCCCCATTCCGCATTTTGCGCGCCGCGCAGCCGGTGATCGCCGCCGCGGCGAAGAACGAGATTGCGGAGCACGGCCGGGCCAAGCGCCGGACGGTCATCAATATATCCTCTGTCGCCGGGCTTGGCGGCAATGCCGGGCAGTCGGGCTATGCGGCGGGCAAGGCGGGGATTGTCGGCCTCACCAAGACGGTGATGAAGGAATGGGGGCGGTACAATGTCACCGTCAATGCCGTGGCTTTCGGCGCCATCATGACCCGCATGACCGCCGGCGAGGCGGGCAGCTCGACCATCAACGTCAAGGGCCGGGACATCAAGGCCGGCGTCAGCGACGAAATATTGGAAGCCATGGAAAAGGGCATCCCGCTGGGCCGTGCCGGAACACCGGAAGAAGCGGCCGGGGCCGTTTACCTGCTGTGCCTGCCCGAAGCGGATTATATCACGGGCGAGGTGATTGTCGCGGGCGGGGGCTGGAAACTCTGAGTGGAAGCGGGGCGGGCCCTTGCGCCCGCCCTTGTTCAGGCGGGCCAGCTCGGCGTTCGGCCCTGCATGCCTTCGAAGATGGGACGCATCGGATCGGGCACTGATCCCGCCCCGATGCCGGTGCCGAAATTGATGCCCCGTCGCTCATATATCCGCCATCCCTCGGCCGTGCGCCGCAGCCTGTCCTCATAGCCGCCCACCGCCAGAAGGTCTGTCGGGCGCAGGGGATCGGCGCCGGGGATCGCGAACCACTGCCAGGCCATGACGCGGCTGGCCGCGCGGGCTTCGTCGCCCTGCACTTCGATCACCAGATTGGTGATATTATGCGAACAGCCCATCATTGCGCCCTGATAGCCCATGCACTGGGCATGGATGGCTTCGCGCCCTACGGATCGCGCGCTGCCGAAGTCGATCGAGCCATCTTCCGTGAATATTTCCTCCGCGATGCGATGATATTGCATCGAATCGACCAGATGGGCGTAGCGGTAGATGCATTCCTCGATCGCGAGGCGATCCGCCAGCATGGGGAGGTCGATCGTCATGGCAAATACCCTTCTTTACCGACCGCGAGGGTGGTCGTGATCTTTGGTTCCTTTCAACCGCAGCCGACCACCCCGCCGTCGACCGGAATCTGGGCGCCGGTGACATAGGCGCCCGCGCGCGAACACAGGAAAATGACGATGCCGGCAATATCGTCCGGCGAACCCAGACGTTTGAGCGGAATATGCGCCAGCAGGGCAGGATCGACCTGATCCTCGTCCCGCATATGCGCCGTCATCTTGGTTGGGAAGAAGCCGGGAATGACCGCATTGACGGTGATGTTGCGTTCCGCCAGATCGCCCGCCAGATCGCGCGTCATCATATGGACCGCGGCCTTGCTCGCGGCATAGCTGTATGCGCTGAGCCGCTCCGTCTTCATGCCCGCGACCGAACCGATGTTGATCACCCGCGCCGGATCGCCCAGCGTCCCGACAGCGCCCAGTTCAGGCAGCAGTTCCCGGATCATGGTGAAGGGCGTCTGGACATTCACGGCCATCACGCCGGGCCAGGCCTTGTCGGGGAAGCTGTCGATCGGCCCGCCCCAGGTCTTGCCCGCATTATTGACCAATATGTGGCACGCGCCGACCGCATCGCGATAACGGGCGACGAGATCGACCGCCGCCTCGGGTGTCGACAGGTCTGCGGGGAGGGGGATGCACGGTCCCAGCGCCGCCATTTCCCGGGCGGCCTCTTCGCAGATGTCGGCCTTGCGCGATGTGATCGCGACCGTCGCCCCGGCCCGCAGCAGACCTTCGGCGATCATGCGGCCCAGCCCCTGTGCGCCGCCGGTGACCAGCGCCTTCTTGCCGGTCAGGCTGAACAGATCGCTCACATCGTCACCACGACTTTGCCGAACTTATGCTGGTCGCGCAGATGCAGAAGCGCTTCCTTCGCCTGTGCGAGCGGATAGGTCGCCTCGATCACCGGCTTGATTTCATATCGCTCGGCAAAGGCGAGCATGTCCTTGAAGTCCTGCGGGTCGCCGACCTGGCTGCCGACGATGCTGGCGCTCTTCAGGAAGATGTCGGTCGCGTTGAACTTGATCTCATTGCCGGCGGTCGAACCATAGATGACGATGCGCGCGCCCGGATTGATGGCGCGGACATAATTGGCGAAGCTGGGCGAGGGCGCACCGTCCAGCACCACATCGATGCCGCCGGTCAGCTTGCCGACCTGCTTGCGCCAGTCGGGATCGGTGTAGAGCAGGCCGCCCTTGGCCCCCATCGCCACGGCCCGATCGATCACGTCCTGATTTTCGCCGGTGACATAGACATTGGCGCCCTTGGCGACGGCGAAGGCAAGGCCGAATGTCGCAACGCCGCCGCCCACGCCGCTGATGAGCAAGGTTTCCCCCGCCTCCAGCCGGCCCTTGAACATCAGCGCGCGCCAGGATGTCAACGCCGTCAGGGGCATGGCCCCGGCTTCCTCGAAGCTCATGAAGGCGGGCTTGGGCGCCAGATTGTCGACCGGCACGCAGATATATTCAGCGATCGTGCCGGCAAAGGGCATGCCGAGCAGGCCGAAATCGGCGGCCGGCGCATGGCGGTTCGGCCCCCAGTTGCGCGCGGGATACAGAACGACCTCATCGCCTTCGCTGACGCCGGTCACGCCCTCACCGATCATGTCGACGACGCCCGCGCCATCGCAGCCCAGCGTGATCGGCACAGTCATGCCGGGATATTGACCATGCGTGATGAACAGTTCGCGATGGTTGATCGACGCCGCCCGCAGTGCGACGCGCACCTCTCCCGGACCGGGCACCGGCGTTTCGACTTCCGTCACCGCAACGGATTCAGGGCCGTCGGTCCGTTCGAGATAAAGGGCCTTCATGGTCAACCTTTCCTAATATCCTGCCTGGCGCCGCGAGCTGCGTGGCAACAACCCTTGCGTGACGGCCCCGGCTTTTCCGTTCCGAAGCTGGACATTTTTCCGGCTCATTGGGAACCTATCTGTGGATAGGAAAAAGGGATTGCGTTTATAGATTCATCGCTCAGAATATATTTCACACAATAAAACGAATCGTGCGAAGGCGCGTGCTCAGGAGAGAACAGCATGACCGTTGTGCCGACAACCATCTTGCCGCCCCGGTCGACGCATAGCCCAATCCGGCGCGCCGCGCTGGTGGCGTTGACCGACAAAGTGGCTCAGTCGCGCATGACGGCGGTGTCCGCCCCCGCCGGAAGCGGGAAGACAACGGCCATGCTGTTCTGGGCGGATGAACTCAAGGCCCGGGGGCGTCCCGTTCTCTGGCTGGCGGCGCGGGCGGGATTAGGAAGCAAGCAGTCGTTTCTCCAGGCATTGAAGGCCGCCGGGATCGTCGCGGGCCTGCCGTGGGAAGACCTGAAAAGTAATGCATCCGATGAAAGCTGGCTGTCCATCATCGCGATGATGGGGGATGTGCGACCCGTCATCATCATTGATGACGCGCAGTTGCTGGCCAAACCGATCCTTGAATTTGTGGCGCAATTGTCGTCCAGCGCGCGGGATGCGCTCACCATCATCATTGCCGCGCGTGGGACGGTCGGACTGTCGCTGGCGCGCATGCGCGCGCTCGGATTTCTGGTCGAAGTGGGGGTCGCTGACCTGTCCTTCACTTTGACCGAAGCGACCGAGCTGGTCACCCGGTCGATCGGAACGCCGGTGGATTCGCGCGATCTACAGGACATAGTGGGTGATACACAGGGCTGGGTTTCCGGTATTGTGATCGCATGCGACCTCTATCGTCGTGCCGGCGAAGGCGCTGGAAATCTTCGATTGACGGGCCTCCGGCCGGAATTCGCCGAATATTTTCATGATGAAGTATTGAGCCTGCAGCCGGACGATGTCCGTCGCTTTCTGGTCGACACCTCGATACTCGACGAACTGACCCCATCCGCCTGCGCGGCAGTAATGGAGGATGAAAATTCCCGGGCGATGCTGGACCATGTCTTCCGCGAAGGTCTGTTTCTGCATGCCATCGATCAGGAACATAGCCGCTATTCCTATCACCGGCTGTTTCGTGAAATGGTCCTCGGCAGGCTCATGGAACGCGCGCCTGGCCGTGCCGCCGTCATGCATCGACGGGCGAGCGACCATTTTGCGGAAAATGGGCAGCTTATCATGGCGATCGAACATGCGCGGCTGAGCGGCGATAAGGCGTTTCTCGCCGACCAGCTGGATCGTCTGGCCGAAGGACTGACCTATTCGGGATATCTGTATCGCATCGACGAACTGGGCGCGGAACTGCCCTGGCCGATCCTGGCCGAACGTCCCAACCTGCTGCTGGCGCTGGCGTGGAGACGTATCCGCCAACTGGCATTTTCTTCGGCGGACAGACTGATTTCCGCCGCGAGGCAGGCCTGTGAAGCCCGGCGCGAGGCGCAGTCCCTGCCCGCACATGAAATCGAGCAGCTTGACCTGCTGATCCGCCATCGCTTCGTGATGCTGGCGGCGGCGCGCGACGACATGGTCAGGGTCGAGGCGGACTCCGAGCCGCTGCTCGCCGAACTGGCCGACAGTCACGCCTACCTCAGCTGCACCTTGCTGGCGCAGCTCATGTCGGCGCGGCGGGAACTTTATCATTTTCAGGACATGCTCAAGCTTGAGGCGGAAACCAGCCGCGCCCTCTCGCGCCCCGGATCGGCTTTTGCGTCCATCGCGCTGAAGGCCTCAGTCGCGCCCACCATGATGGCGCAGGGCAAGACCCCCTTTGCCCAACGGTTTCTGGAAGAAGCCTTTGCGCTTGCGGTTGAGATCCATGGTCCGGGTTCCGGCCTGGCTGCGCTTCCTGCCTTGCCGTTGGCCGAGTTGCTTTACGATGCAGGCGATCTTGAACAGGCGGCGGATCTGGCGGAGCAGTATCTGCCGGTCGTGCGGCAATGGGGATTTTCCGATCAGATGGCGTCCGGCTATCTGGTCAGCGCGCGTTTGCGGGCGGCACGGGGCGATTTGCCCGGAGCGCTTTCGACGCTCAACGACGCCCATCTCGTGGCGATCGAATGTGGACTTGATCGCCTGCGCTCCTTCATCGTGGCAGAGGAAGTGCGGCTGCTGATCAAGGCGGGGCAGATTGAGGAGGCCGAGCAGCATTTTCTGGCGGGCGATCCGCAGCTGGACGGCGAACCCATTCCGACCTTGCACCCGACGCGGCGCAACGAAAGCATCGCGATCGCCTGGCTCCGGATCGAGATGCAACGTCACCGGCTTGGACGGGCGCGCAAGGTAGCCCATCGCTGGCTCGAATTCGTCAAGCGCGCGGGGGCGGTGCGTTCGGCCGTGATCTTCGAACTGCTGTTGGCGGAAATCGCCGTGCTTCAGGGCAATCGGTCCGAGGCGCGAAGGGCTGTTCGCGCCGCCGTCGAAATGGCCGAACCTGCCGGATGGGTGCGGGTCTTCATCGATGAGGGCGAGGTGATCGCGTCTCTCATCATCGAAGCCTATTCGCAGGGTCCGGAACTGGAAACGCCCGCCGATCGCTTCGCCGTTCGCCTCGTGTCGCTATTGCGCAGAGGACCGCAGATCGAAGCGGATGAGGACGAGGAGGATGATTTCGGTCTGACCGGGCGCCTCGCCAACCGCGAGGTCGACATTTTGACGATGGTGAGCGGTGGCTTGCGTAACCGGGAAATCGGCGACCGCCTGGGTCTGACCGAAGGCACGGTCAAATGGTATATGCAGCAAATATATGACAAGCTGGGCGTGCGGCGCCGGCCGCAGGCGGTTCTGAGGGCGCGGCAACTGGGTATTTTGCCCTGAAGCGCGCGCGGCTTCCTATCGAAGGATAGATTGCGCCGTTCGCGCAACCTGCGAACCGCGCAATCTGCGCGAAAGGAAATATCATGGCAAAACGCAAGGTCATCATCAGCTGCGCGATTACAGGCGCAATCCACACGCCCTCCATGTCGCCCTATTTGCCCGTGACTGCGGAGGAGATTGCGGAATCGGCGGTCGGCGCGGCGGAGGCGGGCGCGGCCATCATCCATTTGCATGCGCGCAATCCTGTCGATGGGCGGCCGGACCAGAATCCCGATCTGTTCGAACCCTTCCTCAAGGTCATCAAGCAGCGCACGGACGCGGTGCTGAACCTGACCACGGGGGGGCACCCCTCCATGACGGTGCAGGAACGTATTCGTCCCGCCCAGACTTTCGCTCCTGAAGTTGCCAGCCTCAATATGGGCACGATGGGCTTTGGTTTGTTCCCGATGCTGGATCGCTACAAATCGTTCAAGCATGACTGGGAACCGGCAGCGCTCGAAGCGTCGCGCGACCTGGTGTTCAAGAATACCTATGCTGATATCGAATATCTTCTGACAACTTTGTCACCACTGGGCACGCGGTTTGAATTCGAATGCTATGACACCAGCCATCTTTACAATCTGAAATATTTTCTCGACCGCGGTCTCGTAAAGGCGCCGCTGTTCATCCAGACCTGCTTCGGCATATTGGGCGGCATCGGCAGCCATCCCGACGATATCATGCACATGAAGCGGACGGCCGACCGGCTGTTCGGCGACCAATATGAATGGTCCGTGCTGGGGGCTGGCGCGCGCCAGATGAGCATTATCGCCATGGCGGCATCCATGGGCGGCAATGTTCGCATCGGTCTGGAGGATTCGCTGTGGGGCGGTCCGGGCCGGCTCGCTGAAACCAACGCGGAGCAGGTGAAGACCGCACGGCAGATCGTCGAAGGCATGGGTCTTGAAATCGCCACGCCTGATGAGGCGCGCGCCATGCTCGACCTCAAGGGCGCGGACCGGACGAATATCTGATGGCGGAAAAAAGCGGGCCGCTGGCCGGTATTCGCCTGCTGGAGATCGACGCGATCGGCCCCGTGCCGCTCGCGGCGATGCTGTTGGCCGATATGGGCGCCGAGATCGTCCGCATAGCCCGGCCGCCATCGGCGGGGGTGGGGGACTGGGACGATGTGGGGGGCGATATCCTGCATCGCAGCCGGGCGGTGGCCTATCTCGATCTCAAGCGGGACGCGGATCGCGAACAGCTGCTGGCATTGATCGAGCGGGCGGACGGGTTGATCGAGGGATACAGGCCCGGCGTCATGGAACGCCTTGGGGTCGGTCCCGATGTCTGCCTGGCGCGCAATCCGCGGTTCGTGTTCGGACGGATGACGGGTTGGGGGCAATCCGGGCCGCTCGCGCTGCGGGCGGGCCATGACATCAATTATCTGTCGATCACCGGCGCTCTCCACGCCATGGGTGAGCGGCAGGGGACGCCGCCGGTGCCGCTCAATCTGGTGGGCGATTATGGCGGCGGTGCGATGTTCCTGATCTTCGGCCTGTTGAGCGCGCTGCTTGCGGCGCAACGGACGGGGCAGGGGCAGGTCGTCGATGCCTGCATCACCGACGGCGTCGCGTCGTTGATGAGCCTTTTCTATGCGTGGCAGCCCAAGGGTTTGTGGGAAGATGCGCCCGGCTCCAATCTGCTGGACGGCGCGGCACCCTTTTATCGCTGTTATGAATGTGCCGATGGGCGGCATGTCGCGGTGGGATGTCTGGAACCGAAATTCTTTGCCCAGATGGTGGAAGGACTGGGTCTTTCCGATCGGCACTATGACCAGAATGATCGGGAAGGCTGGCCCGCGATGCAGGCGGACTTTGCCACGGTGTTCCTGACGAAAAGCCGCGACGAATGGGCTGCCCTGTTTGCGGCCGGCGATGCCTGCGTCACGCCCGTCCTGTCGATGGAGGAAGCGCCCCGGCATGCGCATAATGCGGCGCGTGGGACTTTTGTGCGGCGGAACGGCATGGCCCAGCCAGCGCCCGCGCCGAGATTGTCCCTCAATGCGGGCGGCATCTGCGAGCCTTCGGCCGTGCCGGTCGCCGACCTGATCGCAGCCTGGTCCTGATCTGCCATCGCAGCCATGCATAGCGCATCGGTGCGGCGCAAATACAACATCTGAGCCGTTTGTTCTGGATTGGCGCAAATCCTATCCGGCGATAGGTGGTTAATGAGGCTGAACGCTGAATTTGCCGCAGGTCATCACGCTTGCGCCGCGCGCAGGTGGCAGCGATAACTGGTTCAAGGAGAGGATTTTTATGCGATTGGCTGCTCTGAAATTGGCATTGGTTGCGAGCGCCGCGGCTGTTGTTTTCCCCTCATGGGCTCAGCCCGTAACCTCGGCCGAACCGCAGGCGGAAAGCGCGAATGCGGGTGACATAGTTGTCACAGCCCGTCGCCGGGAAGAGCGGCTGCAAGATGTGTCCGTCTCCATTTCCGCCTTCTCTTCGGAGGCGCTGGAACGCAGCACCGTTCAGACGGTCAGCGACGTGAAGACGATCGCGCCGGGTTTCACCTTCTCATCCGAAGGGGGCAAAGATAACGTCGCCCTGACCCTGCGGGGCATTGGCCAGTTGCCGCTGGGCGAAGTGACGCCGGGCGTCGTCATCTATCTCAACGACACCCCCTTGCCGTCCGTCGGGTCGAACGTGCCGACCTATGATATCGGCAGCATTCAGGTGCTCAAGGGGCCGCAGGGGACGCTGTTCGGCCGTAACACGTTGGGCGGGGCGGTCGTGATCGGCAGTCAGAAGCCGAGTTACGCGTTCGAAGGCTATGTGGAGGGCACTTACGGCCGCTTCGATTATCGCGAGCTGGAAGGCGCGGTGAATATCCCGATCATCGAGGATAAGATCGCCTTCCGCGCGGCGGGCCAGATCCGCCGGCAGGACCCGCGCAGGATCGCCTTCGACGGTGGCCCGGGCTTCGACAATATCCATCAGGACGCCTTCCGCCTGTCGCTGCTGGTCGAGCCGGTCGAGGGCCTCAAGAGCACGACCATCTATGAATATTTCAAGGGCGATGAACTGGCCGGCGGCCTTTATCTGCTGCGTGAGAATTACCCCTTCGCCGCGCTGGGGCTGGGGGTAGTCGAGCCGCAGGTGCAGGCGGCGCTGCAGGCGCAGAAGGCCAATCGTCGCGGATCGTTCGATGGCGGCATCAACGGCGGTGCGGCCTATCGCAAGACCACGTCTATCACCAATGATACGTCTTTCAGCTTTGGCGATCTGACGCTGCGCAACATTTTCGGCTATCGCAAGAATTACAGTTATCAGCTGATCAACACCGGCGGCCTGCCGCTGCTGCAGATACCCACGGGTCTACCGTCTCCCGCGCCTTCGGCCGTGCCGTTCACCCTGTTCACAGCGTCATCCGTGCTGGATCGGCAGTATCTGACGAATGAAACCCAGTTGCTGGGCGACTTTGGTTCGTTCAATTTCATCGTTGGCGCATTTTACAATAATGACAAGCCGGACGGTCCCAGCGGGTCGCAGTTCACGGCATTTTCCGTTGGTGGCGTCCCTGCTCCGGCGGTGACGGCGCATGTTCGCAACAAGAACTGGGCGGTCTATGGCCAGATCGGTTATGAATTTACCGACAAGCTGAAGCTCAATCTGGGCGCGCGTTACAGCTGGGACAAGGTATCGGCCTGCGGTGGCACCATCGGCACGAATTATGTCGATGAAGCCACTTGCCTCAACACCGCCGCCCTAGGTCTGGCCGACGGCGTCGGCACGGTATCCAACAAGGGGCAGGAGCCGAGCTGGACCATCGGGCTCGATTACAAGGCGACGCCGGACTGGCTACTCTATATCGTGTCGCGGCGCGGCTATCGGGGCGCCAATGTGAACACGCCGCTGTTCGAAACGCCCTTTACCACGGGCGGCACAAACCCGGCCTGCGTCGCGACCGGAGGCGTGTGCGCGGATCTTCGTCCTTTCCAGAAAACGGGAGAGGAAAAGATCACCGACGTCGAGATCGGTTCCAAATATGATTATCATGTCGGATCGGCACGCGGGCGCCTCAATATCGCCGCCTATTACAGCAAATATAAAAATGCCCTTCAGTTCCTGAACACGCAGACGACCGTTCCGAATGGCACCCCGGATTCGCCGACCAACGGGTCTTTGGCCGCCAATGTCGCGGATCTGCGGATTTGGGGCGTGGAACTGGAAGCATCGATCAGCCCCGTGCGGAGCCTCACCGTCGGTTTCAACGCCGCCTATACCAATGTGAAGGTGGAAAGCCTGACCGTTCCAGCGGGGCTGCCTTCGACGATCGTGCTGGGCGAGGGCCAGATCAACAAATATTCGCCCAGCTTTTCCGGCACGGCCAGCGTCAGTTGGACCCTGCCGATCCGTCCGGCTGACGGCGATGTCGTGCTCAACGCCGACCTGTTCATGACCGACGATTTCGGCGGTCAGAACGGCGAAAAGCTGCCGGGTTACCAGTTGGCCAATGCACGGCTGGACTGGCGCGGGATCGGGGGCACGGGCCTTGATCTGGGCGTCTATGTGAAGAACCTCTTCAACGAGAAATATTTCTCGGCCTCCAGCGTTCTTCTGCCGTCCTTCCCCACCAGTTCGGTCTATGCGGGCGATCCGCGGACCTGGGGCGTCACGGCCAAATATACATTCTAAAACGCCTGTGAGGGGGGAGGGTGAGCGATCCGTCCGCCTTCCCCCTCTACAAGGACAGGTTTGCGCCGAGGCGGCAGGGCGTAGGAAGTTCCCGAGAGGATGGCCATGAAGCTCGGCATATGCAGCATGTGGGGGGACAGGCTGGACGGATTTCGCGAAGAAGTCCGTCTTGCTGCCGATCTCGGTTTCGAGCTGATCACTGTGGGCGATTCGCCAGCGGGTTGGCACGAACTCTATGTGTCGCTTACCCTCGCTGCACTGGACGCCCCGAAAGCGACTTTGGCGCCGCTTGTCACATCGCCCTTCATGCGGCATCCGCTGGTAACGGCTTCCGCGCTCAGCACGATCGACGATCTTTCCGGCGGGCGCGTGGCATTGGGCCTGGCGACGGGCGGCAGCACGGTTCTGGCCATCGGGCGGCCGCCCGCCACGCAAAAGGAAATACGGGCGGAACTGGCGGCGCTTCGGGACCTGTTTGCCGGACGGCCGGCGGAGCTGAACGGAGCGGAGATCAAGCCGCTCCGTTTTGCCCGGCCGATTCCGATCTATTATTCCGCCTTCGGTCCCAAGGCGCTGGCTCTGGCGGGCGAGCAAGCCGATGGCGTCATATTGTTCGCGGGTGAACGCCATCTCGACGCGCTGAAGGACCGGATCGATACGGTCCGGGCAGCGGCGCAGGCGGCGGGGCGGGACCCTTTGTCGATCGATATTTGGGTCGTTTCCTTCGCCTCGATCCGTCCCAGCCGGGACCAAGCCATTGACGATCTCAAGGCGTTCATCGTCGTCAACGGCATGGCCTTCCGCACGCCCGAAACGCTGGCGCGTGTCCCGACGCAGTTTCGCGGCAAGATCGATGAACTGCACGCGCGCTATGACCCGACCGAACATGTGGTCGTCGGCGGCAGGAATGTGGCCTTGATGGAAGAATTGGGGCTGACCGGGTTTCTGGCGGATTTCGATACGTTGGCAGGACCCGTCGACGCGGCCACGGACATGCTGCGGCAACTTGAGGCGATGGGCGTCTCGACCTTCATCGCGGCCTTGCCCGGACATGCGGCGCCGCTAGAAACCATTCGCGGGCTTGCCCTGGCGAGGAGTGCGATGTGACACTGGATCTACTGCATCTGAGCGAAGACGAAGCGGCCGGGATTGCGGCGGTGCTGCGATCCCCGTCCCTTGCGGACATGATGGAGGCAGCGGAGGCGATGACGGTCGCAGCGCATGGCCGTCGCGTGACCTATTCGCGCAAGGTCTTCATCCCCCTCACCAAATTGTGCCGCGACGTCTGCCATTATTGCACCTTCGCCACCACGCCGGCCCGCGCCGGTGATGCCTATCTCAGCAGAGACGAGGTTCTGGCCATTGCCCGCGCGGGGGCGGCGGCCGGATGCCGGGAAGCCCTTTTCACGCTCGGCGATAGGCCGGAGGCCCGCTATGCCGCTGCGCGTGAGGCTCTCGCGGGGCTTGGGCATGACTCGACCCTGTCCTATCTTGCCGAAATGGCGGAACTGGTGTTCCGCGAGACGGGCTTGCTGCCTCATCTCAATCCCGGTCTGATGGACAGCGCCGACTATGCGCTGTTGAGGCCGCATTCCGCTTCCATGGGCATCATGCTGGAAAGCAGTTCCGACCGGCTGTGCGCACGCGGCGGCCCGCATTTCGGTTCGCCCGACAAGGAGCCGGCCCTGCGATTGGCCGCCATCGAGGAGGCCGGACGGGCGCGCGTGCCATTCACGACCGGCCTGCTGATCGGCATCGGCGAAACCCGCGATGAGCAGGTGGAAGCGCTGGTCGCCATTCGCGATCTGCATCGCCGCTACGGCCATGTTCAGGAAGTCATCATCCAGAATTTCCGCGCAAAGCCGGGAACGCGGATGGCGGATCATGCCGAACCGTCGCTTGACGATCATCTTTGGGGCATCGCCGCCGCGCGGATCATCCTGGGGCCTGAGATGACGATCCAGGCACCGCCCAATCTCCACGATCGCGTCGATCTGGCGCCGCTGATCCGGGCCGGCGTCAATGATTGGGGCGGGGTGTCGCCCGTGACGCCGGACCATGTAAACCCGGAGGCGCCCTGGCCGCATCTGGAGATATTGGAGGACGCCACCAAAGCCGCGGGCCGCATATTGATGCAGCGGCTCGCCATCGGTCCGCGTCATGCGCTCGCCGCGCGGGATTGGGTAGCGCCAGCCATCGCCACCCAGATCCTGCGTGCCATCGACGGGCGGGGATTGCCCAAGGTCGACGACTGGTCCGCAGGGCATGGCGATCCCGCGCCCGACATCATGGCCGTGGAGCCCGTTCTGGCCTCCCGATCGGTCCTCTCCATCCTTGCCGCGGCGGAGGAGGGTGAGCGGCTGAGCGAAGCGGACATTGTCACCCTGTTCGATGCCGAGCAGGATGATTTCACCGCCATCGTCAACCAGGCCGATCGGTTGAGGCGGCAGGCCGTGGGCGACATGCTGACCTATGCGGTCAACCGCAACATCAACTATACCAATATCTGCCTCTACAAATGTGGTTTCTGCGCCTTCTCGAAGGGCAGCACCAAGGCCATGCGCGGTCCGGCCTACAGGCTCGACATGGAGGAGATCGGACGCCGCGCGGCCGAAGCCTGGGATCGCGGCGCGACCGAAGTCTGCCTTCAGGGCGGGATTCATCCCGATTATGACGGTCACACCTATCTTGATGTCCTGAAGGCAGTGCGTGAGGCCGCGCCCGATATTCATATCCATGCCTTTTCGCCGCTGGAGGTGACGCACGGTGCGCGCACGCTCGGTCTGCCGCTGGAGGATTATCTGGCACGGCTGAGGGAAGCGGGGCTGTCCACGCTACCCGGCACGGCGGCGGAGATACTGGATCCCGAAGTTCGCGCCATCATCTGCCCTGACAAGGTGACGGCGGATGAGTGGATCGAGGTGATGCGCGTGGCGCATGGGGTGGGCCTGCGCAGCACGGCGACGATCATGTTCGGCCATGTCGAGGAATATCGCCATTGGGCGCGCCATCTGCTCCGCATCCGCGGGTTGCAGGAGGAGACGGGCGGCTTCACCGAATTCGTGCCGCTGCCGTTCGTGCATATGGAATCGCCGATCTGGCGCAAGGGGCTGGCACGGTCCGGGCCAAGCTATCGGGAGGCCGTGTTGATGCACGCGGTGGCGCGCATCGTGCTGCATCCGGTGATCCCCAATATCCAGGTGTCCTGGGTGAAGATGGGACCGGAAGGGGCCGCGGCGATCCTGAATGCAGGCGCCAATGACATGGGTGGCACGCTGATGGATGAATCGATTACCCGGGCTGCCGGTGGCGTCAATGGGCAGGAATTCGGGCCTAAGGAAATGCAGGCTCTGGCGGCCTCGGTGGGACGGCCTGTCCGCCAGCGCACGACACTTTATCAACCGGTGCCGCCACGGCCCCTTGCCTTATCGGAGACGCTATGACCGACCTGCAATATCCGGTGAAGGACAAGGTTGCGATTGTCACCGGCGGAGGAACCGGCATCGGTCTGGCCACCGCGCTCATGCTGGCGGGCCGTGGGGCGAAGATCGCCGTGGCAGGGCCGGAGGCTGCGCCGCTCGATGAAGCCGTCGCGCGGGTCGAGGCAACTGGCGGAGAGGCGATCGCCCTCATCATGGATGTCACCGACGAGGAGACGGTGGCGAACGGCATCGCCCAGGTCGTGGATCGTTTCGGCAGGCTCGACATCCTGCACGCCAATGCAGCGCAGACCGGTATGTTGGCCGGTGATGGGCTGATCGCAGATATGGATGCCGACTTCTGGGACCGTGCCTTTGCGGTCAACCTTCGCGGGGCGATGCTCACCGCAAAACATGCCATCCCGCGCATGATCGCTGCGGGCGGCGGTTCGGTCGTCTTTACCGGATCGGGCAAGGGCCTCGCCGGGGATCTCGACTTTCCCGCTTATGGCACGACCAAGGCCGGCCTGCTCAGCCTGTCCCGCTATATCGCCACGCAATATGGAAAGCAGGGCATCCGGTCCAATGTCGTCGTTGTCGGGCTGGTGATGACGGAGGCTCTGGACCGCAACATGCCGCCGGAGGCACAGGCGCTGATGCGGGAGCATAATATGGTCGACTATCTCGGTCGGCCGGAGGATATTGCAGAGGTAGTCGCGTTTCTGGCATCCGATCAATCCCGCTACATCACCGGCGCTTCGATTGTCGCCGACGGCGGGTTCACGTCCCATTCCGCGGTATTTGCAGACATGATGCGCTTTACCGCCAACCAATCGAAGGACATTCTATGACATTTCCTGCCATTGCCGTCGTCGGCGGCACCGGCAATCTGGGCGCTGCGATCGCCTGGCGGCTGGCGCGTGCCGGTTATCCCGTGACGATCGGATCGCGAAAAGCCGAAAGTGCGGAAAAGGCAGCCTCGGAACTGGGGCACGGTCTGCGCGGGGGCGCCAATGCGGATGTCGCGGCGGAAGCGGACATTGTCATCGTGACGGTGCCCTTTGCCGCACAGGAGGCGACGCTTCGCGACATTGCCCCCCATGTCGCGGGCAAGCTGGTCGTGGACACGACTGTCCCGCTCGTTCCGCCCAAGGTGATGCGCGTCCAGTTGCCGGATGAAGGCTCCGCCGCCCAGAAGGCGCAGGACGTGCTGGGACAGGATGTCACGCTGGTCTCCGCTTTCCACAATGTCGCCGCGCACAAGCTGGCGAAGGATGTCGATGTCGGGTGCGACGTGCTGGTATTTGGCGATGACAAGGATGCCCGGGCGCGCGTTGTGGCACTGGCTGATGCCATGGGGTTGCGGGGGCTGCATGGTGGTGCGCTCGTCAATTCCGCCGCTGCCGAAGCGCTGACGTCGATCCTGATCTTCATGAACAAGACTTATAAGGTCGACGGCGCGGGCATTCGCATCACGGGCGAACTCGTGCCGCTGGAGGCGTGACGCTGCCTTGACGGGTTCGAAGGAATCCGCCCATCGAAAGCCCTGACCCTCTCTTCGGACAGGGCACGGCTGATGGTGAGGATGGGGGAAGGGCATTTTGCCGTGCCGAAAATCGTCGGGCACAGATTTCAGGGCGGCTTCCCCTTCCGGCGGGAAGGTGCCGCGCACCCCGCCCCGTCTATCCTTTCGCCCGGAGAATATGGGAGGATCATCATGAAGCTCAACATCGGCGTTCCCAACAGCATGCACGTCGCCGCGATGACGCAGCCCTGGGAATATGCTTTGACCGGAGATGACATCGGACAGGCGGTGGCGACGGCCGATCGACTTGGTTTCCACAAATGCATGCTGGGCGAACATTTCATCATCCCACAGGAACATATAGCGCTGTCGGGCGACCATTATGTTCATGGGACGGTTGCACTCGCCTTCCTCGCCGGTCGTACCAGGAACATGAAGCTCAGTTCCTCGGTGTCGATCCTGCCTCTGCAAAGCCCGATCGTTCATGCCAAGGCCTGGTCGACGCTCGACTGGCTGAGCGGCGGCCGGGCCACGGCCTTGTTCGGGGTCGGCTGGCTGAAGGAAGAGTTCGACATGCTGGGTGTGGATTTCCACCAGCGCGGGCGCATGGCCGATGAATATGTCGCCGCGATCATGGAACTGTGGACATCGGAAAAGCCCGAATTCGAGGGCGAGTTCGTCCGGTTCAGAAATGTCGGGTTCGCGCCCAAGCCGGTGCAGCAACCGCGTCTGCCGATCTGGTTCGGGGGCGATGCCGAACCGGTGCTCAGGCGCGTGGCGAAATTCGGCGACGGCTGGTCGCCCTTCCGCACCCCGCCGGAAAAATTCCCGGAATGCCTCGACTTCATCCGTTCGCAGCCTGAATATGACGGACGGCCGATCGACATGTTCTTTGCGCTCGAAATGCTCAATGTCGGCGCGCATCATGAGATCATGGATGACCCGCGCGCGCCCGGGACGCGGGACGCGCAAAAGGTCATCGATCAGGTGGGCTGGCTGAAGGAACTGGGGGTCAATGAAACCATCGTTCCGCTGCCGCCGGGCATATCCGGGCTGACCGAATATCTTGAGCGGCTCCAGTGGGTGGCCGAGGAAATCATGCCCAAAATCTGAAACCTGCCGGGGGAAAGGCGCGAGCTGGCGCGCTTTTCCTCATGGACATCGCAAGACTGATCGGGAGGACTTGATGGCCCAATATGATGTTGTGGTGGTGGGATCGGGCGCTGCGGGCATGACTGCGGCGATCAGGGCCGCGTCCGCCGGGCTGTCGGTCCTCGTGCTTGAAAAGGCCGAACATTTCGGCGGCACGACATCGGTTTCGGGCGGCGGCATCTGGATTCCCGACAGCCCGCAGGCCAAGGCCGCCGGTGTCGAGGACAGCCGCGCCGTGGCGCGCCAATATGTGCTGGACGTGATCGGACCGACGGCCAATCCCGCGCTGATCGACGCCTATCTCGACGCCGGTCCGGAAATGGTGGAATGGCTGGACAAGAACAGCGAGGTTCATTTCCTTCTCTCGCCGCCCAGCAGTGACTGGTACCCTGAAGTCGGCGGCGCCGCCGATCATGGCCGACTGCTTTCGCCGCAGGAATATGACGGCAAGAAACTGGGCGATCACTTCGCCGAGCTTCGTCCGGCACGCGAGGAGTTCAACGCGCCGGGCGGCTTCATGATCGATCTGTTCGACCTTCCTTATCTGGCCGAAATGCCGTCGCCCAGGTCGCTGTTCCATTTCGGCAAGCTGGCCGCGAAATTCGGCCTGGACAAGGTGCGCCGCTATCCGCGCGGTACGCGGCTGACCATGGGCAATGCGCTGGCGGCGCGGCTGATCCGGTCGGCCATCGATGCTGGCGTCACGCTCCGCAAGGACGCCGCTGTCGATCGGCTGCTGGTGAAGGCCGGCCGCGTGACCGGCGTGCGCGTCGGCGGCGAGGACATCGAAGCAAGGGTTGGCGTCCTGCTGGCGTCCGGCGGTTTTTCGGCCAGTGAGCAGTTGCGCAAGGCCTATATCCCCTATGCCGAGGAGCATATCTCGATCCTGCCTTATGAAAATACCGGTGACGGGATGAATATGGGGCTGGATGCCGGGGCGTCGCTGGACGGCGACAATCTGGTCAATGCCGTCTGGGCCGTGGTTTCCAAGATGACGCGGCCGGACGGCTATGTCGCGCGCTACGCGCATCTGATCGACATGTCGAAGCCCGGCTGCATCGCGGTCGATGCCAAGGGCGAGCGTTTCGGGAATGAGGCGTCCGTCCACTTTGTCGAGGCCATGCACAAGAGCGGCACCGTGCCCGCCCACATCATCGGGGATGCCGCGTTCATCAAGAAATATGGCATGGGCATGGTGTATCCCGGCGGCGGCGGTCTCAAGAAACTGATCGCGGCGGGCTATGTCACAGCGGCGCCCAGCCTGCGCGAACTGGCGGACAAGATCGGTGTGGACGCCGACGGGCTGGTGGCGACGGTCGCGAAAATGAACCGCTATGCCGAGACCGGCAAGGATCTGGATTTCGGCAAGGGCGACACGCAGATCGATATCGAGATCGGCGATCCCAGGCATCAGCCCAACCCGTGTCTTGGTCGGGTGGAAAAGGCACCCTTCTATGCCATCCAAATCTATCCGGGCGACGGGTCCACGACGGTGGGCCTCAAGATCGACGCGCAATGCCGCGTGATCGGAACAGATGGCGCGCCGGTAGCAGGACTGTTTGCGGCCGGGCTTGATGCCAATTCCATCTGGCGCGGCAAATCGCCGGCGCATGGCTGCAATGTCGGCCCGGCCATGGTGACAGGGTTCATCGCCGGCAAAGCCATGGCCGAGTCACTGGTGCCGGCCTGATTCTTTGGGGGGGACGGCAGGAGCCGGGTCAAGGTTATCCTTGGCCCCGGCTCCTGCCGTAGCAACTACTGAGATCAACCTTAAAGCATCGTGCGGAAAAGTGGAAACCGGTTTTCCGCATAAACGATGCGACAACAGAAACTTAGAGCGCGCGACCTGCGCCGAATTTAACGCAGCGCGCTCTAGCTGTACGCCGGTTCGGCAACCATGCCGGCCCGCGCCCGAGCCGTCGCCACCAGCTTGAAAAGACCCGCATTATAGTCGGTCAGCTGGTCCATGGTCAGATCCCGATAGGGCGTCATCGGGCAGAGCGAGTCCACCACATCCCAGAACGGCTCGATTTTTTCGAGAACTTCGTCCACCGGCCCGCAGGTCACGAAGGCTTCGACCATCGCATCGGACACATTGCCGATGACCTTGGCGATGTCGCCATGCTCACCCAGGCTCAACTGGCAGGCGCGCGCCTGATCGCCAAAGCCGATCGCCTCGAAGAAGGGCTCATATTCCTTGTATCCGGAATAGGCCGCGACGGTGGCGCGGCTGTCGTCGATCGCCTTCTGCTTGTCATCATTGACCGCGATCCAAGGCCAGGCGTTGATTTCGATATCTTCGCGCCTGCGGCCATATTGGGCCAGCTTCTCGTTGATGAAAGGCAGTCGGCTCCTGGTATAGGCCGCGGACCAGAGGGCATGGACCATCAGACCGTCGCCGATTTCCAGCGCAAGCGCAGTCATCTTGTCCTGTAGCGCCGCGATCCAGATCGGAATCTCTTCCCGCACCGGGGGCGCGGTCAGCATCATTTCCTCAAAATCGGCGGAGAAATATTCCCCCTCGATCGGATCGAGCCCCTTATGCGCGTTGGCGATGACATAGCGGATCACCTTGACGCTTTCGCGCAGGTGGGACAGCAGCTTGCGTTCGGGTTCGCCATACATGCCCGTGACGCAGCTCTTGATGCTGGAGCCCAGCCCCAGCACGAAGCGGCCATTGGAAATGCGATCGACGTCCATCGCCGCGTAGGCGGTTTCCACCGGACTGCGCGTCCCGGCAATAGCGACGCCGGTGCCGACCTTCAGGCTGCTCGTCAGCGCGGCGGTCGCAGCCATCGGAACGAAGGGCGGGCCGTAAATTTGCAGCGAAAAGCAGCCCTCGAAGCCCGCCTGTTCCATCTGCTGGCCGATACCCGCCATGGCGGGGGCAGGCAGGGTGGGCATGACGGCCCACCAGCGGCGTTCACCGCCGACGGCATTGACGAGCTTGGACATGGCGACTCCGGAAAAGGAAAAAAGGAGCGGACGCTGCCGTCCGCCCATGGGGAGAGATCAGATCAGAACTGGAACAGTTCCTTGCGCAGGCCGATGATGTCGCTGCAATCGGCGCTGACATTGTCGCGATAGGCGAAGTCGCCCTTCGCCTGCCGGTCGGCAAGTTCCATCATCGCCATGCGATAGCGCTGCCCGGCCTGGTCGAACTTGCTGTGCAGGTCCTTGCGGTCGGTATGGCGCATATAGCGCGGGCTTTGCGGCGAGGTCATGTAGCTGTCCTGCCGCGACACCTTGTAACCCGCCTTGGGCATGACATGGCGGAACATCAGGCCCGCGTTGGAGGTGTTCATGACCATTTCCATCCGCGTGCGGTCCCGCGTTTCGGGCGTGCAGGGGTGGAACAGCGGCACATCGTCACCGGGGCTGAACCGGCCATAGGCGATGGCGCAGTGAGAGCGCAGATAGATGCGGATCACCTGCCGCACATTCTGGGTCGGCTGCTTGATGCCGCTGAAGAATTTCATCACCGGGGCGACCGACTTGTTGACGCAGGTGCGGACCATGGTGACGGTCTCGCTGTCGTAGAAGGTTTCCACGGTTTCGCTGTCCGACCGTTCGTCGCCGACGACGTCGGCATGCAGGAAGTCGGCATGGGTAAGGTCGATCAGATTTTCCAGGCTGATCGGCGCGGCGCTCTCAAAGCGGACGGTCGCGGTCATGTGCCGCGGCAGGCCACCCTTGGGAGGGAGGAAGGGCAGGCTGGGGAGATGGGCCGGGTCTGCCGCCAGCGGGTTGCCGAACCACACCCAGACCACGCCATAATGTTCCATCACCGGATACCGGCCGCGTGCGTCGGTAAATTCGCTCTTGTCGCGTGCGATCCGCTCATTGGGATGGAATTCGCTGGCGACGGCGACGCCATTGTCGCGCCACAGGAAGATGGGGTGCGAATAGATGGCGCGGCGGACGGGCTTCCCCGTCACGGAATAATCATGCGCCACCGGAAACCAGCTGTCGCGCATCACGAGATTATGCGGCACCCAGCGGTTGATGGCGTTCAGGGCGATCGGGTTGCCACCTGATGGCGCGGCGGAATTGTCGTCGTGCGAAACGGGACGATCGGCGGTTTCGAGCATCTTCAAATCCTCCTTCAGGCCGCTACGGTCTGATCATGGGTCGCGGGGGCGCTTTCCAGCATTGCCTTGCGCAGATCCTCGCCATGCAGCGAGACGGTGGGCTTGGTGGCACGCAGTTTCGATCCGTCGACCGATGCGAGCACCGACAGCGGGTTGATCCCGCGCAGCACCGCGCCGCGCACGCCCGGATGGCGAACGCCCAGTTCGGCCCGCCAGCGGACGGCTGTCACCCCCCGCGCCGAGGGGACGGGCGAAAGAACGGCGTGGAGCAGATCGTTGAATTGGTCGTCGCGCAGCGTCAACTGCGTCTCGCCAGTCAGCGGATGGGTGCGCGTCAGCAGGGTAAGCGGAAATTCGGCCACGAAATGCGACGGCCAATGCAGCGGGTGCCACTGGCAATTGCGCTCCATCACCAGCATCCCGCCTTCCTCATGCAGTTCCGACATCAGATAGGGGCTGAAGCGGACACCGCGGATCGCGATGACGAGGCTCGGATCGTCATAAAGCGCATTCAGATATTCCTGATGGCTGCAACTGACGTTGACCGTGCCGATATAGCTGTATTTGGGATCGGCGCTGAGCGGCGCTTCCGCCTTGGGATTGAGGCAGACCCGCACGAAGCCCGCCTGCTCGCTGACGCCAAAGGCATTGGCCTTGTAGATCGGCGGGAATTTCTGCTGGTCCTTCATGTTCGGGATTTCCTTCAGGCGTCCCGACTCGCCGTCATAGCTCCAGCCATGGTAGCCGCACTGGATCCAGCCATTGTCGCGGATGCAGCCCAGCGATAGCGGGGCGCGACGATGGGGACAGCGATCCTCCAGCGCGCGGGCGATACCGTGATTGTCGCGCCACAGCACGACCGGCTGATCACCGATATCGACGGACAGCGGCTTTTCGGAGGTCACTTCCTCGGACCGTGCGACAGCCCACCAAAGATCAGAATCGAGACTCATAGCGCTATCCACTCTCCTTTCGATTAAATTGACGGATGACAATTTATATGTCAACGTCTTTTCACTATGAATCTGCAGATGCTCGATCGTCCCCAGCGCACCCGCGGCCGTCCCGCCCTCAATGCCGCCCAGGCCGTGGATGAGGACAAGCTGTTGGGCCTGGCTTTCTCAACCTTCGCGGAGCGCGGTTATGAGGGAACGACGCTGCGCGATCTGTCGAAGCGGCTTGGGGTCAGCCACAATCTCCTGAATGTCCGGTTCGGCCGGAAGGAGGATCTGTGGATACGCGCGGTCGACTGGCGCATGGCGCAGGCCTCGCCCTTCGTCGAAGCCGCTTTTGACGAGCCGGCCGATCCGGAAGTGCGGCTGCGCCATCTGATCCAGCGTTTCTGCCTGTGGGCGACGAGCAATGGCGACATCGTGTCGCTGACCAATGTGGAAGGCTGCCGTTCGACCTGGCGGCTTGACCATATCGTCGAACATTTTGTGCTGCCGTTCCAGCGGCGGCTCGATGGTCTGCTCGACG
Source organism: Sphingobium sp. TKS (assembly GCF_001563265.1). Taxonomy (NCBI): domain Bacteria; kingdom Pseudomonadati; phylum Pseudomonadota; class Alphaproteobacteria; order Sphingomonadales; family Sphingobiaceae; genus Sphingobium; species Sphingobium sp. TKS. The sequence continues at coordinate 643,311 of NZ_CP005084.1, read as the reverse complement.
CGGTGCGGTTGCAGCGGCCGGTTCACGGCCTGTCGACGGCGGCGTTGATGGCGCTGCTGGTGCAGGGGGTCGGCTATTATTTCTGTGCCGTGCCGATGCAGCAGCGGCTGGGGGCCGGGCAGGAAGTGGATGATATGCATGCGGCCGAGCATGCCGATCGCCTGGCCGCCTTCCTGCTCGCCGCCCTCCTTCCTCCGGTCGCCTGACCGACGCGGAAGAAGGGCAGTGGCACATCTGTTTACTTATAGGGATCGACAGGCTGGGGGACTTCCACCACGCCGATGTCCTTCAGCATGGTCAGCACGTCGGAAATGCTGAAGATGCTGATGATCTTGTCGTCCTTGAACTTGACGATCGAGAACCAGTTGACCTGAAACTCGTTGCCGGTCGGCTGCACGCCCATATAGGGGCCGCCGACATGCTTGCAATAATGGGTCGCGTAGATCCAGATTTCATCGTCGCCTTTGCCGACCGCGTCGATGGTCTTGTAGGCGGCGGGGAAGAAGGTCTTGTAGAGCGCGACCGGCGAGGTCTTCCACTGCTCATAGGTGCCCAGATCCGGCCGGTTGGGGTTGCCGTAGCGAAATTCGGGATGGAAAAATCGATCCATGCCGTCAAAGTCGCCGGCATTCAGGGTTTCCTGCAGGTCGGTCCAATGCTTGACCATCTGCTTCTGCTTGTCGGTCAGTACGGTCGAATCCGACACGTCGAGCTGTTCACGAATATCTTCTTTCCAGGCCATGATAGTCCTCTCTCATTCATTCAGGGGTGGTGCGTTATGCTCAGTCTTCAGGCGCGATGGTGATCGTAAGGCCCGAAAGCGCTTCCGACATCATGACCTGACAGGACAGGCGCGAATAGTCGTTGCGATGCGGCGATCCATCCAGCAGATCGCTTTCATCGTCCGATACCGGGGGCAGGGACTGAGCGAAGGCCGGGTCGACATAGACATGGCACGTCGCGCAGGAGCAACAGCCGCCACATAGCGCCAGCAACTCATCGAAACCGGAATCACGGATGGCTTCCATCACTGACGTATCGGCGGATGCCTTGATCGTCTGCTGGGCGCCGTCACGGGTAATGACATTCAATTCGGGCATGGCATTCCTCTGCTGGAATCGGAATCGATGCCCCCTCCTAATCAGGGCGCACTGATTTCCCTCCTGTCGAAAGGCAGGTTGTGAGATTGGCTATTTCACCTCGACCTGGACCGGGAAACGATCGAAATAGAAAGCGAAGGGGCGGCGCAATTCCTCGCCGGTCACATGAAAATCGCGTTCCAGATCATAGACGATCTTGCCCTTTGTCTGCTCGCCATGCTCGGCCAGATAGCTGTGCATATCGGCCAGCGCCTGATCGGTCAGGGGGATGTCGGCAATACGATAGATTTCCTTCAGGATCGGGTCGGGATTTCTGATCCAGTCGTGGAAATAGACATCGATCGTCCGGTCGGGGGGCAGGATGTCGCGATCCCGCACGCAGGCGCGGAGCAGCTTCTCATAACGGTCGGGCCAGTAGCCAAGCGGTTCCTGAATATCGACCGTCTTGCGGAACATGCGCGCCGCATAGCTATACATGGTGAGCTGCGACCGGATCGATCCGACCGGATCGCGATGGGTCAGGACGAAGGTGGCGTCGGGAAAGGTCTTATAGAGGGCGGGTAACTGCTCCATATGCTGCGGGCATTTGATGACCCAGCGGTTCGAGCCATTCAGATATGTCAGGACCTGAAGGCCCTTCTTCAGATAGGCATAGGTGCCCGACTGGTCGTGGCTGAGATAATAATCGCGCCAGCGCGGCACATGCGCGAGCCACTCGATCAGATAGGAGGAGAAGTCGACCGCCTGAAGCTCGATATCCTCGCTGATATGATCGGGCGAAAATTCGTGCATGATCGCCATATGGGGCAGGATGGATTCCATCATCCGCCAGCCCTGTTCCGCCTTGGTCCAGCGGGGATTGCTATCCTCAGGTGTCGGGGTTTCGTCAGGGGCGGGAACCGGCGCGATCGCTTCCCACCAGGGCAGGGAGCGGAACCGGCGGTCGGCCGACAGCAGACCGAGGAGATGCGTCGTGCCCGATCGGGGAAGGCCCGCGACGATGATCGGCCGGACGATCTGGATGTCCAATATCTCCGGGTGGCGCTTCACTATGTCCTCGATCCGCAGGCGGGTCGCGGCAAAGCGGATCATCATCTGGAACAGATTGGCGCGCGTGACCGCCGAGGCGTTGGCATCCTCGTCCACGGCCTGGCACCATACGGCCAGCCGTTCGCGAAAATCGTCCGCGCCGAAATCCGACAGCCCGGTCTGCGCCTGCGCCGCAGTCAAAATGACCTCCGGCTGGAGGACGATCTGATCCGCCGCCGCTTCGGCCCCGGCCATCACCTGCATCTGGACATCGGTCAGCACGGGGTGATGCAGGTCGGTAATGTCAATGATGTTACGGCGCGCGGCCTCTTCCTGCGCGGGACTGCCCATGTCGCTCTCCTTTTATCGATGCGCCATCTAAAAGCACGGACCCTTTCTTCCGCAAGGTGCGCAGCCATCGCCACTGCGCCAAATGCTCCGCAAAAGCGCCATGCTGCGCAGGATGGCATCGCGGCACGCGAAACTGTTCGGAGAGTTTAGATGAACGCTGTTTCCCAGGTCTATGATCTGCCCGTCACACCGGCCATGGAGTGTACGGTTCGGGGCCGGATCGCGCTGCCCGGCGTGGTGATGGAATTGCACCATTATCGCTTCCGTGGCCTGCAGGGCGGGATATTTTCGTCGCCCCGCAGCTTTCTGGATCTCGCGCTGTCTCCTCGCCCCGGTCGTCCCTGTGGCGGCTATGGCGGGATCGGAGAGGGCAGAGCCAGCGCCCTGGGTGACGTGCTGTTCGTCCCGGCCCGAAGCGAACTTCATACCGAGTGGGGCGAGGGCGAGCAGACATCGATATGCTGCGGCTTCGACGGGATGGGATTCGATCATGACGAGCCGGATCTGTCGAACGACGCCTTGCAGGCATCGCTCGACGTTCGCAGCCCCGCCGTGCGTGAGGCGCTCCGGCGCATTGCGGGTGAGATTGCGCAGCCCGGCTTTTGCAGCGAGATGCTGACACAGGCGATATGGCTTCAGGCCGCGATCGAGTTACAGCGCTATCTGCGCGTTTCGGGCGGCGATACCGGAATACGGGGGAGTGGCATGTCCCGGGCCCAGCTTCAACGCATCGGCGATCGCATCGAGCAGCCGGGTAAGCCCCCATCCGTCGCCGAGTTGGCGGCGGAATGCGGCCTTTCCACCCGTCATTTCTTCCGCCAGTTCAAGGTTGCTACGGGGCAGACGCTCACCCGCTATGTCGCCGACCGCAAGATCGACAGGGCAAAGCAATTGTTGCGCCAGGCCGGCCCGGCGATCAAGGTCATCGCCTGGGATTGCGGCTTCGACAGCGCGGCCGCCTTTTCAGCCGCCTTCCGCAAGGCGACCGGCCTGACGCCCCGGCAGTTTCGTGAAGGCATGATGCATTGAAGGCAGGGCCGTTTCGCGATGGCATTGGCGCGATCGCGAAACTGGCCCCCCTTGTCCATCGGCGCGGTCGCCAGCAATGTTGCGTCAAAGCGCCGCCTATGTTCGAGCGGCCAACGGGAGAATTGGACGTGCCGGAAAACCTGTTCGATCTGAGCGGCAAGGTGGCGCTGATCACGGGCGCCAATTCGGGGCTGGGGTTCGGCTTTGCCCGCGGCCTCGCCCGCGCGGGCAGTGACGTCATCCTCTGGGGGCGGCGCGCCGACAGGAATGAGGAGGCGGCAGCGGCGTTGCGCGCGCATGGGGTGCGGGTGTTCGCTGACGTGGTCGATGTCGCCAGCGAACCCGCGATCGTTGCCGGCTTCGCCCGCGCGCTCGATGCCATGGGCCGGGTCGACACGGTGGTCGCCAATGCCGGTATCGCCAGCCGGGTGCCGTTCACGGACATGGACGTCGCCACCTATCGCAAGCTGATCGACGTCAATCTCGATGGCGCGGTCTTCACCCTGCGGGAGGGCGCGCGGCATATGAAGGCGCGCGCCGAGGCGGGCGATCCGGGGGGCTCGCTGATCATCTGCGGCAGCGGTTCGATCTTCCAGGGCGTGCCGACCATGGCCCATTATGGCATTGCCAAGGGCGCGCTCAATGCCCTCGCCAAGGCGCTGGCGGCCGAACTCGGTCCGATCGGCGTGCGCTGCAATGTCATCGCACCGGGTTTCATCGAAACCGAGATGACATTTGCAGACCCGGAGGTTGGCAAGATGATTGCGGACGTGGTCGCCGCGAAGGCGCCGCTCGGGCGAGCGGGCAAGCCGGCCGATCTGGAAGGCGCGGTCGTCTATCTGGCGAGCGACATGGCGGCCTATCACACTGGCGACACGCTGGTCGTGGACGGGGGGAAGATGTCCGCCAACTGACCGACGGACTGTCGATAATAGCAGGAGATATGCATGTTCGCCCGGCCCAACAGCCAGCATTGCCAGGTCGCCTATGTCACCAACGATCTCGACGCGGCGATGGCCGCGCTCAAGAACGCTTATGGCACGCCCGGCTTCTTCGAGTTGTCGAACATCCAGCCCGGCGAAGACCCGACCGGCAAGCCGGTGCTGAAGATCGCGCTGGCGGTGGTCGGCGGCGTGGAGGTCGAACTGATCGAACCGGTGGGCGACACGGCCCCCTTGTTCAGCGATTTTCTGCCCGAGGGCGATGACCTGGCCATTCGCTTTCATCATGTCGCGACCCGGATCGACGGACCGCTTGCCCACTGGGAGGCGCATGTCGCCTCGCTCGACCTGGCGCGGCACCCGGTTGTGTTCGAGGGCGCATTAGGCGACGTGCTGCGATATATCTATACCGACGAGCGCGCGACGCTGGGCCATTATGTCGAGCATGTCTGGATGGCGCCCGACCTTCTGGCGCAGATGCGCGCCGTCGTCCCCACCTATCCGCCAGTAAAGGACTGATTGCATGACCATCGCCCTGTCCCGCCTCAATTTCCGCGACATTGGCGGCCTGCCGACCGCGGGCGGAGGGCAGGTCCGGTCCGGCATCCTGTTCCGGTCCGAAGGCCCGGCCAGTTTTTTCGAGGATCATCATGCGGAACTGTCGGACCTGGGCTTTCGCTCGGTGGCGGATCTCCGATCGACGATCGAGAGGGATGCGGCGCCTCATGACTGGTGCGGCCCGGATTGCCGGATGCTCGACCTCGACATGAATACGGACCTGCGCGCGCAGGGGGAAGATATGTGGATGTCGCTCGGTCACGAGCCGACCGCCGCGCGCGCCGCCGAGGTGATGGCGCATAATTACGGCCTGATGCCGCAGGCCTTTCTGCCCCATCTGCCGCTGATGGTCGACGCGCTGCTGGCTCATGACACGCCGATGCTGGTCCATTGCACTGCAGGCAAGGATCGCACCGGTGTCGTCGTCGCCCTGTTCCTAGACCTGCTCGCAGTGTCGCGTCCCGTGATTGTCGAGGATTATCGCAAGTCCGATATATTCGGCCAGAATCTGCGCGTGTCGGGTCATCTCAAGCGCGATCTGCAAAAGACCTTCGGCTTCGTTCCGCCCGACGACATGGTGGCGGTGTTGATCGGTGTGCAGGATGATTTCCTCACGCGGGCGCTCGATATGGTCGTGACGCGCTGGGGCGGGATCGAAGGCTATTTCGAGGCGGCAGGTGTCGACGCGGGGCGGCGAGCGGCGCTGAGACAATTGCTTGCCACAGACTAGGCGGGAAATCTGCGCGGGCGTGTCCGCCACCCTGGCCGGGCTTCTGCTGCCGGGGCGTCGGCCGTCAACCGGAAGAAGATGGTGGAGAATGAGATGAGCGACAACGGCATTTTCGAATGGGAAGACTTGCTCGACCAGCTTCGCCCCCTGGGCCAGTTGATGCGCGACCGTATCCCGGAAAGGCTGCGCGGCGATCCACAGCTTATGCAGGAATCGATGCGCCTGCTGCTGTCGGGCGTGCTGCGGACGACCAACGACGCGATCATGCATGATCGCAGTCACCCGATTTTCGTGCCCGAACTCAATATCTGCCAGAATATCTTTCAGCCTAATGCGGATACGATCTACAAGGCGGCGCTGATCGAAAAGGGCGGGACCTATCGCATCCGGGGCGATCGCGGCACGACGCGGATGATGATCCTGGCTCAGCTTGGCCCGGACACGCTGCGCACCGGCCAGCATCATCCCGCACAGGACGCCAATGATTTCAATGATCTGCATATCGGTGCCGATGGGGCCTTCGATGTCATCCTCTCGCCGACGCGTCCCGCCGGCTATGATGGCGACTGGTGGGAACTAAAACCCGCGACCGAGAAGCTGATGGTCCGGATCGTCGCCTGCGACTGGGGTGTCGAGCGCGAGCCGCGCTTCGGCATCGTGCGTCTGGATGCCGATCACGCCGCCAAGGGACGCCCGACGCTGGCGCAACTGGCGCATCGTTTTGCCGAGATTCCCGCCACGGCGACGGTCTGTGCGCTGGCCTTTCCCGACAAGGTGCAGAAACTGCGCGACGAGGGGCTGATCAACACGCTGAAGGTCGTCGACTTCTCGCAGATGACGGGCCTTGCCCGGCAGTCCTATTATGAGGGCGCCTATGATCTGGCCGATGACGAGGCGCTGATAACTGAGGTGCAGATCCCCAGGGAAGTCGACTATTGGTCGCTGATCCTGACCAACGAACTCTATGAGACGACCGACTGGTATCATAATCAGTCCAGCCTCAATGCGGCGCAGGCCGTGGTCGATGGCGACGGCTATTTTCGCGCGGTCATTTCCGCGCACGATCCGGGCGTTCACAACTGGCTTGACACATCGGGCTATGCCAGCGGCGCTGTGCAGGGGCGCTGGTTCAACACCGACGAGCGGCCCACGCCGACGATGAAGAAGGTCAAGCTCGCCGACGTGCGCAGCCATCTGCCCGCCGACACTGTACTGGTGACACCGGACGCGCGCGCCGAAGCGCTTCGCGAACGCACGCTCCGCGCGCACACGCGCATCATCTGGTGAGGGGGGAACCAATGAGCGACGAACTGGCCAGACTTCTCGACTATGAGGCGATCCGCAATGTGAAGGCGCGCTATTGCCGCTTTCTCGACACCAAGGACTGGGATGGCTTCCTCTCTCTGTTCACGCCCGATGCGGTGTTGGATGTGGAGGAGGACACCGGCAATCCCCCGATGAGCGGGCACGCCGCCATATTGGAGCAGGTGCGTTCCGCGGTCATCGACGCATGCTCGGCGCATCAGATCCACTCGTCGGAAATCGACCTGCGCGGCGATGAGGCGGACATGATCACGGCGATGCAGGACCGGGTGGTCTGGGCGCCGGGCAAATGTCCGATCCCCGGCGGTCAGTCGATCACCGGTTTCGGCCATTATACCGAACGCTATGTGCGTCAGGACGGACAGTGGAAAATCGCTGCGCTCAAGCTCACGCGCCTCTATGTCGAGGTGCATCCCGAACCTGCCGTTTGACAGGTTGCCAATGCTCCTCCCAACGGCAATGCAGTGGCATATATTTGAGAGGACATGGGAATGACGGAAGCGGTGGAACCCGGCGCGCAGGCACTTTTCGACAAGTTCGGCACCTATATCCTCCCCGGGCGGGTCAATGATCCGCGCCGCGGCATCGACGAAGCGAAAGAGGCGGAGCGCATCGGCCTTGGCTGCGTGTGGATATCCGAACGCTATGCGCTGAAGGAACCGGCGGTGCTGGCGGGCGCGGTGGCCGAGGCCACGTCGAAGATCCGCATCACCGGCACCCTATATGCGACGATGCGCCATCCGCTCGTCACCGCCAGCGTCGCCGACATGATGCAGGCGATGAGCGGCGAGCGGTTCCGCCTGATGTTCGCGCGGGCGGTTCCGGCCTATATGAAGATGCTGGGTTCGCCGCCGATCACCATGGAGCGGCTGGCCGATCTGATCTCGATCTGCCGGCGCCTCTGGGCGGGTGAGAAGATCGATTATGAGGGTGTGCTGGGCAAATTCCCCGCCATCAATCTGACCGATCGCCATTGCGGCACGCCCCCGCCGATCATCTTCACTGCGATCGGGCCCAAAAGCCTGGAATTCGCTGGCGAACATTGCGACGGCGTGCTGCTGCATCCCTTCGTGTCGGCGCAGGGGGTGAAGAACAGCGCCAAGATCGTCCGCGACGCGGCGGAGAAGGCCGGCCGCGATCCCATGTCCGTGCGCATCTATCACAATATCATCGTCGCCCCGGACCTGCCCAAGGACGAGGAAGAGGCCGTCGTCGGCGGCCGCGCCATCACCTATTTCGAACTGCCCGGCTTTGGCGACCTGATCGTCGACATCAACGGCTGGGACAAGAAGGTGCTGGAGGATATCCGCGCCCATCCCAAGATTGCAGGCCTCAACGGCAAGCCGGCGGATCAGGCCTATACGCGGCAGGAGCTGGTCGACGTCAGTCGGCTCATTCCGCAGCAATGGCTGGACGAGGGCGCTGCGGTGGGGACCGCGGCCCAATGCGCCGATCAGCTCATGGGGTTCCTGGATGCTGGCGCCGATGAAATTCTGCTCCACGGCTCGTCGCCCAAGGATATGGGGCCGCTCACCACCGAACTGAAGCGCGCGCTGGCGGCGAAGGGGCTGTAATCATGGAATTGCTGACTCCCGATCGTATCACCGTCCAGTTGCAGGACTGGCTGGCGAGCGAAAAGCCCGAGTGGCGCGACATCCGCGTTCGCCCGCTCAATGTGACGCTGGGCGCGGGCTTTTCGGCGGACATCTTCTTTGTCGACGTCGACTATGTCGATCCGGCTGGTGCCCAGAGCCAGACGCTTGTGGTCCGCCGTCAGCCGATGGATCTGGAAGTGGTGTTCGGCAGCAGCCTCGCGCTTCAGGGCAGGATGATGGCGGCGCTCGATGCGCGCGGCGATCTGCCCGTGCCGCCCTGGATCGGCATGCATCTCGACCCCGATATTCTCGGCCTGCCTTTCCTGGTGATGGGCAAGGTGGAAGGGGAATGCGCCAAGCAAAAGCCCAATTATAATCTGGAAGGCTGGCTGGTCGAGATGACCCCGGAACAGCGGCGGCAAACATTCACCAATGCCATCAACGCTTTTGCCAGCCTGGCGACGATCGACTGGCGCGACGGCTTTGAATTTCTCGCCCAGCCGGAAAATGGGCGGCCGGGTCTCGATCAATATGTCGGTGCGCTGGAGGCGTGGCACAAGGCTGCGGGGCGCGGCCGGACGATGCCCATCGTCGATGCCGCCATGGCCTATGTGCGCGCCAACATGCCTGCCGATGCGGGGGTGAATGTGTTGTGGGGCGATCCCACGCCGTCGAACGTCATGTTCGCGGCCGACGGTAGCGTCAACGCGCTGATCGACTGGGAACTCGCGGCACTGGGGCCGGCGGAGCTTGACCTCGCCTGGTGGCTCTATTTCGACGATCTGTTCGGCCGCCGCTTTGGTATCACCCGGCTGGAAGGCCTGCCGAGCAAGGACGAGACGATTGCCATCTGGGAAGCGGCAAGCGGACAGAAGGCCGGGCATCTCAATTATTATGACATCGTCGCGGCGCTCCGCATGGCGCTGGTCGCGGTGGGCGCCTTCGACCGGCAGGTCGGCATCGGCAACATCTCTGCGACGAACAAATCGCTCAACGACAATTTCATGACCCTTTACCTGGCCGAAAAGCTGGGGCTGCCCATCCCCGAACTGGGACCGGATTTCGTGGCCTTCATGAAGAATCTGACGCCGGTGGAAGACAAGGCGGCCTGACGCGGCTCGCTGCGGGCATAAGTGAATTGCCTGCTTGACCACGGCCTCTTCTATTAAATACACAGTGTGGAATAATAGTGGAGAGGCGAGTCATGAGGCAGCGGTCGGACGAGGGGCATTCATGAACGGAGCTGTCGCGGAGCGCTCGCCTCTCGACGTCGATGCGCTGATCGCGGAGGCGGGCGCCGCGACCGGACTGTCCGATTTCGGACCGGACCTGTCCTTCATGACGGGCTTTCGCCGGCTGGTCGAAGCGGTCGAGGCGATGGACCCGCCTGCCCAGCTGCGCGAGACCGCGCATCACAAGATTGTCGGTTTGCTCGCGACCCGGTTGCGCTTCGCCGAAGACGAAAGGCAGCATCCGGACATTGTCGCGCAGGACGTGGGGGACCCGCTGATCGTCTGCGGCCTGCCGCGCACCGGGACGACGATCACCTATGACCTGCTCTGCCTTGATCCGGCCGCTCGCGCGCCCCGCGAATGGGAATGGTATATCCCCTGGCCTGCCCCGGAAGAAGCGAGTTTCGACAGCGATCCGCGCATCGCGCAGGTGCAGGCCATTTATGAAAACTGGCTGAAACACGCGCCGCAACTGGCCGATATCCAGCGGATGGACTGCACGCAGCCGGGAGAGTGCAATCATGGCATGATGCTGCATTTCGCCAGCACCAATTTTCCGGCCGAACTGGGGGTTCCCGATTTCGCCCGCTGGTTGCAGGATACCGTGCCGGAAGGGCAATATCGCACCCACAAGCGGATGCTCCAGCAATATCAGTGGAAAGGACCCAAGGGCCGCTGGACGCTGAAATCACCGCAGCATCTGATGGACCTGCCCGGTCTGGTGGAGGCCTATCCCGGCGCGATGCTGGTGTGGACGCATCGCGATCCGGTGCTGACCTTCTCTTCGTTGTCGAGCATGATCGCGGGGTTCCTCGCTGCCGTGGGCGGCGCAGACGACCTGAAGGCGATCGGCCGGTCGGTGGTCGACACCTGGTGCGCGGCGATGGCCCGCGCGACCGAGGCGCGGGCGAATGATCCGGCGATCGAGGGCCGCATTCTCGACCTCGCCCATCGCGATATCGTTGCCGATCCGATGGCGGCGATGCAGCGCATCTACGACCGCTTCGCTCTGTCCTTCACCGACGAGCATCGCGACCGCATCACCGCTTTTCTGGCAGATAATCCGGCCGCCAGCCGCCTTGGCAAGCACAAGCATAGTCCGGAACAGTTCGGCATCGATCCGGGCGAGGTGCATGAGCGGCTTGCCGGCTATTATGCGCGCTACGGCCATCTGTTCGACCGCGCGCGACCCTGATGTCTGGAGTATGAGCATGAGCGTTCTCGACCGTTTCCGCCTCGACGGGCGCACCGCCATCCTGACCGGCGTAGGGCCGGGCGTGGGAGAACATGTCGCCAAGGCCTATGCCGAATTGGGCGCCAATGTGGTCCTCTCCGCCCGCTCGCAGGGCCGGCTCGACCGGATTGCCGCAGAGATCAACGCGGCCGACGGCGGCAGGGCGATCGCCATCGCCGCCGATGCAGGCGAGAAGGCCGATCTCGAACGGCTGGTGGCGGGCGCCCGTGAGGCTTTTGGGCCGATCCATATCGTTTTCAACAATGCCGCGGCCGGCGTGGTCTATGCCGCTGATGGCGGGCTTTGGGCGAACACGGACGACGTCTGGAAAACGGCGATGGACGTCAATGTCATGGCGACCTGGCGTCTGACCGAACTGACCGAGGCCGATATGAAGGCGCATGGCAAGGGCAGCATCATTTCAGTCCAGAGCTGCGGCGGCTTCACGCCAATCCCGCCCGCCGTCGCCTATGGCGTGTCTAAGGCGGCGCTGCTCTTTCTGGTGCGCGAGCTGGCCAAGACGCAGGCGCCGCACACGCGGATCAACTGCCTGTGCGTCGGATCGATGAGTCCGGACGGACAAGAGGCCGATATTCACAAGGGGCTGGGCCTGGCCGAGCGCAACGCGATCAAGCGCTTCGGCGCGGCGGACGAGGCGGTAGGCGCAGCCATATTGCTGGCGGGGGACGGCTCCAGCTACACGACCGGCAGCACCATCTTCACCGAAGGCGGCCGGGTGGGGACCATTTCATGACCGCCAACCCCCTCTGGACCGAAGATCAGGCGGCGGCGGAACGGCTGGCGCTACGCCTGATCGAACGGGCCGACATCCGCGCCGCGCGCGAGGAGGCGCGCCTCCTCTTATTGGCCGATCCGCTGGCGGCTACGCTCGACGGACGGCTGGGGCTGGATCGTGCGCTCGATCAGTGGGTGCTGGGGCTCGCCATGCGCGAAGCCAATGGTGATCCCGCCGATCCCAAGGTCGTCTGGAATATCAGCAACGCCCCGCGGCGCTGGTTCGGCCACATCTATCCGGGTGCGGCGGTGGCGATCGACAATCCTGACAATTTCAATCGTGAAATTCCGGTCGATGGCGATGGGCACTATGCCGTCGACATTCGCTTTTCCGCCGATCCGCCACAGTTCAGCATTGTTGCCGAGGTCGAGCCGGAGCATCATGCGGGACTTGGCCGTAATCTGGGCGCGCTGACGCTTCAGCAACTTCTGCCCTTCTGCGATGCCGATGGGCAGGTGACGGTGACCGTCGGCCCGCAGGAAGGCGGTGCGACCCATTTGCGGACCGAGCCGGGCGCGCGGATTCAGGTCTATACCCGTGACAGTCAGCGCGACTGGCGGCAGGTGCCGGCACAGGTCAGCGTCCGTCGCCTCGACCCGCCATCGGACCGGCGCCCGCGCAGCGAGAGCGAGATTGCCCGGACCATCATCGCCGACCTGCCTGCCTGGGTCGCCTTCTGGTCGGGTTTCAAAAATGATTTTCTCGGCCATCCCGAACCCAATCGGCTGATCGGACCCAATGGCCGCGACGGGGGTTGGGGCTATCTGGCCGGTGGGCGCTTTGCACTGGGGGAAGGGCAGGGGTTGCTAGTGACCATCGATCCGGCGGGCAGCTATTATACCGGCATCCAGATCGCCGACCCGTGGACGATCTCGCCAGATCCGATGCTTCGCATGGTCAGCCTCAACAGTGGGCAGGTCACGCCCGCCGTAGACTGCACGGTCAGCTATGTGGTGGCGGGCGTCGATCCGGGCATCGCCAACTGGATCGATACGACGGGCCTCGAAGAAGGCTGGGTGCTGCTGCGCTGGCAGGGCGTGTCCGAAGGCGCCGACCCCGCCCGCTTCATTCGCGACGTGCGTGTCGTCGATCTGGCGGCCATCGACCGCGAAGTGGACGCAGGCGTTCCCCGGGTCGATCTCGCCCTGCGAGAACAGCAGTTGCGCGATCGCGCGCGCCAGCATGGCCTGCGAACCCATGCCGCAATCTGGGGAGACGCATGATGCAGCCCAAGGGCTCGATACTGGAACTGTGTCAGGTGGTGCGCGACATGGAGCGCGCATTGGCTCACTGGACGCGGGTCATGGGGGCGGGACCGTTTTTCGTTTTCGACGTGCCCGTGCTGCCGGGCCAGATCTATCGTGGCGCGCCGACGCAGGTGGCGATGAAGGTCGCGTTCGGCTTTTCCGGCGGACTGCTGATCGAACTGCTCCAGCAGACGAATGAGGGGCCTTCGGTCTTCACCGAAATGCTCGACCGTCATGGCGATGGCTATCATCATGTCATGCTGCGCATTCCCTATGACGAGGGGGTGGAGCGGCTGTCCGGCGAAGGCTATGCCATGGCGTTCAGCGGAATGATGGCGTCGGGTGAAAGGTTCGCGCTGTTCGATACCCGCGCAGGCAATGGCGGCTATGTCGAACTGATGGAGCTTTCGCCTGCGATGGAAGCGTCGCTCGACCGGATGCACGCCGCCCATCGCGCGTGGGACGGGATCAGCCGCCCCGTCCGATCCATCGCCGACCTTGCCTTAGGCTCAGGCCGCGCCCGCGATGGCGCGGATCGCGGTTAGCAGCATGTCCGTCGCGCGGGTGAAGGCGGCTTCCACCACATCGCGCTGCATCGCCAGCCGTTCGTCATTGTCGGTCAGGCTTTCCGACACGACGACATTGCCCAGCACGATGACGGAAAAAATCACCAGCATCTCTTCGCTTTGCGGCCGTGTCAGCCCTGCCTCGGCCAGCGCCTCGAAGATGGCGCGGCGGATCGCCAGCGCATTGGGTTGCTCCAGCCGGTTGGCGCTGCGTGACAGGATGAAGGCGGCGGACCCCGGAAAATCGCGATAGGCCAGATGGACCGCGCGGGCGATGCTGCGGAGGCGGCTTTCCCAATCCGGCGCCGACAGGTCGGGCATCCGGCCGCGCAGAATCTCGTCGGTCAGCAGGCCGAGCATCTCCTCCTTGTCGCGGACATGATGGTAGAGCAGACGCGGGGACACGCCCAGACGCTGCGCCACCGGACGGATATTGAGCGATTCGATTCCGCCCGACCGGGCCATGTCCAGCAAGGTCGCGACCAGCCGGCTGCGGTCGAGCGCAGGCCCTTCGGATTGCGGCGGTCGGCCGCGCCGGGGAAGCCGTGCAAGCGGTTGTTGGTTTGCCCTCATGCCTTCGCTTTAAGCCGAGGCGCGGCACGGGTCCATGCCCCACGGTCCTGCAAGACCGTGGGGCAAAAAATCACAGTTTCTTCAGCTCGGCATTCGACAGGCTGGTCGTCACGCCCTTCTCACCCGCGCTCAGCGTGGTTGCGGGGATGGTGATGAACTTTCCGCGATAGATGACGCGCACCGCGCTCACGGCGCCGTCGCCGGCGGTCAGCACGCGATCGACCTTGCCGATCTTGGTTCCATCGGCGGAGTAGATCGCCTCGTTGCGATCCACCGCAGGCGCCTGGGCAAAGGCGGGCGCGGCCAGGCCCAGAGCCGTGAGCGCGATGATGATGGTCTTCATATGCTGAAATCCTTTGTCGAAGATGGCGACCTGTTGGCGCAGTCGAAGGATCGTTTCAAGAGAAAACCAATACACATCGAAAAGAATCTGTTCTATCTGTCTTACATGCATGAAAAAAGCAGCCGGATGGCAATCGGAGAGGCGATGAAGGGCAGGGGCGGGTCAGGCGCACGCGACCAATGGTTTCTGCTGCTTCTGGGCGCGATTTACATGTTCAACTTCATCGATCGCACGATCATCGCCGTGGTCGGCGAGGCGATTCGCCACGATCTGCGGCTGAGCGATCTTCAACTCGGCATGCTCGGCGGGCTGGCCTTCTCGCTCTTCTATGCCGTGCTGGGCATTCCGCTGGCGCGGCTGGCCGAACGCTACAGCCGGGTACGGATCATCGCTGTGGTGACAATGCTCTGGTCGCTGATGACCGCGCTCTCCGGCGCAGCGGGAAGTTATGTCCAGCTCTTGCTGTGCCGCATGGGCGTAGGCATCGGAGAAGCGGGCTTCACACCGGCGCTCGTCTCGATGATTTCCGACCGGTTCGATGCCGGTCGCCGCGCGGTCGTCTTTTCGCTGATAGCGATAGGGGTACCTCTGGGCGGCGCCATAGCGGCGATCGCTGGTGGCGCGGTCGCGCAGACATTCGGTTGGCGGCTCGCGCTCGTGGCGGTCGGCGCACCCGGTCTGCTGCTGGCGCTTCTGCTGATCGCGACGATTCCCGAGCCCGAGCGGAAAGATGCGGGGCAAAGCGTGGATACGCCGCCCTTCGCCATGGTGTTGCGGCGGCTCGCCCATTCGCCCGCCTTCCTGCACCTGACCTTCGGCAGCGGTTTCGTAGGGCTGGTCGGGTTCGGGACCAACCTGTTCCTGATCCCTTTGCTGGTCCGCCGCTTCGATCTGCCGCTTGCCCACGCAGGTCTTATGTTTGCGCTTTCGTTCAGTCTGGCGACAATGGTCGGGCAGGTCAGCGGCGGCTATCTGATCGGACGCCTGATCCGGCGTGATATACGCTGGGGCGGATGGGCGCCCGCGATCGCGGTGGGGCTGGCGCTGCCCTTCTATCTGCTCGCGATTCATCAGTCGGACTGGCGATGGCTGGTCGCCTTTCTCTTCGTCGCCACCACCTTACTCTACGCCTTCACCCCCGCCATCATGACCATTACACAATCGCTGGTCGAACCGCGCATGCGGGCATCCGCCGCCGCGCTCCACTCCTTCGGCCAGACCGTGGCCGGGCTGGGATTGGGATCGGTGGTGCTGGGCTATCTCAGCGATCGTTTGGCCGTGTTTCTCTACGAGGGGAATTATGCCGCGGACTGTCTCGCTGCGGGGAGGGGGCCACCGCCGGCGGCCTGTCTCTCGGCTGCGGCAAGCGGTCTGCAACTGAGCATGCAGCTATCCGCATCCGTGCTTTTGATCGCGGTTCTCCACTATCTTCTCGCCGCAAAAAAATCTACCGCTGGAGGCAAATGCGTCGTGAAGGACGGGAAAGCTGTCGAGGTTCGGCCAAGCGGCCCTGAACGGGATGACGCGTCGGTCTTGGCTATGCCACCCTCCCGGCCTGTCGATTACAGGACCGCGTACAGGCGGCGGAAAGGATAATGAGGATGGGAAGAGCAGGAGTTATCGGCTTGGGGCAGATCGGCGCGGGTGTCGCCATATGCCTCGCGCGGACAAATCAATTGGCGGCGGTCTATGACATTCGTGCCGATGCTGCCGACACGTTGGAAGGGGTGCCGCCCGTCGTCGCCAGTCCGGCGGAACTGGCCGCGCAGTCCGACGTCGTCATCATCGCCGTCGTCAACGCAAAGCAGACGATTGACGTACTGTCAGGCCCCGACGGGGTTTTGTCGCGCGCGCGGCCGGGCATGGTCGTGGTGTTGGTGGCGACCGTCTCGATCGAGGATCTGGACGCCGTGCGCGCCCTGACCGACGCGGCGGGCGTGGAACTGGTCGATTGCGGCGTGACCGGTGGCCCAAAATCCCGCGAACACGGCCTCGTCTGCCTGGTCGGCGGCACGGATGAGACCATTGCGAATGTGCGCCCGGTGCTGGACGGCTTTGCCAAGCTGGTGGCGCATATGGGCGGCCCCGGCGCGGGCATGGCGGCGAAGATCGCGCGTAACGTCATCGTCTTTGGCTGCCTGCGCGCCGGCTATGAGGCATCCGTATTGTGTCGCAATGCTGGGGTGGATGTCCGCCAACTTGCGCAAGTGATCGACGCCAGCTCCGACAGCGTGGGCGGACCGTTGATGCTGGCGGTACGCGACGATCCGTCGTCCAGCGAACAGGAAGCGGCAGTGCGCGAATATACGCGCGGGCTGATGGTCAAGGATCTGGATGCGGCCATCGATCTGGCGCGCAGCTATGGCATCGCGTTGCCCTTGGTCGAACTGACACGCCGGACCGATCAGGCGGTCGTCGGCCTTGAAAATGTAATGGGAGAAAAGGCATGAGCATCGACGAAGCGCAGTGGCAGAAGGGACTTGAAGTGTTCGACAAGGTCTACGGACCGGGATCGTCGGACATGACCCGTCCGTATCGCGACTCTTCCTTCAATCAGGAAATCGTCGGCAACCAGTTCGCCAATCTGTGGGCGAGCGATATCTTCTCGATGCGGGAGAAGCGCCTGCTGGTGCTGGGCGCGACCGCCATGCTGGGACGCGCCGATCTGGTCGAGATCCAGATGAACGGCGCCCTCATCAATAACGAATTCACCGATGAGGAGTTGGACTTCCTGCCGCTCTTCATACTGTTCTATGCCGGGGCGGGCAACACGACCACCGTGTTCCGGGGGATCGAAGCCGCCAAGGCACGGCGCAAGGAGCGCGACGCCGCGTCCAAATGACAGGGCGTGCATGACAAAGGGCGGTCTGGTCGAAGAACCAGGCCGCCCTTTTCTTATGCTTCGCCGCTATTTTGGGCACGGCGGATCGCGCGGGACGCCAGCAGCAGCAATAATCCCCCGGCAAAGGTGAACAGCATGGCGGTGCCGATCCCCCAGGCGACACCCGCCGTCCCCCCGACAAAGTCACTGACGGCGCCGATCAGATAAGTGCCGGCGCCCACGCCGATCAGGTTTGCCCCCAATTGCACCAGAGATACCGCAAGGCCCCGCAGGCGCGGCCCGGCGATGGTCACGATGACGGCGTAGATCGGGCCGTTATAGGAAGCGCTGAGGAAACCGCAGGCCATCAGCAGCGCCAGCATCAGATCAAGGTCCCGGAACAGCACGGTGCCGACGCCGGTCACTGCCGTCAGCAAGGGGATCACCGCGCCGAACAGGGATGTCCTTGCCGGATCGAAGCCGCCACGGCGCCGGTTGATGAGGTCGATCACCCAACCCGCGAGAAATCCGCCCAGGGAGCCGAGGCCGCCATAGGCAATGGCGATGAGGAAACCCGCCCGCGCAATGGGCATGCCGTGGACCCGGATCAGGAAAGTGGTGAGCCATGTGCTCATGCCGTAAATCCCCGCCGCGATCAGGACGATGGCGAAGATGCAGTAAAGCAGTCCCGGTCGCGCCGCGAGCAGGCGGATACGCTGCACCAGCCTCAGCGTCTCTCCTTGCAGCGGGGCCGGCCCGTCATGCGCGCCGCGCAATGGTTCCCGGACGGTGAGCAGCAGCAGGGGCGCCAGCACCAGTCCCGGTACGCCGGCGGCCACAAATGCCCAGCGCCATCCGGCGTTCTGCACGATCGCACCGCCCACGATGAAGGCGATGGCAAGGCCGATACCCGAACTCAGATACCAGATGCCGATAGCGGTTGCGCGTCGGTCCTCCCCGAAATAGTCGCTCAGCAACGACATGCCGGTCGGTGAACCGCCCGCTTCGGCCGTCCCTACCGCGGCACGGCCTACAAGCAATGTCCAGAATCCGGTCGCCAGGCTGCACAAAGCGGTCGCGCCGCTCCACAGCGTGAGTGCCGCAGCCATCAGGTTGCGACGGTTCCAGTTGTCGACCGCTACGCCGAAGGGCAGGGCGGCCAGAGCGAAAAATATGCCATAGGCAAAGCCCGCCAATATCCCGAGTTGTCCATCCGACAGGGCAAATTCATGCCCGACCGGCGCCAGCACCAGCCCGATGATGGCGCGATCGATGCCATGGCAGGTCTGCGCCAGCGTCAATATGCCCAGCACATACCAGGGATAATGGCTGACGGCGGCGGGTTTTTCCGACAGCGCTCTCATGGCGCCCGCTGCTGCAAGAGCGGTGCGATGGACATTGAGCGCCTCCTGTTTTTGGATATCAGGCTGAGGTGCGTGAGAAACGCATAGCATATGTTCCCCATGCCGCCCTCGGCCAGATTGTGTCGAGTACGGTTTATGGATGTGCCGCCCTTGGGCGTCTTGACCACCTATCCGAAGATAGAAGTAAAAGTGGGTGCTGCGCCTATCTGATGCACAGAGAGAAGAGAAACAGGCAGAGGTGGCGATGTTTCGTCCGGAGAGCGATTGGACCGGCCAGGACAGGTTCGGGGTCAAGAATTTCTACATCGAAGCGGTGGCGACCGTTCGCGATGCCCGTGTGGATTTGCGTCATTTCGATTGGGTTTTGCCCAGCAGTGGCGTCTTCAGCCCTGAGAAACATTATCTGGATTATTCGCTCGACGGTCAACCGCGACGCAGCATGGTCAGCATGGGCCGACCCGATCGGCGTGTCGCTTCGGGTGACATTCTCTACATGCCGCCGCATCGCCAATATGTCGGCGAACCCGCGCTTCAGGAACGGCATCTGGTGTGTGTCGCGCTGGGGGACGAATTTCTGGAAGAACTGTTCGACGGCGAGCAGCCGCTGAAGAGGGTGGACCCCTGCGCCGATGTCCAGAATATTTCCATGCGCCGCCTTTTTGCCGGACTGGCGGCGGAATTGCGGGCGCCCGGCTTTGCGAGCCAGACTCTTGTCGAATCGATGCTCATGGGGCTGGCGGTCGAACTCGTCCGGCACATGTGTCCACGGGAATTGGGCAGCACGACATCACGCGGTGCGCGGCAGGTGCGCAATATCATCGACTATGTGATGGACAATCTGTCCGCTCCCCTTGGCGTCGCGGATATTGCGCGCGACTGCAACATGAGTGTGCGCCATGTCGCCCGCGTGTTCAGGGACGGAACCGGCGTCAGTCTGGGTGAATTTGTCGCGCGCAGCCGCATCGCTTTGGCCAAGGAACTGCTGCGGAACGACGGCGCGCGGATCAAGGAAATCAGCTGGCGCTGCGGCTTTAGCAGCACTTCGGCCTTTTCCGCTGCCTTTCGCGCCGCGACGGGCCAGACGCCCAAGGATTTCCGCTGCCAGCCGCCGCAGGTCCATTGACCCGGCAAGTAAGAAAATATCGATCGGCGGCCAAATTCTGTCGCCGCACAGTCAAACAGGAGCCTACCACTATGGAGCGCATTATCTCCAAGCTAGACGCACTCTGCGTTTACAAATCGAAGCCGAATAAAATGATGGGGAGGGAAAAAATGAGCAAGACCGCTACTTTGGGTGCGATCGCCACAGGCGCGCTGATTGCCGCAATGGCACAGCCTGCCTATGCGCAGCAGCCGCAATCGGGTGCCAGCGAAGGCATTCAGGATATCGTGGTCACCGCGCGCCGTACCGAGGAAAGTCTTCAGACCACGCCTATCGCTGTCACCGCGCTTACGCCCGAAGCGCTGACGACCGCCAAGGTCGAAAATGTCGTCGATCTTCAGCGCACCGCTCCGGGCCTTGTCATCGGTCGTGGTTCGGCAGGCGGCGACGGTATCGTCTTCGTCGCCATTCGCGGTCAGGGCAATCTCCAGCCGATCCTCGCCAACGATCCTGCCGTCGCCACGTACATTGACGGTATTTACATTCCCCGTCCATCGACGGGCATGACCGATATTCAGGACGTCAAGCGGCTGGAAGTGCTGCGCGGACCGCAGGGTACCCTGTTCGGCCGTAACACGACTGGTGGTGCCATCAACATCGTTACCAACGATCCGAACGACCAGCTCAGCGGTGCGTTCAAGGCAGAATTTGGCAATTACAGTACGCTGGGGGCGCAGGCCAATATCAATGTGCCGCTTGCGGAAGGCCTGGCGATTCGTCTGAGCGGGGCGATCAACGACCGGGACGGCTATGGCGACAATCTTCTCACCAAGCGCGACTTTTCCGACAACAACAGCAAGTTCGTTCGCGGCAAGCTCAAATATGAGGGCAATGGCTGGGATCTGACCCTGTCGGGCGACTGGAACCGCCAGTCCAACCATGGTCAGCAGATCGCGCTCTGGGCCTTCAATCCGGCGATCGTTCCTGCGGCCTTCCAGCCGGGGCTCACCGCGGGCCTGCTGACCAAGGAAAACTGGTGGGGCAATACAACGACCGGCACGTCGATCCCGGCCACCATCGGTACGCTGACTCCAGAGGCGCAGGCACTCTATGGCGTGCGGCCATTTAATACGCTCGAAGTATACGGTTTTTCCGGCACCCTGAATGTTGAATTGGGCGGCCTGAACTTCAAGTCCATCACCGGCTATCGCCACTCGATGAACTATGGTCAGAACGACACGGATGGCACCGCCGTCCCGTTGCTGGCGACCTTCGCGGGGTCTGGTTCCTATTATATTTCTCAGGAATTTCAGCTTTCCGGCAATATCACCGACAGCCTGAGCTTCATCACGGGCGCCTATGCGGGCAAGGAGAGCGGCTACGAATTCAGTCGGTCGCAGATTTTCGGCGGACTCATCCGTGATTCGAACGCCGATGTCACCAACAAGACCTTCGGCCTGTTTGCCCAGGCCTATTATGAATTGACGCCGAAGCTGCGCGCGGTGGGCGGTTTCCGCTATACCTGGGACACCCGCGACAGCCTGCTGCATAATGCGCAGATATATGGCCGACCCTATAATGTCGCCGTGGCGGGGACGCCGACCGGCATCAACTGTACGGTGACCCCGACGGAACCGGTTACGGCCACCACCTGTAATCAGGCGCAGAATGCCAAGTTCAATTATCCGGCCTGGAATCTGGGTCTCGACTGGCAGGCCAGCGACAATCTCTTCCTCTATCTCGCGACCCGTGGCGCGGCCAAGGCCGGTGGCTGGAACCTGCGGGCAGGGGGGCTGCCCGCCTTCGCCCCCGAAAAGGTGAAAGACGTCGAAGCCGGCCTGAAGGTCGATCTCTTCGACCGCCGGCTGCGTTTCAACACCGCGGTCTTCCACACGTGGAAGGATGACAATCAGGCGATCGTCAACAGCTTCGTCACCGGCATCGGCGTCACCCAATATATTCAGAATAACGGCAAGGTCCGTATCTGGGGCATGGAAAATGAAATCACGGCTGTGCCGTGGGAAGGCATGACGCTCAGCGTCAACGGTTCGCTGCAAAACGGTAAATATGTGAAGGGTAGCTTCAGCGAAATTCAGGTGGTGGCTGGCAGCGGCTGCACGAACGGCGCTGGGGTCGTCAATGGCTGCGTCGTCGATCTGAGTGGTTTGCCGCTGCTGCAATTGCCCAAGAAGCAGCTCAATATCAGCGCCACGCAGAAAATTCCGTTGGGAGCGGGCACGCTTGCTGTCACCGGCGCCTATTCCTATGTCGGCGCTCAGCATTTCGATGCCGTCAGGGCGGCGGACCAGGCGTCGGCTGCGACCAAGGCCGCCTATGATACGGAAAACCGCTTTGGTCGTGTGCCCGGCTATGGCATTTTCAACGGCCGTATCGCTTTCCAGCTTGAAAATCCCAATGTTGAAATCGCCGTCTATGGTCGCAACATCACGAACAAGAAGTATCTGCTGCGGCGCTTCCCCGATCTCTATCGGACATTGGGCATCACAGCCGCCTATGTTGGTCAGCCGGCCACCTATGGCGTGGAAACGACGTTTAAATTCTGATCGGATAACGCGGATGGCGGGAGAAGCTATGGCCAGTACGGCTTTTTCCCGCCAGCCCATGACCGGGGAACTTGAAAGATGATGAGGTTGGTAGACAGGGTGGCGATCGTCACCGGCGGCGGCGGTGGTATCGGTGCCGCCGTCGCGCGGCGCCTCGTTGCGGAGGGGGCTCGCGTCGTAATCGCCGATCTGTTCGAGGAGGCGGCCGTCCGTGCGGCCGCCCCGTTGGGGGACAAGGCGCTGGCGGTCCAGTTCGATGCCGCCGATCCGCAGTCGGTAAAGGCGATGGTTGATCGCGCCGTCGACCATTTCGGCAGGCTCGACATATTACATAATAATGCGGCGATGACCGATCCGGACAAAAGTCCGCAGGACACCACCGCCGTCGACATTCCGATCGGGATCTGGCGCGAGATTCTCGACGTCAATCTCACCGGCTATTTGCTGGGATGCAAATATGCGATCCCGCATATGGTCGCCGGTGGTGGCGGTTCGATCATCAATACCGCGTCCAATTCGGGCACCGCCGGGGATCTTGCGCGCATTGCCTATGGTTCGTCCAAGGCGGCGATCATCGGCCTCACCAAATATGTGGCGACCCAGCATGGGCGGCAGAATATCCGCTGCAACAGCATCGCGCCGGGCGTGGTGCTGACTGAAGCCCTCGAAAAAACCGTGCCGGGCCTGAAGGAGATTATTCAGCGGCATATATTGACGCCCGAATTCGGTACGCCCGATGATATCGCCGCGTTGGTCGCCTTTCTTGCTTCGGACGAGGCGCGCTACATCACGGGTGAGAATATATCCATTTCTGGCGGCGGCCTTGTCCACCAGCCCCATTATGCCGATTTGCTGGCCTTCATGCAGGCGAAGGACTAGCTGTGTCCAACGCCTGCACTTCGGTTCTCAGGGGGTTAATGAGCGGTCCGATGAAAATAGCGGATCGTCAGCCGGCCATCGGCGACCTTGTAGGTTTCGAGGCTCGGCAGCGTCACAATGCCATCCTTGGTTTGCAGGCGATTGGCTACATAGGCCGCGCCCTCCGATCCGTTGACAATCACCTCCAGCGGCTCGGTCGTGCATTTTCCGCCATATTCCGCCCACATCTCCGCCATAGCGGTGCTACCGTCGACGGCAGGCGATCCGACATATTCGATCGTAAAGCCTTGGGGGCCCAGCGCCCGGAAAAGCCGGTCGAGTTCGTCACGCTTTCCCTCGTTCCACAGCCGGTAATTGTCGCGGATCGCCTGTTCCAGATCCGGCACTTCTACCTCGCTCATGCGCATCGCCTCCTGTCATTGCGGATCATCCGCATGGCCGCCAGTCTCGATCGGATGACCAGGACCGCACCTGTCTTTGGCAAGGGTGGAAATTATCTCTTTTTGCTTCGGAGAATATGATGACCAAACCTGCGCAACAGCCCCTTCCGGATCATGTGCCACCCGAACTGGCGATGGCGCTGCCGCTCTTTTCCCGGCAGGTGATCTACGACAATCCGCAGGAGGTGCTGATCCCGGCCATGCATGCGGACCTGCCGCCGGTCACCTATGTCACCAACATCTTTCCCGGTGACCAACCCGGCTGGCTGCTCAAAAATGCCGAGGATGTGCAGGCGATGCTGCGCGACGCCGACAATTTCACCAAGAACGGCATGGGCAAATGGGCGCAGAATATCGGCGAGAACTGGCTGGTCATTCCGACCGAAGCCGACCCGCCCATTCACACCGGTTACCGCAAGGCGCTGAACAGTCATTTCGCGCCGCAGAAGATGTTCGCGATGAAGGAACAGGTGCGCGAGCGTGCGCGGACCTTGATCCATGCCTTCAAGGATCGGGGTCAGTGCGATTTCATCGAGGAATTTTCGGAGAAATTCCCTATCTTCATCGTCCTCGATCTGCTTGGGCTACCACAGGAAAGAATGGCGCAATTCCTCAAATGGGAAAAGGAAATGCTCCACTCCAATGACTGGGAAGTCCGCGGCAACGCCGTGCGCTGTGTGAAAGACTATCTGCTGGAGGAGATTGAGGCCCGCCGCCAGCAGCCGCGCGATGACTATATCAGCAAGGTCCTGACCTTTGAGGTGGATGACCGCCTGTGGAATGATGACGAGGTTCTGGGGCACTGTTTCAACCTGTATATCGGTGGACTGGACACGGTTACGTCGCTGCTCGGCAATATCTTCAACTATCTGGCGTCTCACCCGGATAAGCAGAACGAACTGCGCGCTGATCCGTCGCTGATCGTCCTCGCGGTCGAAGAATTCCTCCGCGCCTTCGCGCCGGTCACGGCCTTCCGCATCGCGACGAAGGTCATCGAAATTCAGGGGCAGAAGATTATGCCTGGGGATTATGTGGCCTTCAGCTCACCCGTGGTTGGTCGCGATCCGGCCTTCTACGATGATCCTCAGGCCATTCGCTTCGACCGTAAGGCGCCGCATATGTCGCTGGGCAGCGGTATTCACAAATGTCTGGGGATGCATCTCGCGCGGCTGGAACTGCAAATCGCGGTCGAGGAATTCGTCACGACTTTGCCGGAATTTCGGATCAAGGACGGCTTCAAAGTGCCGTATTTCGTGGGCAATATTCTGCATGTGCCGGATCTCCACCTGCAATGGGACTGAATATTCCCATGGCCCGGGACTGTGATCTGTGGGCGCATGAGGTCTGACCGGTCAAATTGGTTCTGGAGCGGTTATCTGATTGCATCGGATAACCGCTCCAGCGTCAACCGCGCAGCATCTCGTGCCGGAAACCCCGGGGGCTGAGGCCGGTCGCCTTGCGGAAGGCGGCACTGAAGGCCGCGACGCTTTGGAAACCGCAATTGCCCGCGACGACCTTGATAAGGGCGCCATCCTGAACCAGTTCTCGCTTGGCCTGCGCAATCCGCGCATCGGCAATGTAACTGCCCAGGGTCTTCCCGACCGTGTTCTTGAAGGTCCGCATCAGATGCCGTGAACTGACGCCGCATTCTTCGGCCAGATCGACGATCGACAATGGCCCCGCCAGTCCCGCCTCGATACGCTCCTGAAGGCGGCGCAGGCGCCAGCCCGCCATTCGTGGATCGGCGGTGTCATCGCATTTGTGAGCGATCTGAAGGTGACGAGACAGGTCGATGACCAGCGACAACGCAATGGTTTCGACCATGATGTCGGGCGCGAAACCGGGATTGCGCACTTCCTGGGCGAGGCGGGCGAGGCCCTGACGGACCCACGGCGCCTTGACGTCGAAACAGGGGGGCAATGACGAAGGCATTACCTCATTCTGAAAGAGCTGATCGGCTGTCAGGCTTTCGAAGGTCAAACAGAATATGCGATATTCGCTGGGTTCGCAGCGCGCTTCAAACTGGCTCCCCTTTGGCAGGTAGGAAACCTCGCCAAAGGGTGGCGCATGGCGCTTGCCGTCGGGCAGCAGACGCGCCCCGCGCGCGCGCGGGCCGAGCGAATAGTCGAGATAGTGACTGTTCGGCTCGAACCTGGCGTCACAGCTGCGTTCCCACGCAAAATGCCGGATATCGGCACGAATGCCGTTCGCGATGATGCTGTTCTCGACATGGAAATAGGAGACGGTGAGCGGCTGGCATGGAAGGATGGTGCCCGTTGACTGCATCATAGGTCGCCCGCCTGCCATTGCTCCTTCCGTCCCTTTCCATTCGCGCCTGTTTGCGCCGCAAAGCAGGATATGACAAAATCGGCAGGTTCGAACGCGGAGCATGCAAAGGCGACTGCACCCGATCCATGTGTGTCGCGCCTGCGTTCAGAGCTTGCCTTCCATGCTGGTCATTGGACCCGGTCATGAGCGGACATTATGGGGCCTTGTCCGCAGCACGTCGACTCGCAATCATATCGCGCAAACCGGACATCCCATCGCGAAACCGTCATTGCGTTCATGGCCGACTGGTCGGAAAATCTCCAAAGCATCGCGAAGAGGACATTAGTTTGATCGCCGGCATGACATGGCGCTCAAGCCGGTTCTCCGCGCCGGTTCCTGATGTTAGCGCTCTGTCGCATGGGCATGAGGTGAAAAAGCATCCTGCCCGAATTCAACGCTCAGGGAGGGGATGAAATGGCTTCAGGTAAATGGTTCCAGACGACCGCATTGGCGAGCTTGTCGGTTTTCGCGGCTAGCGTGCCGGCAATGGCGGCGGACCAGACCGGACCTGTGGGAATCGAGGACATTGTGGTCACCGCCAGGCGGACCGAAGAAAATATCCAGACCACGCCGGTCGCCGTCACCGCACTGTCGACCGAAATGATCAAACAGGCGCAGGTCGGCGATGTGGCGGGCCTGCAGCGCACCGCGCCGAGCCTGTCGATCGCGACCGGCGCCCCGGGCGGTTCGGGCTTCGTCTATATCTCCATCCGCGGCATGCCGGCATTGAATCCGGGCGTCGCCAACGATCCTTCCGTCGCAACCTATGTCGACGGCGTTTATATTCCGCGCCCCTCGCAGGGTTCGGCCGATCTCATCGACCTGCAGCGGGTCGAGGTTCTGCGTGGCCCCCAGGGCACGTTGTTCGGTCGCAACACCACCGGCGGCGCGCTCAACATCGTCACGGCCAATCCTACGGGCGATTTCGGAGGGCATTTCCGCATTCAGGGCGGCAACTATGATTATCGCAATGTCGACGCGGTTCTCAACGTGCCATTGATGGGCGAGGAGTTGGCGGCGCGCTTCGTCTATGATTTCGTGGATCACGACGGCTATGCCCGGAATTTGACCTCGAACAGCGAACTTAAGGACCGCAACAGCCATTATGCCCGCGCCAAATTACGTTGGGCGCCCGCCGGCAACAACTGGTCCGCCACGCTTAGCGGCGATTATAATATCATCAAGGATCATGGCCAGTTCGTCGGTCTTGCAGCGGTCAATCCGGGCGCGAGCGCGGCGATCAGCGCCATCAACGCCGCAACCCCCCTCGCGCCCTATCTGCACAGCAAAGCCCATTGGTACGATGCCTATGGCATTCCATTCAGCACCAATCCGCCGGTCGGGTCCAATTACGGTTTTCTGACCGCAGGCGGCCGAAACGCCTATAACAGGCTGGAAGCCTATGGCGGCAATCTCACGATCGATGGCGAAATCGGTTCCGTCACCGTGAAATCGATCTCTGCCTATCGTTACAGCAACGCGATCGGCCTGAACGAACTCGATGGCACTCCTGCCCAGATTCTGGCGGCCGAAAGCGCCTACAAGTCCGATCAATATTCGCAGGAACTTCAGTTCTCCGGGGAATTGGGCGACCGCTTCAGCTATATTCTCGGCGGCTATTATTCGACGGAAAGCGGCCGTGAATCGTCCGTATCGCAGACCTTCGGGTCGTTTGCACCCGCAGCCCCCGCACCCAATTTCGGTTTCGGCCTGAATTACGGCACAGTGAAGAATGTCTCGGTCGGCCTGTTCAGCCAGGGCTATTACCGTCTGACCGACAAGATCCGTCTCACCGGCGGCGTCCGCTGGACATGGGATAAGCGGGAGGTTGTTCTGATGAACAGAACGAACCTTGCCGCCAACACCTGCGCGCCCGAACTGGTCTCGAATCCCGACTTCGTTGCGCCTTGCAGCCTGCCACGTTCGGTCAAATATAATTACCCCGCCTGGACGGCGGGTATCGATGTGGAAATCACCGACAGCCTTTTTGCTTATGTGAAGACGAGCGCCGCATCCAAGGCCGGCGGCTTCAATATGCGCAATGGTTCGGCCGCGACACCGCCGTTCAAGCCGGAGAAGGTCAGGGACGTTGAACTCGGCGTCAAGTTCAGCACATTGGATAACCGGTTGCGCATCAATGCCGCCGCTTTCCATTCCTGGCAGTCGGACGTTCAGCGCAATGCTTCCGACTGCATCACCCCACCGGGCGCGCTTGCCTGTGCAACCACGCAATTCCTCCGCAACTCGGGCGATGCGCGTGTCTATGGCGGCGAACTTGAAATAAGCGCCGTTCCCTGGGAAGGGATGCTGCTCTCCGGCAATCTCGCCCTGCTCGACGGCAAATATGTCTCCGGCACTTTCGTCGAACAGCAGCAGTTCGTTCCCGTCGCCGGCGCCAACGTGTCGGATTGCGTCGCCGGCACCGCCGCAGGTTCGGTCCGCTGTTCGGTCGATCGCAGCGGCGAGGCTCTGCCGCAAATGCCCAAGAAGCAGTTCGGCATATCGGCCACGCAGAAGGTGCCGACCCCATTTGGCGAACTCTCGATCTACGCAAACTACGCCTATATCGGCAAACAGAATTTCGGTCTGTTCACCGCCGATCCGCGGCGTCCGCAAGCCTATCGTGATGCGGTTGCCATTGCCAACCGGATCAATAGCATTCCGGGATATGGGCTTTTGAGTGGGCGCATCGCCTTGCAGATCGAAGATCCCAATCTTGAGCTGTCGATCTTTGGCCGCAATATTGGCGGAAAGAAATATGTAACCCGTGCCTTCGCCGATCAGTTGCCGACACTGGGCACGGCGATCGATTATATCGGCGATCCCTTTACGTGGGGTATCGGCGCGACCTTTCGTTTCGGACCGAAAAGCTAGTCCCGGAGCGACCGGCTTTGGCGCTTCCGCAATGGTTTGGCATTCATGCAGCCCCCGTTTGGGATTTACGAAGGTCGTTCGGAGTGGTTACCTCATTCGCGAACTTGGAGAAGGCCTGAGGGATATTTCATGACAGATACTATCAGGAAAATTGGTTTCATCGGTCTGGGCAGCATGGGCGGCGATCAGGCGCGGGAACTTGCCAAACTGCCGCTTGACCTTACCGTTTACGACGTGTTTCCCGAGGCACTGGCGAAATTCGAGGGCCGCGCGAAGCTCGCCGCTTCCATGGCGGAGGTCGGCGAGGATGCCGACGCCGTCGGCATCTGCGTGCGGGACGACACGCAGGTACTGGAATGCGTCGATGCACTGCTGCCCGCGATGAAGCGGGGAGCGATCCTGCTCATCCACAGCACGATCAAGCCGAAGACCGCGCAGCATATCGCCGAGCGCGCTGCCCCCCTGGGTATCGACGTCATCGATGCTCCGGTTACGCGCACCGAAATGAGCAAGGACGGTCCCTTCGTCTTCTGCATGACTGGTGGCGAGGAGTCCGTCGCCGCCCGCGTCCAGGTGGTGCTCAACGCCTTTTCGACGAACACGATGCATATCGGTCCGCTCGGATCGGCAATGGCCCTCAAGATCTGCAACAACCTCGTTTCCTGGTGCGGCATCATGTTGGGTATAGAGGTTGCCAATGTGGCGGAGGCGTCGGGCGTGCCGATGGACAAGCTGCTCACCGTGATGAAGCGCAACGGCAATCTCACCCCGCCGATGGCGGGTTTCGTCGACTTCCGCAATAATCCGGGGGATGCAGCCCGGCGTGCCTTCTTCGCCAGCCAAGCCGGCATCGGCGAAAAGGACCTCGCGCTGGCTGAAGAACTGGCGGCGGGCGCCGATGCGGTATCGCCGATCACCAGCCATACCAAGACGCTGCTCAAGAAGACGCTGCTTGCAATCTGCGAGAGCTAGATTTTACCAAAATCGGCCGCGAATTTAGAGAGTTTTCGTTCAATGAATAAAACGCTGCCGGCCATGAAGCCGGCAGCGTTTTATTCATTTTGAATGATCGCTATCTCACTTTCAGTCCCACTGAAGATGAAGCTCGGGGACATGAAGAATGTTTCCGACGAAATAGCCGACCTCGAAGCCGTCCTTGATACGGAATGGTGGGATCGCCTTGAGAAATTCCTCAAGGGCGGTTTGAAGCTCCAGTCGTGCGAGGTGCATGCCCAGGCATTTGTGGATGCCATAGCCCAATGAAATATGCTGACCACGGCGATCGAAGCGGATTTCATTGGGATTGTCGTAGAAGTTTGGATCGCGTCCCGCGACGGGCGTAGAAACCGCCACATAATCGCCCGGCATGATCTTTTGCCCGTGGATTTCCATTTCGCGCGCCGCGATCCGGAAAACGCTGACCGGTGCGAAGGCGCGGAAAAACTCCTCGACGGCGAGCACGATCTTGCCTGGATTTTCACGCAGTTCTTCCTGCCGGTCCGGATAACGGGCAAGAAAGGTGAAGATATTGCCGAGCATCGAGGTAACCGTGTCGAGTCCACCGATAAAAAGGTTGAAACAATGGCCGAAAATTTCGGCATCATTCCATTTCCGGCCGTCTATCTCATAGTCGAAAATGCGACTGATATAATCATCGCGCGGATTAGCGCGCCGGTCGGCGATTTGTTCTTCAAGATAGGCCTTTACCTTACGCACGCCGCTCGCACGGGCTTCCAGCGTTTTGGTGTGCAGAATCTCCTTCTCCCATTGAAGGAACTCCTCCAATCTTTCTTGAGGCAAGCCGAGTAAATCGAGCACGATGTAAATCGGAAATTTTTCGGAAAATTCATGCACGAAATCGCAATGGCCGCGATCCTTGAAGCTGTTGATCAGCGTGATGGCACGCTCGTGCAGATTGTCGCGCATCGCGGCCATGCGTTGGGGCGCGAAATAGGGATTGAGCGCTTCGCGATACTGCCCGTGAGCGGGCGGGTCTGTCTCGGTAGGGATGACCAGCCAGTCTTCGCCAATGGATTGCGCGAACTTGCCCATCCCACGCTTTGTGAAATTCTCTCCATCCCGCAAAATTGTCTGTATGTCCTCCATGCGGGTCAGCAGCCAGCCCCCTTGATGAGCCATAAAGATATTGGTTACCCAAGTAATAGGACCTAAAGTTTCATGTATTTGGGGAATAAGGGTTTCCTGCGGACATTCCGAAATTGTGACACGATCGAATAGTCGAAGGGATATTGCCGCTTCTTCGGCGACATGGGGAGGAATGAGATCATAGTCGCAATTTGACATCGAATTTACCTCTTTGATTATAACTGAATATATATTATTTCATCAGATTATTTTCAATATAGAGCTAACGGTACCATTTTCTCCAATGTCACCTTTGCCTCAGTATCTCTCACGAGACAAAGTGGGCAATGCAAACTGGGAAACGTCGTTGCTGCCTCACGCAGATCATAGATTGTGCCCGATAAGCCGTAAATCGCGACAATATATTTCAGCATGACAGGCTGTCTCGAAAGCGCCAAAAAAGCTGGCTACCGGTTGGAGTGGTCACAGCGTAAAGCTCGTCATGGATGTTATCCTCTGTACGGCGCAGCTTGGCATCGAGCTAACTCTCGCACGGGCCACTGATTCGTTCTTATGGGCTATAATATCTCGACAGACGCGGTCCTTGCGGGCGCGCTGGATAAAATGAGTGGGAGCCTGCGGTCAGCAGCTTTCGGCGATAAGGGCCGAGGCGATCGCAGATTTGCGGATGTCTTTTGGTTTGAATAGTAATGCCTTGTTGCGTCAAGCACGCCATGCGGCCATAGGCATAGGAAATGGGCGATCAGACACAGGCGATAATATTGCGCGTGGTCGAGCGTGCGCCACAATGGGTGCGCAGCGACCTGCTTTCCAAGGACGTCGGCGTACGCAGTCGAGCAGAAGAAACCTTGGCAGCCATGATTACGGATGCATTGGCGAATGGCACCCCTGAAACGTCTGGGGATTAAGGCGACACGCTATTTCGAAGCCATGAAAGGTGCGAGTAGTGGTCGGTTCCAGGCAATTTCTCTGCTCCGTTATGGCTGCACTGCTCTTATTCCCGTTTCACCCAGTCGCAGCAAGATCGGCGGTGGCTTTGCAGGTCGAATGCGCTCAGCAGCGACGCTTTCTGCTGCGGATCGATGGAGAGCGGGCGATCATTCGTTTAGGCACAATGCCATTGCTATTGAAGCGGAGGGGCTCTTCACTAGGGCAACGATTTGGCAGTGAGGACGCGCTTATGACGGTGGTGGAGATGAGCCATGGCGAGATTTCGTGGTTTGATACATTGTAGCGTGTGGATCGCGGCGAACTGGGGGTCGTGGGACGCCATCTGATCATGCGGGTG
The DNA here is from genome assembly GCF_001563265.1 of Sphingobium sp. TKS. Taxonomy (NCBI): domain Bacteria; kingdom Pseudomonadati; phylum Pseudomonadota; class Alphaproteobacteria; order Sphingomonadales; family Sphingobiaceae; genus Sphingobium; species Sphingobium sp. TKS. The sequence goes on along the minus strand of NZ_CP005084.1, from coordinate 610,898 downwards.
CCGGCGAGGCGATCTCTTGAAATCTCCAAACCGGGCGCCGTTGCGATCCAGAGGTTTGCAATCGATCAAAGAAATTGGGAGACGGATTTTGAGTATCGGTGGATATCAAAAATCCATTCGTGAAAAACGTGGAGCGAGAAAATATTGACTTCGGTATCATGTGGCTTCATTAGCTCGTTAAGAGTACAATATAGTTCTTGGATATTTTGTTGGTCTCGACATTTAATGTTATTAACTTATTTTGAATATGCAGCGATGTACGTGCGTTTTTGAATACTGCCTCCGTCTCAAGACGTTTCAGGAAGTCTAATACTGTTGTTTCAGCCACATCGCTGCCCAGTCGCTGGCATACGGTCTCGCCGTCCTGCGATTGTGCGGAAGACTTTGCGTTCCCAGCCAGTAGCGGAAATTCGTCTCTAAGATTTAGTGAATTTCGCGATTTCGGCTGCGGTCTTGCGTTCCACCTATGACTGACGTTTATCACGAACGAGCGCGACCTCCGCTTGCGCGCGAGGGAAGCCTAAGCTGACCGCCACTCCTAGAAACTTGCGCTCACGCGAAAAACATCATCGGTCGCTTGCTAGGGACCAAAATTACATTAAATCCAAGAATGGCGAAGGCATCGGCTAACCCGCGCAACCTTGAGCGTAGCTTATGGGTGAACCGCCACGAATCAATTGACCAAATTGTCTATTAATATAGTAGATAATTTGTGCTGCGCGGGGCAGCTTTGGCAGGGCAAAGTATGAAATTTTCCGATCAGCTTCTTCTGGCGGGCACCCTATGTGTCTTGTTTCCTATGGTCCTTGAAACCTCCCAAGCCCAGCTACAGCCCACAGACAATGCTCATGCCAGGGGTGAAATCATCGTCACCGCTGAACGCCGGGCGACTGATCTGCAAAAGACAGCTATCGCCATTTCGGCCTTCACGCCCGACTTGCTGGAGCAGCGCAATCTCACCAGCGTGGGCGAAAGCGACCCTATCCAGGAACCGGTGCTGGCCGTCTATGTCGACGATGTCTATGTTCCGCGCCAGATCGGATCGATGAGCGTACTGATCATCAGCCGACCAAGTGCATGAGGCACTTAGCGCTCCATCGGGTTGACGATGTGGCCCGGCCCGGGAAAGTCCAATCGAGATCGCGACGGGCGAGTATCGTTGCGCCAGCTGCGTTTCATTCAAAGCGGTCTAGCTGGTCTGTTGGGCGTAGCCTTCCGAGATTTAGATCTTCGGCATCAAGTCCCCCGGCTTGGAAGTTAGGTCTAAATTCGGGATTCGTCCATCACCTCGACAAGAACGAAAATTTGTTGGTATTGACCCAAAGAACCAAGGGATTTATAGAAGTCGAAGTAGGTTCCATAAGGTTGTTGGTAATCTTGTTGGATCTGCAAATTTTGGAATTTTGCAAATCTTTAATCTTCAACCATGTGCGTCGAAATTTAGTATCCCGGCAATGGAGCGGCAATGGCCTGTTCGAGGCCGATGACGGTGACACCTTCAAGCGGCCGCATTTCAAAACGACCTTGGCAGTCCGAGCACATGCTCGGCGACATAGGAAAGGATCAAATTCGTGCTTATTGGCGCGACTTGATACAGTCGGATTTCACGAAAATTTCGTTCGATGTCATACTCATGTGCAAAGCCGAACGCACCAAACGTCTGCATGCACACGTTGGCGGCGCTCCATGAGGCCTTGGCTCCGAGATATTTCGCCATGTTGGCTTCCGCTCCACATGCTTCCTTTGCGTCGAATAGCTCGGCGGCGCGAAGGCGCATCAGATCAGCGGCACGGATATCGATATAGCTCTCGGCTATAGGAAACTGTATTCCTTGATTCTGTCCAATGGGTGACCCCGTGATAAAGAGACGAACTGGAGGTGAAGTTTCGTCCGCGCTGTCATCATTGACGTACCTCCTCTGAGGCGCCCGCAGGCACCCGATTGCCACGCTTGATCCAGCCTTCGGTGAACCGCCGATAGGCTGCTTCGGCGCGTTACCCGCGTTGCCGCTCTTCCTGTCGGTATTTCGTCAGATTGTATTCGTAGCCAGCGCCACGCTGGCCCCGCCGAGCGGGCTGGCCGGATGGCAGTTCAAGATCCCTCAGCTTTTTGATATGCAGGGCTGGGCGAACCCAGGCATAGTCCTCGCTGCGGGTAAGCAGGTGCCAAACGATGACGGCAAATTTACGGGCGACGGCAACGGCTGCCACGTGGGTGCCACGCCGTGCACGAACACGTTCGTAGAAAGCGCGGAGCGGACTGGGGCCTCGTACCGCTGCCCGCGCGGCCTCGACCAACATCGTACGGGCATGGCAAGGTCCCTGTTTGGTGATGCGGCCGTGCCTGGCGGGGCTGTTTCCCGATTGATGCGCGCTGGGATCCAGTCCAAGGAAAGCAATGAGACTTTCGGGGCTCGTGAAGCGATCGATCGGTCCGATCGCCGCCAGCAGACCCACGGCCACCACCATATCGATGCCGGGTATCGTCGTGAGCCGTTTCGTCTCGGCGCACGCGAGCGCATCACGCGCGAGTTCCCGCTCGAGGCTGCGAAGATACTCGGTCAAACGGTCATACTCACGCAGATGCCGTTCGATCGCGGCGACCTCGCTAAAAATCGGCACTATGGCCACGCCAAAAACCTGACCGACGCATGTCAACGCCGTCTCCGTCGGCGCTTACTATGGATCCGGACTTCATTTATTTACTAACAGATGATCCGGCAGTCTGCCATAAGAGCCTCCCCATGGCGGCAGGCAAGGAGGAGGAGTGGATCAGACAGTAAAGCGGCGGAGCCTTGGCCGGCCGCGCAAGGAGACAGTGCAAGCTATTGAGAACGAGATTCTTGATGCCGCGCAGGAGCTCTTTGCGAGGCAGGGGTTCGCCGGCACCTCGATCGATGGACTCGCCACGAAACTACAGATATCAAAGCACACGGTCTACCGCCGTTTCGCCGATAAGATTGCCTTGCTCGATGCCGTCGCCAAGCGCGACACTGAACGGTTTCGCTCGAGGCTGGCCGAAATACAGGCCCAGTCTGAGCCGGCAATCGATCGGCTTGAGCGTGCCGCCCGGGCCTATTTCGATCATGGCTGTGTGGTGGATAATGCCGTGTTCTACCTGGTGGCTAGCGCAGAGGCCGTGCACTCCGATGATATCCGCAAATTGTTTGTGCAATGGGCGGGGCGAGCACTCGAACCTCTCATTGAGCTCGTCAGCGAAGCCATATCGGAAGAATCCTTGGCATTCGGTCCTCCCAATGCGGCGGCTGCCATTCTTGTGGACTTGCTCGAAGGAGCGGTAACGCGCATTCGTCATGGCGATACGATGGTAGGGGGAGAAACCTTTCAGGATGTGTTCCTCCTGCGTTGGCGAACCTTTCTGGCGGCGTTCGGCCGCTCCAGCTAGCGCATCGTGCGGAAAAGTGGGCGATCCGGAGTCACATGCCTCCGGATCGGGTTTTCCGCTCAAAATGATGCGACAACAAGGAATTAGAGCGCGCGACCTGCGTCCGATTAAACGCAGCGCGCTCTAACGCAACTTTGGCGGAAATGCGATTGCCTCACAAAGTTACGCTGCGCGTTTCCGAAACGCTGGAGCAGTGTTTCGTGCGGCTCTCCAGATCCGTCAACGCAATCGCTTGACCGCCCTGACTGGGCTGGATGATGATGTTTCGGCGCCCGCGCTCAAGGAGTGATCGGCCGGTTGTGATCGCCTGCTCCATGCAGGCAGCCCGCACGCGCGTCGTTCCGCAACCATCAAAAAGGACATCGTAGGACATCAATTCGCCTCCAATTGAGATTACGGAATATATCAGAAAAAGACACTGGCGGTATCTTTTTTATGGAGAATTGCCTTCTCGTCCCAAAATTTGTCCCGGAATAATGTCCTCCCTGCTCTTTCGTCGCTGACCTAGGTCAAAAAAGAGGTTATTGAATTATGGCGATGCAGCTTTTAAGCAAGATTCGTTATGGCCCGTAATCTACAGATACGGCCAGATGGAGAAACGGGATCAAGGGCGCCCCGGCGCCCACACAGGAGCGGATTGGATGGACCTCGTCCCCGACGAAGAACAGCAGCAGATCATCGACCTCGCGGCGGATTTTTTGCAGCGCGAGATGCCGCTGTCCCGGCTGCATGGAGCGCCATTCTCGGTCGATGCGGCGCGCGCGCAGCGGGAAAAATTTGCCGAATTGGGCTGGGCGGGCATTGGCCTGGCGGAATCCTCCGGTGGGGTGGGGATGTCGGTCGTCGAGGAGGTCCTGATCCTGCGAGAGGTCGGCCGCGTCGTGGGACCCACCGCATTGATCCCGACCATCCTGGCCACGAAACTGGCCGACAGCCTTGGGCTGGCGGAACTGCGCGACCGTCTTCTCGCAGGCGGTTGCGGCGCGGCCTACGCCGTGGCGGAGGCGCCCCTGTCGTCCAGCCAGACTGGAGTGCGTGGAACGGCCCGGGTTTACGACATTCAGGACGCTGCCTGCGTCCTGGTTGCAGTGGCGGACGAGGTGCTGCTTCTGGAAGTCGAAGATGGCGCCTCTTTGGAACCGGTGCCGTGGCTTGACGCCTTCACGCCGGTCGCGCGCCGCGATCTTGGCGGATTGCGCCTGCTTGGGCGGGCGCCCGCGGCCGCGATCAGGATCAACGGCATGTTGCTGACAGCGGCCATGTTGACCGGCCTTGCCGAAGGGGCTGTAGCGATGATCGCGGATTATGCCAAGATCCGTGAGACCTTCGGCCGTAAGATCGGTTCCTATCAGGCCGTTCGCCACCCGATCGCCGAAGGAGCTGCGCGCAGTGACCATGCCAAGTCGCTGCTCTACTTTGCCGCGCTCGCGTTCGCGGAAGGGCGGGTGGACGCCGAACTGCAGGCCCGATCGGCCAAGGTCATTGCGCATCGCGCCGCGACGCGGAACGCGGATATCAACATCCAGCTGCATGGCGGCATCGGGATCACCGATGACCTTCCGGCCCATCACTTCATGAAACGCACGCTCATGCTCGCGCCTTGGTTCGGGGGGCGTAAAACCCAACTCGATGCGCTGCTCGACCAGCCTCTTCTGACGATATGAGGAACGCCTGATGGATCTGCATTACACGGCCGGGGACATCGCCTTCCGGCAAGCCGCCAGGCAATGGCTTTCCACGAACGTTCCGGTCGAGCCGCGTCCGGCGGATGTTCAGGGCGGCGCCGATTTCGACAGGACGTGGCAACGCAAGCTATATGACGGAGGCTGGGCCGGCGTGAACTGGCCGAAGGAATTTGGCGGGCTGGGTCTGTCAGGCGTCCGCACGCTGATCTGGTGGGAGGAGTGCGAGCGCGCCAAGGCGCCGGGCTATGAGCGGTCCACCATCGCACTGACGCATGCCGGCCCAACATTGATCACACGCGGATCAGAGGCCCAGAAGGCCTTCCACCTGCCGCGCATATTGAAGGGCGAAGTGCTCTGGTGCCAGGGCTTCTCCGAACCCGGCGCCGGATCGGACCTGGCCGCGCTGAAGACAAAGGGCACGATCGACGGCGACTATCTGGTCGTCAACGGTCAGAAAACATGGACATCAGGGGCCGCTACCGCGCGCTATCAGGAACTTCTCGTTCGCACCGAACCCGGATCGGAACGCCACAAGGGTCTGACGTGGATCATCTGCGACATGACGACGCCGGGTATTGAGGTCTGCCCCATCAAGACGATGATGGGCGAGAGCGATATCAACGCGACCTTTTACGATGATGTCCGCATTCCCCTGACGAATGTTGTGGGCGAAATCGGCGGCGGTTGGTCGATCGCTCTTTCGACCCTCGATTTTGAACGCGGCAACACCTTCTTGCGGGACCAGATCTCGATGTCGGGGAAGGTCGAGCGGGCGATCGAGCTGGCGCGGCGGACGCCTATGGAGGATGGTCGCTATGCCATCGAGGATCGCGAGATCGCGCGCAAGCTGGCGGAGCTAAAGGCCGACGCCTTGGGACTGCGGGCGATGGCGGTCATGAACGTCTCCAACATCGACCGGAAGGGCAGTCCTGGACCGGAAGGTTCCATGGTCAAGCTGCTCGTTTCGCAGACGAACAAGCAGTTGAACGAGGTGGTGGCCGAAATTGTCGGACAGTCCCTCCTTGATTATGACGGGACAAAGGCCAGCAACGAACAGATGTTCGATTATATGTGGGGGTGGGTGCTGACGATCGCCGGCGGGGCAACCGAAATTCAGAAGGAGATCATCGCGGATCGGGTGCTGCAACTGCCGCGGTCGCGGTGACGACAAGTCCGCGACGGGGGAGCGGGGCCGGGGCTCCCCTTTTCAAAACGGCTCTTAGAGTGATTTCGAGCCAGTGGAATCATCTGGCAACGCGGAAAACAAGGAATTTCCTAGACTCGTTCCGGTTCAATCTGAATCGGAACGAGTCTAGAGGGTCGCCGGGGCATCCCCCGGCGACCTTTTTTCTGTCTTGAATGTTACGCGACGGGTTCCAGCACCGGTTCAACACCCATCGGCACGGTGACCGACTTGAGGTAATAGTGGTTGTAAAGCCCCTCCAGCCCCTGTTCGCGGCCGATGCCGGACAGTTTTACGCCGCCGAACGGACCGCCGCCGCCGCCGGGAACGCCCTCATTGACCACGCAACTGCCTGTCTCAAGCTGGGCTGCGATCGACAATCCGCGCGCGATGTCCGAGGAGTAGACGGCGCCGCCAAGGCCGTAAGCGGAATCATTGGCGATCCGGACGGCTTCGGCTTCATCCTTGTAGCGGATGATCGAGAGTACGGGTCCGAAGATCTCCTCGCGCGCTATCGCCATGCTGTTATCGACACCGGTGAAGATGGTGGGTTCGACGAACCAGCCCTTCTCGATTGCGGGGCGACCGCCACCCAACGCAACTTTCGCGCCGGCATCCCGGCCCGCCTTGATGAACGACTCCACCCGTTCCCGCTGCCTTTCCGCGGCCAGCGGGCCAAAGTCGGTGTCAGCTTCGAACGGATTGCCGACCTTCATTTTTTCGACGCGGGCAATCAGGGCGTCGACGAGTTCGTCGTGACGCCGCTCCGACACCAGTATCCGCGTCGTGGCGATGCAGATTTGGCCCGTGTTGGTCAAAGAATTGCGCTCCAGGATCGGCAACGTCCTTTCCAGATTGAAGTCGTCGAGCAGGATGGCTGCCGACTTGCCGCCCAGTTCGAGCGTCACCGGCTTGATCTGCTCGCCGCAGATCGCGCCGATCCGGCGTCCCGCAGCCGTGCTGCCGGTAAAGCTGATCTTGTCTACGCCGCGATGCGAGACCAGATACTCTCCGACTTCACGGCCTGCCGGGATGATGCTGACGACCCCCTCGGGCAGTCCCAGCTTGGCGAGCGCGTCGGCGATGATATAGCAGCTCAACGGACTTTCCGGCGCGGGCTTCAGGATGACCGGCGTGCCCGCCAGCAGCGCCGGCAGCATCTTGATTATCAAGCCTGCAATCGGCGTGTTCCATGGAATGATGGCGCCCACGACGCCCAGCGGCGTGCGCGAAACGACCACTTTGCCATAGGAGCCCTGGCGGATTTCCTGTAGGGTCGCGGTCTTGGCGACCGCAATCGCATCGAGAATGCGCGGCCCCAGCATCGCGGGCGTCTGGGGGCCATAGAGCTTGAGCGGGCCGCCCATTTCGGCGATCTGAAGATTGCGGGCTTCGCTGATATGCGGCTCCAGCAGTTCAACCAGCCGCTCCAGATATTCGCCGCGCTGCGCAATGGACATCTTCGGCCAAGGGCCTTCTTCGAACGCGCGACGTGCGACGGCCACCGCCCGGTCCATGTCGGCGGTCGTCGCCAGAGGCACCTCGCCGATGACGTCCTCTGTGATCGGCGAGATGACTTTGAGGACCTCGCTGCTTGCCGGATCGACGTAGCGGCTGCCGATAAGGAACTTGTCGCGCCGGATCACGATAGAGCCTCCATCGCCTGAGCGCGGCCCAATATTGTATCGAGGATTGCCATAATCTCTCCTGAAATGATGTGCCTATTCAGATATCTCATTTTCTATTCGGCGGCAAGGGCAGGCGCTGTGTTCAGATCACTCTTCAATGCGCCCTTCTCATGGGATTCGGCCCGATCAAGCGCTAAAATAATTGCAGTTTTCGACCATATGAACAATAGCGCCACAGTTGGAATGACGCCGCAGCCGATCACCAGGACGGCGCGGCCAAGGCTGGCGGGACCCATGAAAAAGTGATCTGAAATGAAGGCGACCGCCGCCGGTCCGAGGCCCAGTCCGATAAGATTGGCGACCAGCAGGTAGATCGCCGAAACCTGCGCCCGCATCCGGTTGGGCGGAAGCGATGGTACCGTTATGGTGCACATGATCCCCATGCCGAAGGCGATGAGATAGGTCGGCGCGGCGAAGAAGAGGGAGGCCGCGAGGGACTTTGTGGACAGGCAAAGATAGATGCACGGCGCCAGGATCAGCAGCGCCATCAGCCCGGTCCGGGCAAAGCCGTCGCGATACCCGTGCCGCGCGAGCAGATCGATGGCGCCTGGCAGGAGGACGCCGCCGCTCAACGTTGCTCCAATGCCGATCAATCCGAAGGCGTAACCCGCCTCGGCAGCTGTGATGCCGAAGCTGCGCATGAGATGGGTGGGATACCAGGCAAGGAAGCTAAGGCTCAGAACCGAGATGAGGCCGGCTATGGCGAAAATGCAGGCATAGGCGCGCGCGGACCCGCGGAGATGGCGTCGGACATCCGCGATCGTCGCACGCGGTGCTGCTTCAATCGTCGGGCGCGGCGGCTCGCAGATGATGGCGCCGAACAGGAGCGCGGTGACCACGCCGGGAAGGCCGATGAGAAGCAGCATCAGCCGCCACGATGCCAGATCGCCGATGACGGGGATCGCCTTGACCCAGGGCGAGCCGACCAGTTGCAGGCTTGCCGCGCCAATGATGAGGGCGGCCGAACCGCCGCTGGTGCCGACGCCGAGAAAGATGCTGGTCGGCAGGTTGCGGCGATCGCGCGGGAACAGGTCGCCGATCATCGAGACGGCCGAGGGAATCAGCACCGCTTCCCCCAGCGCGACCCCCAATCGCAGGATCAGCAAGGTGGTGAAATTCTGGGCGAAGGCGGAAACCGCTGTCGCTCCGCTCCACAAAAGAACGCCTGCAAGGATCAGGTTGCGGCGATTTGCTCCGTCTGCGAGCCGCGAGATCGGCAAGGCGAACAGGGTATAGAAGGCCGCGAAGGTCGTTCCCACCAGCAGGCCGAGATGCGTGTCGCTCACATGAAGATCGGTCTTTATCGGCTCGACGAGCAGCGCGAGCACGAATCGATCCGCGAAGGAGATGGCCAAGAATATCGCCAGAAACGCCACTGCGGTCCATGGCGCTGCGCCGCTTGGTTTCGAGCCGGCCGTTGCGATCGACATATGCGCCTTCCATCCTCTTTATGCCGACTCGGCTCTTTGTGCGCTTTTTCCTATAAAAGAGGTTACTCTTTTACAGGGGTATCGACTAATATCGTCAAAATAGCGCGAATTTTCTCAGTGTCTAGCGACTTTCGGAAATATAGAGGTGTATGAAATGATAAGAAAAGCTCAAAATCGTGCTTTTAATTAAAGCGTGAACGCGGTAAGGGTTGTTCAGCGTAAGGCCATTTGCGCGACGGTGGGCCAAACCATGCCCTTAAGGGGACGAGCTTGGAGGGGGGGTGCGGTCCGTTGATGAACTATGTGCCCGTGGCTTGCGGGTTGACATGCCATACGGTCAGCCGTGGGCGGAGAGGTAAACGAAGAATGTTCCTTGATATCTTTTCGGAAATGCAGCGCGCCCAGCGGTGGACCTCCGCGAGCGAAGCGATTGTGATCCGTAACGCTCTTGAACAGGCCAAGATTGCTGACGATCTGGGCTATAATTGCTGGTGGAGCGTCGAACATCATGGCGCGGGCGAATTCAGCCTTTCGTCGACGCCCGAAATGTTCAACGTCGCGCTGGCGATGTCGACCAACAGGTTGCGAATCGGCCATTCGGGCGTTCTCACCCCCTTTCAGATCAATCATCCGATCCGGGTGGCCGAGCGCGCGGCGTTCGTGGATGTGCTCAGCGACGGGCGACTCGAAATGGGGCTGGCTCGTTCCTCCGTCTGCGAATGGGACACGTTCGGCGTCCCCAAGGAAGACACGCAGCCGCAATTCGACGAACTGACCCGCATGCTGCCGAAGATGTGGTCCGATGAGAGCTTTTCCTGGGAGAGCAACGTCATTTCGGTCCCGTCGGTGAGCATCGTGCCCAAGCCGGTGCAGAAGTTCCCGCGCATCTGGTGCATGGGCATGAGCGAGGAGGGGGCGCGCACGGCTGGCCGGCTGGGTGTCGGCTTCATCGGCACGACCGTCATGGAACCGGTCGCCAAGACGTTGAAGCTGATGAAGGTCTTCGCCGAAGGCGGGCAGCGACGCGAAGAGGAGGTGGCGGCTCCGAACGACGGGTTCGGCCTGTTCACCTTCGTCCATTGCGCGGCCTCGCGCCAGGCAGCCATCGACAGCCGCGCAGCCGAAGCGGCCATGTGGTATGTGAACGCCGCGCCAGGCGTCCTTAAATTTCCGCGGGACCGGCTGCTGGCCGCGATCCGCAGCGAAGCCATTCCCGGCGGGCAGAGCTGGCGGCAAGCCTCGGTGGAAGGGGAAGCCGATCCGGCTTGCGACCCCAACGATCCGCATCCCGTGATCCGGCAACTCAATCGCCAGTATCTGGGCATGGCCATCGATCCGGAGGAAGCCTATGAGGCGATCACGCATGTCGACTCGGTCATCATCGGTGATGCCGAGGCCTGTTACGACAAGATACTAAAGTTCAAGGAAGCGGGTGTCGAGCGGCTGCTTTGCCTGCAACAGTTCGGACAACTGTCCCATGAACAGGTCTGTTCCAGTATTCGGCGTGTCGGCGAGGAAATTCTGCCCTATATCACGACTGCGGAGGCCAGTCCTCAGCGTTACCCCAACCGCGGACTCTAAGGCGGGGGATGGTGCAGGCCATGACGAAAATGGTCCGCGAAAGAGTGACTTTCCGCTCTGGCGGCGACGCCTGTGTCGGCGATCTCTTCCATCCGGCGGAAACGGCGCCGGACGGACGTCGTCCAGCGATAATTCTGGGCAACGGCTATGGCGGTCTGCGCGGTCCGGTGCTGCCGGTGGCGGAGCTTTTCGCTCGCGCCGGTTATCGCGCGCTCGCCATCGACTATCGCTATTTCGGCGACAGCGGCGGCCTGCCGCGGGGCCAGCTTTTCCCGCTCGATCAGGTGGAGGATTTCCGCAACGCGATCAGCTGTCTCCAGCAGCGTGAGGATGTCGATCCCAATGCGATCGCGCTATGGGGCACCAGCTTTGCCGGCGGCGTCGTGCTGTATACCGCAGCGGTGGACCAGCGGGTGAAGGCCGTCATCGCTCAGGTGCCGGTGGTCGATGGGTTCCGCTGGCTGCGCGGGATGCGCGATCCGGCGCAATGGCGCGATTTGCTGGAGGCGGTCGCGGCCGATCGGGCGTTGCGGCATGCGGGCGGGATTTCGCGGTCCGTCGCCAAGTTCGCCAGCTGCCGAAGCGGATTTCTGTGTGGACTGGCCGCCGATGACCAGCTCGCCAGCTTCATGGAGGCAGGCGCCAGGGCGCGGCGCGCGGCGGGGGAAGAGACGGCCGACAGGATCAGTCTGGAATCCATCGAGAAAATCCTCGAATTTTCCGCCGAACGCTTCATCGACAGGATAGCGCCCCGCGCCCTGCTGATCGCCGCCAATCTGGGACCGGACTCGGTCCATCCCTATGGCGATATCATGCGCGCCTATGGTGCGGCGCTCGAACCGAAGACGTTGCTGCCGCTGCCGATGTCCCAACTTGACGTCTACACCTCGCCCGGCCTCGAAACGGCGACGGCCGCCCAGATCGACTGGCTCTCGAAGACGCTGCCCGCCGGAACGACGGCATGACGGGATCGAGATCCGCCTCCATGGAAGGAATGTGCGCATGGCTGACAGCCATCTGTCCCCGCTGACCTCGCTCGAGGGACGCGATCCCTATGGCGCCTATGAAGATTACCGGGAGAGCGGACCGGTGATCTGGGACGAGAGCATGCAGGCATGGCTCGTCGCATCCTATGATCTGTGTCGCTTCGTGATGGAACGGGAAGACCTCTTCCCCCCGAAAAATCCGAACAACCCGACCTTCGTGAAGGTAAGGGGCGGACCTCGCAACGTGGTGATCCGGCAGGGCGACGAGCATCGCGCGACCCACATCCTGCTGCTCAGGCTCCTCTCGCCCAAGGTGTCCAACCAGTATCGCGAAAAATATATCCGCGAGGTGGTGGGAGGCGTGATCGAGCGTTTCGTGAACAAGGGGCATGCCGAACTCGGCTGGGATTTCGCGCATGCGCTCGTCATCCGGTCTTTCCTGGCCGTCTGCGGGCTGGACTGGCGGGATGACGCCCTGGCGCAAAAGGTCTACGATCTCCATATGCCGATCGTTGCCTGGATCGAGGGAGGCGCCAAGGGCGAGGGGGAAGCCGCCATGGCCGCCGCCGATGAAATTCGCGATTTCATCATGCCGATCATCGAGGCGCGCAAGGAGGGCGCGGGCGACGACCTGATCAGCCGCATGTGGCGGGAAGGACCCGAGATTATCCGCGATTTCACGGCCGAAGACGTCTATGCCAATGTCCGCGAGCTTTTCCTTGCGGGGACCGACACGACCGCCATCGCGATCGCCAACGCCGTGTATCGGCTGGTCAAGGACGCGGATACGCGCCAGGCGCTGATCGAAGGCGGTCCCGACAAGATCGCCACCTTCGTCGAGGAAGTGTTGCGCCTCTACGGCGCCGTCCAGTTCCGATTCCGGTCGGCCAGGACCGATCAGGAACTGGGCGGCCGGCACATCCGCGCGGGCGACACGGTGATCGTCATCAACGCTGCCGCGAACAGGGATCCGGCAAGGTTCGCATGTCCGGCCCATCTGGATCTCAACCGTCAACGCGCGCGCCAGCATCTCGCCTTCAACGCAGGGCCTCGCACCTGCGTCGGCGCGGCGCTCGCCCGTGTCGAGCTGATCGAGGCAGTCACGCAGATACTGGAGCGGACGCGCAATCTCCGCTTCGACCCCGCCGGGGAACCGCCGGCTTTCGGTAATCTGCTTCTGCGGTCCCACGAACCGCTGAACGTGCTGTTCGACCAGGCGTGAGCCGCTGGTCCTCGAAGCGCGAAAAGAAGAGAAGGAAGGAGAGGGGCTGATGAAGGGATTGCAAAATCTGCTATGCCTGGATGGCAAGGTCGCCATCGTGACTGGAGCGGCATTGGGCATTGGCCGCGCCGTAGCCCGGCGTCTTGCCGAGGCGGGCGCTGCGGTGCTGCTGACCGATATCGACGGGGAAAGGCTGAACGAAACGGTGTCGGCGATGACCGCCGACGGGCTGCGCGTCTTCGGCATGGTTTCCGACGCATCGGCGGCGGCGGCCGGCGAGCAAGTGGCGCAGGCTGCCGTGCAACGGTTCGGTGGGCTGGACATTCTGGTCAACAATGCCGGAATTTACCTGCCCGGCGCCGTATTGGATGTCGGGGAGGCCGAGTTCGACCTGATGGCGGACCTCAACGTCAAGGGCATGTATTTCCATGCCCAAGCCGCCGCCCGGATCATGGTCAGCGAAAAGCGCGGGGGCCGCATCATCAATCTGTCGTCGCCCGCCGCCTCCCGGCCCAACCGTCTGCTGTCGGTCTACGCCACGACCAAGGGCGCGGTGGATTCCGCCACCAAGGCGATGGCGAAGGAACTTGGCGGATACGGCATCACCGTCAATGCCGTTCTTCCCGGCGGCGTGGATACGCACGGCACCGACGTCGCCCGCGCCCGCATGATCGAACGGCTCGGCCAGCAGAGCTTCAGCAATGACGGGGGTCCCAGCGTGCTGGGCCGCCGGGGCGATCCGAACGATGTCGCCAATGCAGTCCTGTTCCTCGCAAGCGACATGGCGGGATATGTCACCGGGGCCGCCCTGTCGGTCGACGGCGGCTATCAATTATAGTCGGGAGGACCGGACATGGTGAAGCAGCGCGACCGCAACTACGGCTTTGATTCCGGGACGGTGATCATCACCGGCGCGGCGAGCGGCATCGGCCGGGAAACCGCGCTGGAGGCGAACCGTCAGGGACTCGGCGTGATCGCATGGGATATTGACGGCGCCGGGCTGGAGGCTCTGGAGCACGACATTCGAACGGCAGGCTCCGACCGGCTGATCGCAACCGCCGTCGTCGACATCGGTGACGTCGAAGCGGTCGAACAGGCGATGAAGGCGGCCATGGCGGCCCACCACCCCGCCTATCTCGTCAACAACGCAGGCCCGCCAAGTGGGGCGGTTCTTCCCTTCGACCAGGCCTTGATGCTGTCGCTTGTCGCCACGCGGGAGATGACGCGCCTCTGGCTCGAAGGTGCCCCGGTCGATCCGGTTGCGGTGAACGTCGCCTCGGTTGCCGGCAATCTGCTTGGCCTGGGCGAATGGTACAGCGCGGCGAAAGCCGGCATCGTCGGCCTCACGCGCTCCATGGCGGTTTCGCGCCCGGGTGGGCTTCGCGTCAATGCCGTGGCTCCCGGTCTCATCGACACGGCGCGTCTTCAGGCCACGCTGCTAACCGAACGTGGCAAGGAGATCGTGAACCGCAATCCGCTGGGCCGCGCCGGCCGCCCGGAGGAAGTCGCGGCTGCGATCATGTTCCTTTTGTCGCCGGCCGCAAGTCTGGTGAACGGCACGTTGCTGGTGTGCGATGGCGGCTCCTCGCTGGTGCTGTGATGCGACGCGGCGGCGGGGAAAACCCATGTGAAGAGGACCCACGATGAACGGTGTGGCAAAAGCGATCGATACCGTGCTGGCGATTTCGCCGGCATCGCCCGCAGTGGAGTTTCGCGGACGGTGGTGGTCCTGGGGTGATCTGAACCGTCTGCGCGGGCGTGTGGCTGCCATCATCGCGGACAGCGATCTGGGGCCTGGCACCCGGGTAGGCGTGCTGATGCGCAACCGGGCGGAACTGATCGCTCCCATTCTCGCCGTGTTCGGTGAGCATCATTGCCTGGTCGGTTTCAATCCCAATTATCCGGATGCGCAACTGGCGGACGACATCCGGAGCGGCTGCCCTGCCGTGGTCGTCGCAACGAGCGAGGATTGGGACCGCGCGCCGGTTCTGGCCGCAGCGAAGGCCGTCGGCGCATTATGCATTGCGATGCCGGCCGCGCCCGACGCAGACGCGCAGCTGCTCGTCGCCTTCACGCCCGAAACTGCGCCTTCCCCGGGACGGCGATCGGCGCCGGGAACCGCGCTCGAGATGCTCACCAGCGGAACGACGGGCAAGCCGAAGCGGATTGCCATGCCGCGTTCCAATTTCGAGGCAGCGGTTTTGGGCGCATCCGTTTTCGAGGCCGGGCGTGGAGGGAACGACGCGCCGAAACTGCGCAGCGGCGTGCAGCTGCTGATGGCGCCGTTCGCGCATATCGGCGGCCTGCTGGCGCTCATGAACGCGATCATCGCCGCCAGACGCTCGTGCCTGCTGGAAAAATTCTCGGTGGAAACCTTCAGGGACGCCGCCCGGCGGCATCGCCCCAGGGTCGTATCGATGCCGCCCGCCGGGCTGCGCATGATCCTCGATGCCAAGGTGCCCGCGGAGGACATCTCCAGCCTTTCGGCCATCCGCACCGGCACGGCGCCGCTTCCTCTGGAACTGGCGGAGGAGTTTCAGTCGGTCTACAATATACCGGTCCTCCAAAATTATGGCGCAACTGAATTTGGTGGTGTCGCGGGCTGGACGCTGGCCGATCATCAGAGCGTTGGAAAAGCGAAATACGGCGCTGTAGGCCGACTGAATCCGGGGGTGGACGGTCGTGTGGTCGATGTGGACAGCGGCGCCCCCCTGCCGTCTGGCGAAACCGGCATTCTCGAACTGCGCGGCCGCCAGGTGGGCGATGGCAACAGCTGGGTGCGCACGACTGATCTGGCGGTCGTCGATGCCGACCGCTTCCTTTGGATCAAGGGGCGAACTGACGACGCGATCATCCGGGGCGGCTTCAAGATCCAGCCAGCCGACATCGTGAAAGCGCTTGAGAGCCACGAGTGCGTTCTTGAGGCAGCCGTGACAGGTGCGCCGGATCCGCGGCTGGGACAGGTCCCGGTCGCCGCCTATGTCGCCAAGACCGGCAAAGCCTCTCCCGACTCAGCCGCCATGCTGGATTATCTTCGCGCGCGCCTGTTGCCCTATCAGATGCCCACCCGCGTGATCGCCGTGGCCGCGCTTCCGCGCACGGATTCGATGAAAGTCAGCCGCCCGCAGCTATTAGCCCTGTTCGACCAGCCGGCGGGGTGAGACCGTGAGCGATGCTCTGAGCGAGTTGGGCGCAATGGACGAGGAGGCGATCGACCTCGACCTCGCTGCGCTCGATCTCAGCGCGCTGGATCATCCGGGGATCGATCTGGCTCCCTACAGGCTGGTTCTCCAGGAGATTGGCACTGCGCTTGCCGCCCAGGCGGGCGGGGCGGCGACCGGTGAGGATCAGGCTGCCGCGCTGCAAGGCGTGCTGCACGGCGGTTTCGGCTTCACGGGCGACCGCGAGGCTTATGACGCTGTCGTCAATGCCGATATGATCCGGGTCATCGACCGCAGGCGCGGCCTGCCCGTCGCCCTGTCGATCCTCTATGTCGCGCAGGCCCGCCGCATGGGCTGGACGGCCTATCCGATGGACCTGCCCGGTCATGTCCTGGTCCGGGTGGGACCGGCGAAGAACACGGTGTTGCTTGATCCCTTCAATCAAGGCGACCGCTTTCCCACGGAAAGGCTGGCGGCGATGATAGGGAGCCTGACCGGTTCGAGCCAGGCGCTGCCCCGCATTGGCCCCATGTCCAACCATATCGTATTGTTGCGGTTGCTGCTCAATCAGGCGGCGCGCGCGGAAGAGGATTGCGACATCGAGCGGGCGATTGTCTGCTACGAGCGGATGAAGGCGGTGGGGCCGGCCTATGTGCATCCGCGCTGGGAACTGGTCCGGCTGCACCTGCTCACGCAAAGCTACGGTCCGGCATGTTCGGAATTGAACGCGCTGCTGGAAATGGCGACGACCGACGACCTGCGGACGCGTATCGAAACCATGCTCGGAGCGATCGGTCGTCAAGGGAGCGATCGCTCCGGATAATAGTCTAATAATCAGGAATAACTGGATAAATTTTAATTGAGTTTACTCTTTAAATGGCGCAGAAATTTCTCTAACGATAGGCTCGACCCGGCGGGAGCCGAAGGGCGCGGAGAGGCGAAGAGAATTTAGGATGGACCTTTCATTCAGCGACGAACACCGGTGCTACAGAGCCGATCTCAGGACGTTTCTGGCGACCCATTGGACGCCATCCGACGCAAGGGACAGCGGGAAGGTTGCAGCCTTTCGCGCGCTCGCCACCCAGCACGGCTATCTTTACCGCGGCATTCCCAAAAAATTCGGCGGGTCCGAACAGCCCGTGGACATCCTGCGCGCCCAGATCATTGCCGAGGAATTCAACCGTGCCCGGGCACCCAAGGAGGTTTCGGGCAACGGCATGTCGATGCTTGTGCCCGTCCTGCTGGAACTGGGGACCGATTGGCAGAAAGAGCATTTCATTCCCCAGACCCTTACGGGCGCGTTCGAATGGGCGCAGGGCTATTCCGAACCGGGCTCCGGCAGCGACCTTGCGTCCTTGCGGACCACCGGCGAGCTCGTCGATGGCCATTGGATCATCAACGGCCAGAAGATCTGGACCACGCGGGCGCATCAATCCAATTACATGTTCTGCCTTGTGCGCACGGAACCGGGTGCGCCGAAACACCAGGGACTGTCCTACATCCTGCTCGATTTCAGGCAGCCCGGCATCACCGTCCGGCCGCTGCGCCAGATCAGCGGCGAAAGCGAATTCAGCGAGGTGTTCCTGGACAATGTCCGGGCGCCGGCCGACTGGATCGTCGGCGAACGCGGCAAGGGTTGGGAAGTGTCCCGCGTCAACCTCAAGCATGAGCGGGCTTCGGTCGGTTCGGCGTCCCGCGCCACGCATCTCCAGCATAACCTGCTCAAGATCGCGCGTCAGACGATGGTAAACGGCAGGCCCGCCATCGAGGACCCGATCATCCGCGACAAGCTGGCAATTCTGGATGGCTATGTTCAGGCGCAAATCTGCGCCAGCCATTATCAGACGACCCTTGCGGTCAGCGGAGAAAGCACGGGCGTCCTTGGCCTCAGCAACAAGCTGAACAACACGAATATCGCCCAGTTGGTCTCGCAGATCGCCTCTGACATCTTGGGCGACGCCCTTCTGCCCATGCCGGCGGAAACCGGGCCGGCCGGTCCCGAGAAGTGGAACCGGCAGATCATGGGTTCGCTGGGGCTGTCGATCGCGGGGGGTACGTCCAACATCCAGCGGAACATTATTGCCGAACGGGGCCTGGGCCTTCCGCGCGAATGAGGTTGCAAGTCCGATGCATTTCGACCTGACAGACGATCAAAAGGCCATCGGCGAGGCGCTTGCCAAGCTCCTTGGCGACCATCTGCCGCAAGACAGGCTTGTCGGCAGATTCGATGAAGGCGGTCTCGACGCCGTCCTGTGGCCCCGGTTGAATGAAATGGGCCTGGGTGCGGTGATGGTGCCGGCCGAAGCGGGCGGGCTGGAACTGGGCCTGCTGACATTGGCGGTGATCGCCGATGCCCTGGGGGCCCATGGCGCAGCCGTTCCGGTGGTGAACAACGCTCTGGCCGCGTGGCTCGTGGCGGCGTTCGGAACCCCGACCCAGCGCGACGGCTGGCTGGAGCCTCTTCAGAGCGGAACCATGATCGCCGCCTTCGCCCTTGCCGAACCAGAAGGTGGGTGGCGTCCCGAAGAGTGGCGATCGGCGGGGCCTCGCGTCACGGCGCGAAAGTCCCATGTCGAATGGGGCATGGAGGCCGACCTCTTCCTGATTGGCCTGGCGGGCGGCGGGCTGGGTCTTGTCGACGGGCGTGATCCGGCCGTATCGCGAAATCCCGTCTCATCGCTTGATCGAATGCGTCCGCTGGCCGATATCGACTTTGCGGACGCCGTGGCGGACCCTTTGGGATCGGACGCGGAACCGGCTGCGCTTCTGCATGATGCCCTGTTGGTCCTGCTGGCGGCCGATGCCTATGGCGCCGCGGGCCGGGCGCTGGACATGGCGGTCAGCTATGCCAAGGAACGCACGCAGTTCGACCGTCTGATCGGCACTTTTCAGGGATTGAAGCATCAGATGGCCAATGCCGCCGCTGAACTTCATCCGTGCCGTCCGCTGATCTGGTATGCCGCCCATGCCTGGGACGAGATCCCGCAACGTCGATGCTATATGGCAGCGCTGACGAAGGCGCATGTGACCGAGATCGCGGTCAGGACCGCGCGACTGAGCGTGGAAATGCATGGCGGCATCGGCTACACTTGGGAATATCCACTGCATGTCTTCCTGAAGCGCACGATGGTCGATCGGCAGATGATGGGCCTGCCAGCCGCACTGCGGGCGCGGGCGGCGGCGCTCGCGGGCTGGTAGGCCTAGTTTTCTGGTTCACCGAGCGGGAGGCCATGGTGCGACATCGTCGCCTGGAGAGAGGAGATTTTGCATGTCCAAACTAGCATTTGAAGACCGCGTCGCCATGATCACCGGCGGCAGCGATGGCATCGGCCTTGCAACCGCCATCCGCCTGGCAACCCAGGGGGCGACCGTGGTGATCTGCGGACGCCGCGCCGAGATGCTGGAAAAGGCCCGGGATGCGGTTGCCGCGGCGGGCGGCCGGCCGGTCGAAACCCTGCAACTGGATGTCGCCGATCTGGACCGGTTGTCGGCTTCGATCGAGGATGTCGCCGAACGATATGGCCGGCTCGATCATTTTGTCGGTAATGCCTTTGCGGCAACCTTCAAGCCGACCGTTTCGATGACCATCGAGGAGTGGCGCCGCGTCTTCACCGTCAATGTCGACGCGACCTTCGTCGGCACCAGCGCCGCCCTGAAGATCATGTACCGGCAGCGGCGAGGTTCGATTGTCAATGTGGGATCGCAGGCGAGCAAGCTCGGCATGCCTTATTTGAGCGCCTATGCCGCGTCCAAGGCCGCCCTGTCCCATTATTCGACCGTCGTTGCGATGGAAGCCGCGGAATATGGCGTCCGGGTCAATACCATCGTGCCGGGCAGCACCCATACCGCCAACCATGCCGCGCGCGAGGCAGCCGATCCGACCCTGGCCGCCGCGGCCGCAGCCGAGATCCCGCTGGGACGGGAAGGGTCGACCGACGAGATCGCGGCGGCCATAGCCTTTCTCCTGTCCGATGATGCCGGCTTCATCACCGGCACCGAACTCATCGCCGATGGCGGTTATATTCCCATCAAGCGCTCGGTCAGCGTGACCCCCGATCGGGAGGCGCGGACATGACCGGCATCCTCGACGGCAAGGTGGTTCTGGTGACCGGTGGGGCTGGCGGCATCGGGCGCGAGTGCGCTCTCCTGGCCGCGCGCGAAGGCGCGCGGGTTGTCGTCAACGACATCGGGCAGGGGGTCCTTCCCGATCAGCCCGACAAGGTCTCCACGGCAGAGACGACGGCCGCAGAAATCCGCGCATCGGGCGGCGATGCAGTCAGCAATAGCGACAGCGTCACGGAATTCGCCGCCGTCATGGGCATGGTCGAACAGGCGATCACGTTGTTCGGCGGACTGGATGCTGTCATTAATCCTGCCGGCATCCTTCGCGACAACATGTTGCACAAGATGACCGAAGCCGACTGGGACAGCGTCATCGCGGTGCACCTGCGCGGCGCGTTCAATATCTCGCGAGCGGCCGTCGGCCATTTCCGTGATCAGGGTCAGGGGGCTTTTGTCCATTTCGGTTCGACGTCCGGACTGATCGGCAATCTTGGCCAGTCGAATTATGGCGCGGCCAAGATGGGCGTCGCCGGCCTGTCGCGCATTCTGGCCATGGAGGGCGCCTCGCGCGGAATCCGTTCCAACGTGATTGCGCCCTTTGCATGGACCCAGATGACGGCGAGCATACCGGTCAGGGATGAAGCATCCCGACTGCGGGTCGCCCGCTTCCGGGAGGGCATGCGGGCGGATCAGGTTGCGCCGCTTGCGGTGGCGCTCGCCTCGGACGGAGCAGCGGACGTGACGGGCCAGATCTTCGGCGCTCGGGGAAATGAAGTGATCCTGTTCAGCCAGCCCCGGCCCGTCGGCTCCGCATCCCGGCCGGACGGCTGGAGCGCGAGCGGCCTGGTCGAAGCTGGCCTGCCCTCGCTGCGCGCGCGTTTCACCGACCTTGGGGCGTCGGCATCCATATTCAACTACGATCCCATTTGAGCTGGCCGATTTGAGCTGGAGAGAAGCATGAGACGCGCTGCCATCGTCGCCCCCGTCCGAACGCCGATCGGCAAATTTCTCGGCGCTTTGCGCAGCGTGTCCGTAGGTGAGCTTGGCAAGCTTGTGATCGAAGCGGTGGTCGAGCGAAGTCGCATCGACCCGGCCTTGATCGAGGACGTCGTCTTCGCGCAGAGCTACGCCAATGGCGAAACGCCCTGTGTCGGCCGATGGGCGGGGCTGGCGGCGGGATTGCCGATCGAGGTTCCCGGTCTCCAGATCGATCGCCGCTGCGCGGGCGGTCTTCAGGCGCTCACGACCGCGGCCATGATGGTGCAGACCGGCGCCGTCGATGTGGCGATCGCGGGCGGTGTCGAGAGCATGAGCAACATCGAATATTATTCTACCGACATGCGCGCGGGGGCGCGGGCCGGTTCGGTGAAGTTCCACGACCGATTGGAGCGCGGACGGGAACGGTCCCAACCTGTGGAACGGTTCGGCGTCATTTCCGGCATGATCGAGACGGCGGAAAATCTGGCGCGGGATTACCATATCGTGCGCGAAGACTGCGACGCCCTTGCGGCGCAAAGCCATCGGCGCGCGGCGGTGGCGACGGCGAATGGCTGGTTTGCAAAGGAAATGGTTGCCGTTCCCGTGCCGCAACGCGGCGGCGCCGTCATCGTTGATCGCGACGAAGGCATCCGGGCGGATACGACGCTGGAAACGCTCAGCTCCCTGCGGCCGATGATGAAGGGCGGCGTTTCGACCGCAGGCAATTCCAGCCAGCAGAATGATGCCGCATCGGCCTGTCTGGTGGTTGCCGAGGATCGTTTGGCGCAGTTGGGTCTGGAACCGATGGGCTTCCTCGTCGGATGGTCGGCGGCCGGTTGCGATCCGGCACGGATGGGCATCGGTCCCGTCCCCGCGGTCCAGCGCCTGTTCCAGAGGACCGGACTCGGATGGGATGATATGGGGCTCGTCGAACTGAACGAGGCCTTCGCGGCGCAGGTTCTCGCGGTGCTGAAAGGCTGGGGCTGGCACGATCCCGACCGGCTCAACGTCAATGGATCGGGCATTTCGCTCGGCCATCCCATCGGGGCGACCGGCATGCGCATCATGACATCGTTGCTGCATGAGATGCAGCGGCGCGGGGCGCGCTACGGGCTGGAAACGATGTGCGTCGGCGGCGGCCAGGGGATGGCCGCGATCTTCGAACGGGCTTGATGGCGCGCCGGGGGAGGGGCTATTCCAGCTCCCCTTGGTATTGCCCGCCGGTCGTTTTGCCGAACGCCGTTTCTAGAGCGCGCTGCGTTAAATCGGACGCAGGTCGCACGCCCTAGTGGATTGACCGGAACAAAAGAGTCCGATGGGGGATTCCCATCGGCTTGCTGGCGTGCGAGTCTGAGAGGATGCGCGATGGCATCACTTTCACCCTGTCCGCCGCCGACCGTCAGCGATTGTGCGACATTACAGCGGCCCCGCAGAGCCCGCAGAAGCACGTTTGGCGGGCCCGTATTGTGCTGCTGAGCGGCGATGGTCTGGGTACCTCGGCGATCATGGCCGCGACGGGCAAGTCCAAGACCTGCGTCTGGCGATGGCAGGAACGCTTCATGAACGAAGGCGTCGAGGGTCTGCTTCGCGATAAATCCCGTCCGCCCGGCAAGGCGCCGATCCCGCCCACGCATGTCGCCGAGATCGTCCGCCTGACGCATGAGCCGCCCCCGCACGAGGCGACCCACTGGACGTTGCGCGCCATGGCGAAGGTGGCTGGCGTTGCCGCCTCGACGGTGCAGGCGATCTGGAAGGCGCACGGTCTCAGCCCGCACCGCTGGCGCAGCTTCAAGCTGTCGAACGACCCGGCGTTTGCCGAGAAGCTCACCGAAATCGTCGGCCTCTATGTCGATCCGCCGGCTCATGCGGTGGTGCTGTCCGTCGATGAGAAGTCGCAAATCCAGGCGCTCGACCGCACCCAGCCCGGCCTGCCGATGAAGAAGGGCCGCGCAGGCACCATGACCCATGATTACAAGCGGCACGGCACGACCACGCTGTTTGCCGCTCTCAATGTGCTGGACGGAACGGTCATCGGGCAGAACATGCAGCGCCATCGTCATCAGGAGTTCATCCGTTTCCTCAACCGTATCGAGCGCGAAGTGCCGGCGGACAAAGCGATCCACGTGATCCTCGACAACTATGCGACACACAAAAAGGACAAGGTCCAGCAATGGCTCGCCCGCCATCCGCGCTGGACCTTCCATTTCACGCCAACCTCCAGCTCATGGCTCAATGCCGTCGAGGGCTTCTTCGCCAAGCTGACCCGACGCCGGCTCAAACACGGGGTCTTCCATTCCCTCGTCGATCTCCAGGCCGCCATCAATCGCTTCATCCGCGAATACAACGCCGCAAACCCCAAACCCTTCATCTGGAAAGCCAATTCCGACGACATCATCGCAGCCCGAAACCGAGGGTTCCAAACGTTGGAATCAATCCACTAGCCTCTCTTATTCACGACGCTCGGTTTCGGGCCCGCTCTGGGCATTTGCTGCGGCTGGCTGTATTGCGCGGACGACCGGCATCGCTGGCGTTTGTTTCACCGCATTCGGATTGATGGGCTTTTCGGGTTGAAGGGCTGGGCTCGGAGTTCTGCGGCGCTGCCGCATGGGCTACGTCGGCGCAGGCTTCAGCCGGAGAACGAGGGCGCGGAACAGGTCGGCATCCGGACAGGCGGAAGCGAAGGCAATGCGGATGCGGCTAGCACTTTCTACGACGCGCGCAGCGACCTTGAGCAGCCGCAGGCGCAAGGTGGTAAACTCCGCGCTTGCCAGAGCAGCGGTCCTGGGCATCGCCTGCTGGATGCGCCATAGCAGCCAGTATGCGGCAGTGTGCAGTATCAGGCGCATCTGATTGGCATTGGCCGAGCGGCACGAGGTTCGGTCGCTGGCGAGCTGGGACTTGTGGCGCTTGATCAGGTTCTCGGCCTGACCACGCGCGCAGTAGAGCGTGTCGTAGATGTGCTCGGCCGATCCTGTTGCCAACGAGGTGACGACATAGCGGATGTCCATGCCCAGCGTGCTGGCCTCGATCCGTGCAACGACGCGACGCTGGCACTTCCAGGTCTTTGCCCCATAGCGGGTCTCGGCATAGTTGCGCAGGACGGGACACTGACGCTGGGCGCGCTTGACCGCGCAGGCATCGGCGACCGCAACAATGGCGGGATCGGCGCGCAGCGCTGAATTGGTGGGCAGGCCGAACACGTAATCGACGCGGGCCGCATCGCAGTAGGCCATGACCTCGGGTCGACCATAGTGCCCGTCGCCGCGGATAGTGATGTGGGTATCGGGCCAATTACGGCGCAGGTGACGCACCAGGCGTCGGATGTGCCCCGCCGCCTCCTTTCCAGAAGGCGTCTTGCCTGTGCGCAGCAGCATGGCCACCGGCCTGCCGGTCGCGGTGTCGTAGATATGGATCGGTAGGAAGCAGCGCTCCCCATGATGCCCGTTCCAGAACGAGAGCTGTTGATAGCCATGCACGACGTCGCACGTGTCGTCGATATCCAGCGTGACCGCTGTCGGAGGGGCGGGATAGCTGGCGCAGTAGATGTCGATCATCGCGGCCATCATGCTGGCCAGTTCGCGCGTAGTCGGTGCATTTTCCCACCGGCTCATCGTCGGTTGGCTGGCCAGCCCCGCGCCCGATTCCGGCAGCTTGCCGAGCGCCAGGCGGAAGCCTGGATCGTCGCGCAGAGCATCGAGATCATCGGCATCCTCATAGCCGCACGCAATCGCGAACACACGGGCACGCAGAATGTCATCCAGGCGATGGATCACCCGCGCTGGATCGCGCGGATCGGCAATACAAGCCGCCAGGCGCTGGCAAATCCCCATCGCGCGCTCGGCCTGTGCAAGCAGTAGAACACCGCCATCCGAGGTAAGCCGGCCACCGTCGAACGCAGCTGTGATTTTCTTGCGGCCGACTGCTGGGAATCCAAATGAGCTTGCGATATCATCGTTCATGGCGGGTGTGGCCCGTGGCATTTTCTGCCCTGCGGCAGGTTCGGCTTAGACACCCAGTTCCTAATTCAGATCAGAGGCTTACGCCACTCCCGCCAACCCTTCAGGACACTTTTGGTGAATAAGGCGGGCTAGTTCTTTGTTGTCGCATCGTTTTTCGCGAAAACCGGTTTCCACTTTTTCGCACGATGCTCCAGACGTCCGGAGCCGAAGGCCAGCGCCGCTCAACCGCTCTAATAGAGCTGCGAAGAAATGCCGCCGTCGACGATCAGCATCTGTCCGGTCACATAGGCACCGGCATCCGATGCAAGGAACAGCGCGGCACCCGCAATCTCTCTTGGCTGGCCCCACCGGCCCAGCGGCGCTCGCCGGGCAACGATATTCTTGCGCGGATCTTCCTCCGCCGCCTGGACCATGCGTGCATTGGTTTCGGTCGCGAAGGGACCTGGCAATATGTCGTTTATGGTGATGTTGTCGGCGCCCGCTTCCGCCGCCAATGCCCGCGTCAGCGCGCTCACGCCACCTTTGCTGGCGATATAGGCGGGGTCGCCCTTGATGCCCCTGATCGCCGATGTGGTCGAAAGGTTGATGATCCTGCCCCATTTCTGGGGCCGCATCGCCGCAATGGCGGCCCTGGAGGCGGCATAGACGGCGACCAGATTGACGTTCAGCATGTCCGACAGGATGTGGTGATCGATTTTCTCAAGGACGGCGCGGTGACGCTTGCCAATGTTGTTGACCAGCACGTGCAACGCGCCGGCCCGTTCAAGGATGAACGCGACCGCCCGGTCGGCCTCAGCCGGGTCCCCGAGATTGAACGGACAAATCTCGGCGTCCAGACCCTCCCCGCACAGGGTCTGGACAGGCGCCTCGACCTCGCTCGACGACCGGCCGCTGATGAAAACCCTGGCGCCGGCCTGACCCAGAACCCGCGCGATCTCGAACCCCAGCCCCTTGCGCCCGCCGGTGACCAGCGCCACCTTCTCCTTGAGGGAGAACAAATCCTCGATCGGGTTCGGCATCTTGCGTATTCCTTGTCCGATCAGTTGCCGGTGAACGTGGGATCGCGCCGTTCGAGCGCGGCGCTCAGCCCCTCGCGATAATCGGAGGATCCGATAAGGACATTCTGCGCGAGCAGATTGAGAGCCCATCCCTCATCGAAGCTCGTCTCCAGCCCGCGACGCAGCCCGTCCTTGGCGGCCGCATAAGCCAGAGGGGGTTTGGCTGCGAGTTCCAGCGCGAAGGCCTGGACCGAATCTTCGAAGCCATCATCCTCCAGAAGCCGTGTGGCGAGGCCGATCTCGACAGCCTCGGCACCGCCGACCGGCTTGCTCAACAGCATCATCTCCTTCGCCCGGCCATAGCCGATGAGGGCGGCCAGCGCCTTCATGCCGCCCAGCGGCGCCAGCAGACCCATGCGGAGCCAGTTTTCATGGAAGACCGCCGATCCGGTGACCAGACGGAAGTCGCACGCCAGTGTCAGTTCGCATCCCACCGTGATCGCCGCGCCGCGAAGAGCGGCGACGGTGGGCTTGCTGAACAGATGCAATCGTTTCGCCACGCCCTGGAAATGCGCGTAAATTTCATCGCGAACCTGGACGGGCGTGTAGTTTTTGAGTTCCTGGAGCAGGCCGAAATCGGCCCCGGCAAGGAAGTGATTGTGGCGATGGCTCAACACCAGTGCCCGCACCTCCGGATTCGCCTCTGCGGCGTCCAGCACCCCGCACATCTCGCGCACCGTCTGGACGCGCGCGGCGTTGCTTACTTCCGGACGATTGAGCCAGATCCAGCAGATGCCGTCCTTGATCTCGGTTTCGATGTCCTGCAAAATTCCATCCTCTTCGATAAATATAAATGGGAAACCAGACGGCGCGCCGAGCGGCGGTTATTTCCAGCCGGCGACGCCCTTCACCTCGAGATAATCCTCGACCCCGAAAATGCCCCATTCGCGGCCATTGCCCGATCGTTTGTAGCCGCCGAAAGGCAGGGAAAAATCGGCGGGCGCGCCGCACAGGGACACCGATCCGGCGCGCAGGCGCCGGGCGACGGCCTTTGCCCTGTCGAGATCGCCCGACTGGACATAGGCGGCCAGTCCGTAGGGCGTATCGTTGGCGATGCGGACGGCGTCGTCATCATCGTCAAAGGGAATCATGACGAGGACCGGGCCGAAGATTTCCTCCCGCGACAGCAGGGCATCATTGTCCATATTGGCGAAAATGGTCGGTCGAAGGTAGAAGCCCATTTCAAGCCCCTCCGGCCGTCCGCCGCCCGCCGCCAGATCGCATCCCTCCGCCACTCCGGCCTCGATGAGTTCAGCGACCTTGTGGAAATGAGACGCGTTGGCGAGCGGACCCATTGCGCCGCGCTCGGCGTCCTCCGGCGTCATCACCTTGATCGCGTTGGCCGTCGCAACGGCAATTTCGCGCGCTTGGTCGTGCAGTGCGCGGGGGACAAGCAGGCGTGAGGGCGAATTGCAGCTCTGGCCGGAGTTGACCATCAACTGGATGACGCCGTTGCGAACCGATTTGGCGAGATCCGCATCGTCGAGGATGATGTTCGGCGACTTGCCGCCCAGTTCCTGGGCGACGCGCTTGATCGTGCCGGCCGCGGCTTCCGCAACGGCGACGCCTCCCGCCGTGGAGCCGGTGAAGGAGATCATGTCGATGTCGGGATGGCGCGCCATATGGTCGCCGACCCGTCGCCCATCGCCATTCACCAGGTTGAACACACCCGGCGGCGCCCCCGCTTCATCGATGATTTCCGCTAGGATGAGGGCGCTCAACGGCGCGAGTTGGGAGGGCTTGAGGATCATGGTGCAACCGGCCAGCAGCGCCGGCCCGATCTTGCAGGTCACCTGATTGAGCGGCCAGTTCCAGGGCGTGATGAGGCCGCAGACGCCGATCGGCTCCTTCAGGACCATCCCGCCTTCGTGGATGCGTTCCTCGAAGGCGAAATTGCGGCCATATCGTATCACTTCGGCGAGATGAGCCGCTCCCGAGGGGACTTGCGCACCGGCGGCAAGCCAGTCCGGCGCGCCCATTTCCCGCCTGACCGCAGCAGCGAGATCGGCGGCACGGCGGTTGTAGATTGCCAGGATGCGCTCGATGAGGGCGATGCGCTCCGCCACCGGCGTCACCGAATAGGATGCAAATGCCTTGCGCGCCGCAGACACGGCCAGATCGACATCCGCCTCGCTGCCAAGGACCAGTTCTTCGACGGCTTCCCCCGTCGCCGGATTGACGACCGGGACGGTGCGACTGTCTGCCTGGGGGCCAATCCAACGGCCGCCGATATAGAATTTCATGGCGTTCGACATGTGCTTTTGGCCTCCTGCCACTCGAAACATGCTGGATGCTGTCCAGACCTTCGTCTCGTCTTAAAGTCATGCGCCAAATAGTGCAATAGAGTAATCTTAATTGGCTGCTACAGATCAAAATTGACCTGGCTGTCCACACGTGTGCGAAGAAAATTGCCGAATTTCGATATGGCGGCGAAAGAGAGATGCAAAAAGCGATATCTTTATTATTGATCCGGAAGAGATTATGATCAATAAGGCAAGGGGGCTGGCAACGCATGCCGCTAGCCCGACAGATGTGAACCGGAGTGCAGGATGGCCGATTCGACCGATGCTTTGCTGGTGGAGCGCGAAGGCTCCATTCTCAAACTCACGCTCAACCGGCCGGACAGGCTCAATGCGCTCAATCGCGATATGCAGCATGCTCTGGAGGCTGAACTACACGCCGCTGGAGAGGCCCCCGACGTCCGCGTCATCATCATAACCGGTGCCGGGCGCGGTTTCTGTTCGGGGGCCGACATGGGCGGCCTGCGCGACAGCGCCGAAGCGCCGCCCGATCCATCGACTTTCGTCGTGCCGAAGTTCACCAACCGGCAGGCTGGCATCTTCAAACCGACGATTTGCGCGGTGAACGGCGTTTGCGCCGGGGCCGGATTGCATTTCATCGCTGACAGCGACATCGTGATCGCAAGCGAGGCGGCCAGTTTCGTCGATACCCATGTCGATGTCGGGCAGGTCACCGCCCTGGAACCCATCGGCCTGATGCGCCGCATGCCGCTTTCGGCCGTGTTGCGCCTGGCGATCTTGGGCAAGGCCGAACGGTTGAACGCCCAACAGGCGCTCGCCACGAGCATGGTGTCCGAGGTAGTCCCAGCCGATCAGTTGATGCCGCGGGCGATGGAATTGGCAAGAATTGTGGCCGCCGTTTCACCCGCCGCGGTCCAGAAATCGCTGAAGGCAATCTGGGACTCGTTGGAAATGCCGTTGGCGCAAGCCTATGAGAACGGCTTTGACATTCTGATCCGCCACCGCGCTCATCCCGATGCGCTGGAGGGGCCCAAGGCCTTTGCCGAGAAACGTTCTCCGGTGTGGACCGTCTGACCGGCGGTCGCAAAGGAACGGCATTCGGACGATGAGCGACAAACCGCCGATGAAACAGGATGATGGGGCGGCGCTGGACGAGATCCGGATGCTCAAGGCGCGCTATCTGCAGTGTGTTGACACCAAGGACTGGGATATCCTCGCAACCCTGTTTACGCCCGACGCCTCGCTCCATCCGGCCGGCACCGCCGATACCGGGCGGCCGCCCAGCGTTAGCGGCCCCTATGCCATCATTGACTGGATCCGCAGGGGACTGGCCGACGCGACTTCCATGCATTTGGGCTTGAACCCCCAGATCATGCTGCTTTCGGCCGACGAGGCGCGGGGCATCTGGGCTATGGAAGACCAGATCGAGTGGCCCGATCGTTCGCTCCACGGTTTCGGCCATTATCATGATCGATATCTGCGGCAGGGCGGTCGCTGGCTGATAGCCGAGACCCGTCTGGAACGGACCTGTTTGACCATCACGCCATATCGCTGACCCGCGACCGTCAGACGTCCGGACGCGGCTTCGAATGAGAGGAAAGATCATGAAACGACGGTCGAACCGTGTTTCGCGCTATCTGGTCGCGCTTGGCATGGGCGCGGTCGCGACCGCCGCTGGCTATCATGCGGCGACACCCGCCGCCTCTCCTCCAGACCAACCGGTTCGTCCTGAAGGTTGTGCCGCTTCAGCGTTCGCAGCTCCGAACCTCTCGATCGCATCTGCGCGCCGCGTGCGGACAGCTGCGGGAAAAGAATATTGCCGCGTCGAAGGAGACGTCACAACGTCCGGTGGTCACGCCCCTCCTGGCAGGGCCGCCTTCATGCTCAACCTGCCGGACGACTGGACCGGCAAGCTGCTGTTCCAGGGCGGAGGGGGCTTTGATGGGTTTTTGCCGCCGTTGGACGAGCGCCAACTGGGCCGCGGCTATGCCATCATCGGCACGGACTCAGGGCATGTCGGCAGTCCCGAGGCGCTGCTGCCGCCATTCGACACCAGTTGGGCGGTGGACGCCGACGGCAAGCCGGCCGAAGCCGCGCTGGCCGACTATTTCTATCGCGCCAGATCGGCCGTCAATGCTGCCGTGCGGCCGCTGATAGCCCGCTATTATGGAAAGGCGATCGACCGGGCCTATTTCGCAGGCTGTTCCGGCGGAGGCCGCGAAGCGCTGATCGAGGCGGAACGCCATCCGGAGGATTATGACGGCTTCATCGCGGGCAACCCATCGACCGACCCGCTGCGCGGCGTATCGGCGGTCGCGACCGTAAACCTCCTCTTGCGATCGCCCATCCCGCTCGAAAGATTGCCCGAGATTGACGCAGAAGTGACGCGCCAGTGCGACGCCGCAGACGGCGTGGCCGATGGTCTCGTCCAGAATCCGGCCGCCTGCAATTTCGACGTCGATACGCTTGTGGCCCGGCGGATTCTCAGCGCTGACCAGGCGAGAACCCTCCAATCCTATCTCTCGGTCCAGCGTGACGGGGAGGGGCGCTTCCTGGCCTATGGTGAACCTCTGGGCGGGCTTGGCTATCGCGGCAACGTCTATCCCGGCGCACCCAGCATGATGGGGCTGAGAGTCTCGGCTTCCGACATGCCGCCGCGTACGGCCTCGGGCCAGCCCTGGGGCAGTCTGATGAAAGGGCCGCTTGGCTGGATCGTGGGCTATGGCTCTGTCGCCAACATGACTTTCCGGCGACCGGATATGGACGTGCTGGGGTCCGAGGTGCTCACCCGAAAAGGCCTCGTCACCGCGAAGGCGAGGCGGCTGTCGATTGAACGATGGACAGCCGGTGTAGTGGCGCCGGACAATATGGCGAAATTCTTTGCCAAGGATCGCAAATTGCTGATCTATCATGGCTATAGCGACCATGTGCTGAATCCCTATGCCACGATCCGGACCTATCGCCGGATGCACCGATCGGCTGGCGGAACGCAGGCGGCGATGCGCAACGCGCGCCTGTTCATGGTGCCTGACATGCAGCATTGCATGGGCGGAGCAGGCCCCAACAGCTTCGATCCCATGCCGGTTCTGGAAGATTGGGTGGAACGGGGTATCGCGCCCCAGCAGATAATCGCGACCAAATATGCGGATGATGATCCGATGAAGCCCGTCAGGCGGACCATGCCCGTTTGTCCCTATCCGGCGATGGCTCGCTACATCGGGGCGGGTGACGTCGACAAGGCGGAGAACTGGCGCTGCGACGCGAACGACCGCCGAGCCTTGAAGGTCGGTTCGTCCGGCCGCGCCGCAGGCCTGTCTGACGAATGAGCGGCGGCGGCGCCGCTCAGGTCAATTCATTCATCGCACCCGGTTCATAGGGCAGGATCGCGTCCAGCTGACCGAGCCGGACCTTGTGCGCCCAGTTCGGATCGACCAGCAGCGCGCGGCCGACCGCGATCATGTCGAAGTCGCCGCGTTCGATCATCTCGATCAGGCGCTCGATGCTGGCCACGCCGCTCTCCTTGCCGGCATGCGTGGTGAGGAAATCGACTTCGAGACTGACCGAACCGACAGAAATGCTCGGCTTGCCCGTCAATTTCTTGGCCCAGCCCGCCAGGTTCAGATGTGAATCGAACTCGGTTTCCCAGAACCGCCGCTGCGAGCAGTGGAAGGCGTCGACGCCGGCCTCGGCCATCGGCTCGAGCAGCGCGCCAAGATCCTGGGGCGTTTCGGCCAGCCTGGCCTGATAGTCATGAATCTTCCACTGGGAGATGCGCATGATGATCGGAAAATCGGGACTGGTCCGGCGCCGGATTTCACGCACCGCGTCGCATGCGAAGCGAGCGCGCTTGCCGATGTCGCCGCCATATTCATCGGTCCGCAGGTTCGTCACCGACCAATTGAACTGGTCGAAGATATAGCCGTGCGCCCCGTGGAGTTCGATGCCGTCGAAGCCCATGCTGAACGCGGTCTGCGCGGCGGTTGCATAGGCATCGATGATCTCGTCGATCGTCTTCTTGCCGGCGGGCTTGGCGAGCTTCTTCGGCATGTGGCCGATCACGCCCACCATTCCCGAAGGCCCGGCCAGACGCTCATCATAGGCAGCCGGATGCTGATAGAGCGCCTCTTCGCTCGGCAGGTGCGTCTGACCTACGTGCCACAGTTGCGGAACGATCTTGCCGCCCGCGCCATGGACCTCGTCCAGCACGCCCTGCCAACCCGCGAGCGCTGCTTCCCCATAGAAATTCGGAGCGTCAACGCCATTGCCGGCGGTCACATGCGGAATCCAGGTGCCCTCGGTAACGATGAGACCGACTTCGCCCTCGGCTCGACGCCTGTAATAGGCGGCAACGTCGGCGCCGGGGATGCCGCCGGGGCTTTTCCGGCGAGTCATGGGGGCCATGACGATCCGATTGGCCAGAGTCAGACCATTGATCCGTACCGGCTCGAACAAGGGTGCGGGCGAATGGCCCACTGGTTGGTTCATCTCAGGCTTCTCTCATAATATCTTGTCGTAAAGACCGGCCAAATGGGACCGCTGGTTCAAGCGGTCCCATTTGGATGGGCGGTCAATGTGAGGAGTTGGGGGTACCAACCTTGATGCCGTAGACGCGTTCGGCATTTTGGTAGAGGATTTTGCGCTGTGTTTCGACGGGGTGGTGTCCCAGCGTTTCCTCGGCCTTTTCGCGGACGGCGGGATAGAGCGAGGAGGGGTGCGGGAAGTCGGTTTCGAACATCAAATTGTTGTCGCCGAATTCGCGGATGAAGCTGTCGACGCAATTGGCGTTCTCGAACCAGTATGAGGTGTAGATCTGGTCCATGAACATTTCCTTGGGCTCGCGCTTGAAGCGGGCGCGTTGTGCCGGCGAGAGCATTTCCTTGAAATTATGCTCGATGCCCTGGATGAGGAAGGGCAGCCACCCGGCGCCGCTTTCGACGACGACGAAGTTGAGCCTGGGGAATTTCTCCAGCACGCCAGTGAGGATGAGGTTCATCACGTCGACCGCGATCTGCATGAAGCCTGAGACGGCGGTGAAGGTCGCCAGCGGGCCGTTGAGCGAGCGGTCGGGCAGGCGCGAGGTGCGGTCGGGCAGCCACCATTTCTCCTTGTCGCCGTCGAAGGATTCGCCCGAACCGATATGGAAATTGATCGGCAGGCCCAGATCCTGGCAGGCGGCGAACAGGGGGTCCCATTCGTCCGAGGCGAGCAGCGCCTGGCCAAAGTCGCCCGGCTTGTCGGACATGGCGACCCCGGTCAGCCCCATTTTGCGGATGCGCTCCAGCTCCTTCACCGAGGCGTCGATATCCCACAGCGGCAGGGCCGCCTGCGGCAGGAGCCGCCCTTCGCCCTCGCGCTGCAGATCGACCAGCGCGTCATTATAGGCCGTGACGTGCCAGTGCCGCAGTTCGATGTCGTCGCTCACCTGCATCAGGCGCTGGGCGCCAAAGCCGATGATGTTGGGATAGAGGATCTGCGTGCCCACGCCCACGCTGTCCATGAACGCCAGCCGCTCCGCCGCATATGTGGCCGAACGGGACATCTCCGAAAAGCGCGGCAGTGTATAGGTCGCCAGCTCCTTGCTCATGTCCGGCCGAATCACCGCAGGGCCGATCATCCCGACCTCGTGATTGCCCAGAAACCAGGCCTGGTTCTCCTGCTCATTCTCCCGCACGTGCAGCACGCGGTCCCGATATTTACTTGGCGCCCGCGACGTCCACAGATCCGCAGGCTCCGCATAATGCGTGTCAATGTCGAAAATCGGCATCCGACTCAGATCCGTCATCCTCTTACCTCTCCAAATTACAATAGAGGTATCTCTACATGGTTTTTCGGCCCTAGACAAGCCGGGTAGCGACACAATGCGTCGGTCGCAGTTCCGGCGGCCGACCGCCCATCCTAAAAATGGAAAATACCATGCCAATAAGGCCGGAAGCAAAGTATAAAGGTTGCACCGCATCGCTTGCGGGAAGCAGATGTTGGCGATAAACAGATATCTTAATATGCCGATCCGCCACGCTATCAAGCCTGCGCGGACCGTGGGAAAATCGGCGCGCATCGCCGCCGCTCGCAGGGAGGATAATGTTCATGATCATCGTAACAGGGGCTGCAGGCCATCTGGGTCAAAGCGTGCTGCGCAAACTCGCGGCTGAGGGCCACGAAGTGGCTGCGGTCGACCTTGCCGGGACCGTGCCAGATGTAGGGCAGGCGACGTCGCTGACCGGCATAGACCTGAACGATGTGGCGGCAACGACTGCGGCGTTCACGACCCTTACCAGCTCGGGCAGGGTGACGGGGCTGGTGAACCTTGCCGGCGGGTTTCGCTGGGAAACGGTCGGTGATGGATCGGTCGACAGCTGGGACCTGCTCTACCGGATGAACCTTCGGTCCGCGGTCAACGCGATTCGCGCGATCCTGCCTGCTCTGCGGTCGGGTGGCGGCGTGATCGTCAACGTGGCGGCGCAGGCCGCCATCCGGGCCGCGTCGGGAATGGGGGCTTATGCGGCGAGCAAGGCCGGCGTCATGCGGCTGACGGAGAGCCTTGCGGCGGAGGAAATGGATCGCGGCGTTCGCGTGAACGCGGTGATGCCGTCGATCATCGACACGCCCGTCAATCGCGCCGACATGCCCGACGCCGACTTCGATCGCTGGGTCGCGCCCGATGCGCTGGCGGACGTCGTGGCCTTCCTCATTTCGGATGCGGCCCGGGCGATCACGGGCGCATGCATCCCGGTGACCGGCCGCAGCTGAAGCGGTGCGGCGCC
Organism: Sphingobium sp. TKS; assembly: GCF_001563265.1. Taxonomy (NCBI): domain Bacteria; kingdom Pseudomonadati; phylum Pseudomonadota; class Alphaproteobacteria; order Sphingomonadales; family Sphingobiaceae; genus Sphingobium; species Sphingobium sp. TKS. The sequence goes on along the minus strand of NZ_CP005084.1, from coordinate 575,478 downwards.
GTCCGCGATCAGCGGGCGGCGTCCTCCTTGATGAAGTCCGATGCGCGTTCGCCTATCATCACCGTCGGTCCGGTGGTGTTGCCGCTGACCAGTTCCGGCATGATCGAAGCATCGACGACCCGCAGGCCACTGACTCCGCGCACGCGAAGCCGCGGATCGACCACGGCGTCTGCATCGCTGCCCATGCGGCAGGTGCCGCTGGCATGATAGCCGATGCCCGCAGTGTTGCGGACATAGAGTTCCCAGTCGGCGTCATTCTTCAGTTCGGGGTCGAGCCGTTCCTGCACCAGTTCGCCAAGTCCCGGGCTCGCGGCGATCCGTTCCAGCAACTTGCCTGCGCGCACCAATGTGTCGACGTCGCGCTGATCGCCCAGCAAATTGGGATGGATGACCGGATGATCGGCCGGATCAGCGCTGCGCAGCAAGATCTGACCGCGGCTGTAGGCCCGGTTGACCGACACGCTCATGCCGATCGCGGGACGTTCGTGGAGCGGATAGACGATTGCAGCCTTGCCCATGGGCGGCTTTGTCGTATCGAAGACGAACGAGATGAAGTTCACCTGCACGTCGGGCTGCGCGAGTTCGGGCAGAGTCTTCACGCCCGCGATCGCCTGGATCATGGGCGAGGTTAGTATACCGTCGCGCCGGAACAGGTAACGGTACATCTGGCCCGCTTTTTGGGGCAGCGTCTGCATCTGGGAGTTGAAGGTGGGTTCGCTGACCAGCCAGCGCAGCCTTATATAGGGATGCTCAAGCAAGTTCTCGCCCACATTGCGGCTTTCGGCGACCAGTTCTATGCCATGGTCGCGAAGATGGGCGGCGGGCCCGATGCCCGACCGCATCAGCAGGGCCGGGGATTGCGTGGCGCCCGCGCTGATCAGGACCTCCCTGCGGGCTCGCACGTCCTGCATGGTCCCGTCTTTCCGGCGAACGTTGACGCCAACCGCACGCCGGCCTTCGAACAGGATATTGTTCGCCCGCATATGGGTGAGTATCTCGAGATTGGGACGGTTGCGGGCCGGCTCGAGAAAGCCTTTGGCGGCGCTGCACCTTTGCCCGTCTCGCTGGAAGGTCAGCGCGTTCCATACCCCGCCGATGTCGCCGCCGCATGAGTCGTCCCGATAGGGAATGCCGAGATTCTCGCACGCGGTTACGAAGGCCGGTACCAGCGGGCTTGGCGAGCGGATGGGCGAAATCGCGAAATTTCCGGTGCGCCCGTGCGATTGATAGTCCTTCTCGCCCCGCCAGTCCTCGCCCCTCAGAAAATAAGGGAAGATCTCGCTGAACGACCAGCCCGGGCAGCCAGCCGCCTCCCAGGCGTCGTAATCGCTGCGGAGGCCCCTGTTATAGGCCATGCCGTTCAAGGCGCTGCCGCCACCCAGCATCTTGCCGGCATTCCACATCACCTGCCGGTTGTTGATCGATGGGTCGGGTTCGGCGGTGTAGCACCAGTCGGTCTTGGGATTGCCGACGAGCTTGATCACCCCGGCCGGCATGTTGACCCAGAAGCCCCGGCCGTCTCCGCCCGCTTCGATCAGAACGACCTTGACCTCGGGATCTTCCGACAGCCGGGCCGCCAGCACGCTGCCGGCGCTGCCGCCGCCCACAATGACATAATCCGCTTCGATCATAACGTCGCTCGTCCAATGCTGTTCTTATGTTCGGCAACCGCCCAGTAGGTGCGCGCCTTTATTGAGGTGCCTGGAAGAAGTCCGGGCGCGGCTTTCCGGTGGAATCCAGAACCGGCTCGAAATGGTCGACCCGATATTTTGTGCTTACCACCTTGATGGGGCCGGCGACTTCCAGCAACTTGCGCAATCCGCGCACTCCGGGCATCGCGAAGTGTCGGGCGAGCGCCTCGGTGTCGGTATATTGCTCGAATATCTGTACGCGTCCTGGACTGAAGGGATCGAGCGCCCAAGTATAGGCCTGACAATCGGGATCCGCGAGCACTTCCTCGACGACTGGCGCGAGTGAGAGGAGGATGGTCTCGGCATGATCCGGATTTAGTTCCATCGTTGCGGAAATCACTATGGGCATGTTCTGTCTCTCCTTATGATCTGTCGTTGCGGTTCGTTGAACCGCGGTGGCCCCGTGGACCCGAACAGTTGCCACGCCGAAGCGCTGCCATATTGCGTCAGACGACCCAAGGGGCTGGTCACTCCGACGCTGCCTGGCCGTCAGCATTTTGCTCGCGCGAAGCGAGCGTCAATTCAGATAACTGATTATCCCGATGGGCGCAAGTTTGCTGAACTGCGATCGCGGCGCCCCGCCGGAGAAATCTTGGCGTTTCCTGGAATCATCACGGCGGCCAGGATCGCTGCCGCACTCATCAGCGCCAGAAAGACGGATGTCATCTGATAGGCCTCCACGACGGGAAAGGTCGCCCGTCCTTTCAGGGGATCGCGGATCGTGGAGTTCGCCAACCCCATGACCAGGAATTGCGCGCCCGCCGCACCCATGAGCGAGCGTGCGACCGTCAGCAGACCGGTGGCCTCGCTCACGCGGCTGGCGTCGACCTGCGAAATGACGACATTGGGAATGCCGGTATAGAGCACGGCCGTTCCGAGCGCCGCCGCGGTCAATGCGGGAACCAGCCACATAAGTTCGGACATGTGGAAGATCGTGGTGATCCACGCGGCGGTACAGAGCAGCGCGCCGCCTGCGATGACGGTCCGGCCGCCATATCTGCCGCACAGCCAGCCCGCGACCGGTGCGCCCAGGATAACGCTGATGGTCGATGGCAATTGCAGGAGGCCGCTGGCGGTTGCTGAAAGGCCAAAACCGACGCCCGTCCATGTCGGCTGCTGGAACAGCAGCGTGAAAAAGGGAACCACCTGAAAGGTGCCAAGGGCGGCGAACATCAACGCCAGATAGGCCATGAGGATCGCCCGGTTGTCCAGTTGTCTGAGATCGATCAGCGGTTTGGCCCGGCGTAACTCATGGCGCACCCACCAGGCGAACAGCATCGCACCGCCGATAAGGCTCGCGAGGATATGGGGGCTTGACCATCCCCAGCTTCCCCCCTTGCTCAGGCCGAGCAGGATCAGCCCGGCTGCAGGCGGGAAGAGCAGCGCGCCCAGGGGATCGACGGGAATGCGCCCGGTCAAGCGCGAAGAGGCCGGCAAAAGCAGTTGAACAAGCAGGGCCGCCAAAAGGCCGATAGCCGCGCTGACCCAAAAGACGGAACGCCAGCCGAAATGGTCCACCGCGACGCCGCCCCCAACCAGTCCCGCCGAAGTTCCAACGGCGCTGATTGCGGTGATGAGGCCGATGCAGAAGGGGATTTGGCGCGCGGGCAGATGTTCCCTGAGCAGGCCGAAGCAGAGCGGCAGGATCGCCACAGCTACGCCCTGCACCGCACGGCCGGCGATGACACCGGCCAGCGTCGGGGCCAGCGCGCTGATCAGCGAGCCGGTGACGGCGACCACGATCGTGGCCAGAAGCACGCGCTTGCGGCCGAGCAGGTCGCCCAGCCGGCCTACGATCGCGGCTGTTCCGGCCGCCACCAGCATATAGGCGGTCACGAGCCAGCCGCTCGATATCGGATCGCCGAAATCCTCCAGCACCGATTTGAAAGCCGAGTGGATCATCGTCGTCTCGAAGCTGGCCACCAGATCGGCGATGGCCAAGGGAATGACGATCAGCGCCGAGCGGGCAAGCCCCTGATATTCCGTTGATGAGCCGTCAGGCCGATCCGCCGACATTCTCGTTCCTTTTGCTGCCCACGTCAGAACCGGGTCGTCATCTGGACCCCATAGGTTCGGGGTTCGCCATAGAGGAAGGTGGTCATGCCGGACGAACTGCCCTGCGGCACACCCCCGACGGCGTACAACTTGTCGGTGAGATTCTTGCTCCACAGGGCGAGGTCGAAATCCTTGCCGCCAACCCTGCGCCATTCGAGGCGGGCGCCGAGCGTGGCATAGCCCGGAGCAAAGCCTTCATGGTTGAGGACGGTGTCGGAATCGAGCGCGATCCGGCTCGTGGCATAAACCGTCGCGGAGGCGATCAGGGCATCGCCGCGATCGCTCAGATCATGGGCCCAGCGGGCGGTGAAGCCGCCGCTGTGGCTTGGAACGCCGATGAACTTGCTGGCGGAAACGTCGACGCCCGCGTCGATGAAGCCACCGTCATAGGTTGCCTTGAGATAGGCGTAGAATGCTGATAGCGAGAATTCGCTGATCTGGATCAGGCCTTCCGCCTCAATGCCCTTGATCCTGCCATTGCCGACATTGAGGATCACCGCGGTGGTGGGCAGGCCGCCGGTGATCTGCCGCTGGATATCCTCATATTTGCTGGTGAAGGCGTCGACGTTCAAGCGGCCGAGCACGGGGCCAAGATCATAGGTCCACTTCGCCCCGATCTCATAGTCGGTGACCACTTCCGGCTGATATTCAGGATCGTTGGCCGAGGCGATGATCGTGTTGAAGCCGCCGTCCTTGAAGCCGCGGCGCGTGGTCGCGTAGAGAAGCAGGCCGTCGACGGCCTTCCAGTCCAGGCTGAAGCTATAGCCGACATCCTCATATTTTCCGGTGAGGATGCGATAACATTGCGATGCGGGCGTCGAAGGGCTGTTGCCTATGCCGGGCAGAGAGCAGGTGTAGCCCGACAAGGGCAGCGGCCTGTTGATGGGTCCATTGGCGGCCAGACGGCCGAAGCTCGATTTGCGTATATCCCAGCTATAGCGCAGGCCTGCCGTGATCGAGAATTGCCGGGCGGCACCCGCATGGTAGGTGGCCTGCGTGAAGACGGCCTTGCTCCGGTCCCGGAACTGGAAGGTCACGAAGTTGGAAGAGGTGGTGGTCGGCGACGACCCCGTATTGCCAACGCGGCCTGCACGGAACGTGTGGAGCCCGCCAGGCGATTCCGCATCCAGATAGAAAGCGCCCGCGATATATTCCAAGCGATTGTCGAACACTGTGCCGCTGACCTGGAATTCCTCAGTGAACTGCCGCAGGTTCATGTCCGGGTACATCTTGACCCCGGAGCCGATGGAAAAGACCGTTGGCAGGCTGCCATTCTGGGCATAGCGAACGTCAGTGCCGTCCGTATCCGAGCCGAAATTGACCTTCACCCGTTCGAACGCGGCGATATTCTTTAATGTCACATTGCCCAGTTCGAGCCTTGCGGTGTCGGCGATCAGGTGGATGGTGCGTGAAGCGCCTAGTCCTTCCTGCGTGTTGCTCACGCGGCGCGGACCCCATTGCTGCTGCTGGGCAAGAGCCGTCAACAGGCGGCCGCCATCATAGGTAGACGTGATCTTGCCCGGCCGGATGATGGAGAGGATGAACGCCGATCCCCCCTCGTCAGCATCCAGCCCGGTATAGACCAGGTCATTGCGAAAATCGTCGCTTGGCTCAAAGCGCAGAAAGACGCGCCAACTGTCCTGATGCTGGTCGTTGAAATCGCGCCCCGACAGATTCTTTACATAGCCGTCGCGGCGGATCATGTTGCCGGAAACGCGCAGCCGGAGCGTTTCCGAAACGGGCAGGTTGACGGCGCCGCGCAGGTCGATCGCATCCAGATTGCCATAGGATGCGTTGAGATAGCCGCCGAAATCGTCGCCGGGAGCCGTTGGCGTGAGGAGCACGGCGCCGCCGTTGGTATTCCGGCCGAACAGGGTGCCTTGCGGTCCTCGCAGAACCTGAACCGAGTCGATATCGTAGAGGGCAAAGGCGGCGCCGCCCTGAGATTCCAGTGGAACGTCCGCGAAATAGGCGATCACGCTGGGAAGCGCGCCGCCGAAAGTCTGACCTTGTCCCCGAACGTTGAACTGCCCGCTTTGCTGCTGCCCGCTGCGGGATGTCAGCGAGAGGCTGGGCGCAAGGTTCTGGATATCCTGCGCCGAGATGATCCTCTGTTCTTTCAGGATTGTGGGTGTTGCAGCCGTTACCGACAGGGGAACCGACTGGAGGCTCTCTTCGCGTCGCCGGGCCGTAACCACGATGTCCTGACCGATATTGGCCGCTCCCGCCGCCTTGGAGGGCGGAGCCTGGTCCTGCGCGATGGCCGTCGCTGCCGCGAACGAAAGGCAGGAAGCGCCGAGCGTGGCCAAGCTCCGAACGCTATGGCCGCGCATCATCCTATCGAAACCCATAAACCCCTCCCAGAGTTGACTGTTGTTATCCGTTCGAATGCGAGATCATCGTGGCGCGAACCCCTCCGTGCCGCTTTGCGCAGGCATTCCGCCTCTTTCGACTGATGTTAGAGGGGGCGGACCGCATCGCCCGGTAGGCCCACGCCGATCCGGCCGTGGCTGCCTTCCAGCTCAACTCCGCCACCCTCCTGCCCAGCTCTATTGAGATTGTTCTTTTTAAAGAGATATCTCATTTTGGCGATGGATACAACCTCTACAAACCCGCATAGGATGGCGTTCAAGCGCTCCCATTTTTTGCGCGTGGTGCCTCAATTTGAGGCGTTGGGGGTATCCTGTCCGACTCGATGTAGCGAGGGCTATCCAACTTTACACGAAAAATCGTTCAGTATATGTGAAGCATGTTTCCGGGGCATGTTGGGCCACCGGCCCCCCGCAGCGCCGCCGGCCCGGGGATCAATGGGAGAGAAAGACCAGGTCATGACCGAAAAAAGCAAACGGCCCCCTTTCGCCGTCGAACTCGCGGGCATCTTGCCGGCCTTGGAAGGCTATGTTCCGGTCAACATGCAGGAGGCCGACCTCCCCAGGTTCCGGCAGCTCAGCAGTGTGACGCGCGAAGACCTGATCGGGGATGCACCGGTCGACTGCGTCGACCATGTCATTCCCGGTTTCGACGGAGCGGAGATCATCGTGTCGGTCATTTCGCGCGCGGATCACAAGACTGCGGGTCCGGGCATTTATCACGTCCACGGCGGCGGCATGGTGATGGCGAACCGTTTTGCCGGCGCCCGCGCGCTGGTCGACTGGGCGATCAAATATGACGCGGTGTGCGTGAGCGTGGAATATCGGCTGGCGCCGGAATTTCCCGCGCCGGTCCCCGTGGAGGATTGCTATGCCGGGCTTCAGTGGATGGCTGCCAACGCGGCCATGCTGGGCTTTGACCCCGATCGGCTCCTCATCTTCGGAGGAAGCGGGGGCGGGGGCCTCTCCGCAGGCGCAACGCTGCTCGCGCGGGATCGGGGCGGACCGCCGCTCTTGGGGCAACTGTTGCAGTGCCCGATGATCGACGATCGCGACTGCACCGCCTCTTCCCGCCAATATGAAGGGGTCGGCGTCTGGGATCGGACGAGCAATAACACCGCCTGGAAGATGATCCTGGGCGAACGCTGCGGGGCCGCCGACGTATCGCCCTATTCCGCGCCCGCGCGCGCCACGGACCTCAGCGGCCTGCCGCCGACCTTCATCGATGTGGGCGCGGCCGAGGTGTTTCGCGACGAGGATGTCGCCTATGCCTCCGCCATCTGGGCAGCGGGCGGCGATTGCGAGTTGCATGTCTGGAGCGGGGCCTTTCACGGATTCTACGATATCGCGCCGCAGTCCCGACAGGCGCAGGCATGTCTGGTGGCGCGGGAAGCATGGCTGGACCGGCTGCTGCATCCTTGATCGGGACTTTCGCCATCGGTCGCGCCCGGCTATAGGTCGCAACCGATGGCGACCGCTTCGCGCAAAATCAGCCGCAGGATGGGCCGGCCGCGGAACAAGGACGTCGATCGGCGCATCCTGACAGCGGCGATCGAACTGTTCGTCCGCGCCGGCTGGCAGGATTTCGTCATCGAAGAGGTGGCGCGGCGGGCGCGCGTCGGAAAAGCCTCCATCTATCTGCGCTGGAGCGATAGGGAGGCGCTGCTGCGCGACGCTCTGCTCGCCTTTTTCACGCCTTGGCCGGTGGTGCCCACCGGCAGCTTTCGCGAGGAGCTGCAAGCGCTGGTAAGGGCCGTGCTGAGCGAATTGTCGGCGGACATCGGCTGGTCCATCAGCCGCGTCCAGTCTGATCCCGACATCCCTGCGGGGATAGCGCAGTTATGCCGCGGGCTGATTGCCGAACGGGTGGCCGTGGTCGAGCGTCTCGTCGAATCCGCCAAGCAGCGGGGCGAGATTCCGGCCGATGCGCCGACCCGCCTCATCATGGAAACGGTCACCGGTGCCGCCCTGGGTCATGCGGGTCTTGCGCGTTACAGCGAACCGGCTCCGCATGGACGGGACGACCCCGACGATTTTGCCCGCACCCTCGTCGACTTCCTTTATCCCGCCTTCTGCCGATCCTCCGGCTGATCGGCCCAGATCGCCAGCGCATCGAGGCATTCGACATCGCTTCCGGTGACCCTGAGCGGATTGATTTCCAGCGATACCAGCTCCGGCCCCAGAGCCAGCGCAGCATCGCCGATCGCAGCGATGACCTGCGCCAGTTTCTTCCGATCCACGGCCGGCTGCCCTCGATAGCCATCGAGGAGCTTGCGGGCTTTCAGGCGGCCCAGCATCCGTTCGACCTGGTCCGGCGTCACCGGCAGCAGGGCAAGATCGGCGTCCTTGAGGATTTCAACCCACACGCCGCCAAGCCCCACCGCCAGCACGGGACCCCAGGCCGGATCCCTCGCGATGCCGACGATCAGTTCGAGACCGGCGGGACGCATCGGCGACAGGATGACGCCTTCGATGGCTGCCTTGGGCTTTTGCCCGGCGACGCGCGCGACCATCGCTTCATATTCGCGTGCCGCCGCCGTTGATCCGGAAATGTTGAGCGCAACTCCGCCGACTTCGGTTTTGTGCGCGATATCCGGGGAGTGTATTTTGAGGACGATTGGCCCGTCCTGTTGTTCGGCAAACTCCGCGGCCTCATCCGCAGACCTCGCGATCCGCGCCGGTATGACCGGCACGCCGCGGCTCTCCAGATAGTCGAGCGTCTCGCGTTCTGTCCGGGGACGCGAGGCGGGGCGCGCGGTCGCGGCGTTTGCGTCCCGCTGTTCAAGTCCCTCCCGCACCTTGGCCGACCAGCGGAACGCTGCTCCCACTGCCGCCATGGCATGGCCGAGGCCCGCCACGGACAATGGCATGCCGGTCTCCGATAGCGTTTCGCGCCCATAGTCGCTGACGCTCAAATAGCTTTGCGGCATCAGGAAGCCGGGAACGCCGGACCTGCCGATCCCGGCGGTCAGATGGGCGATGACGGGGCGTCCCAGCACATCGCCCTCGGGCGTCCGGGCCAGGTCGAAGCAGGCGGCGACAAGCGCGACCGAAGGGTCCTGGCCGATGGTGGCGAGAGCATCCTCGAAGGCCTGGAGGTTGGCCAATACCCCGCCGGTCACGTCCAGCGGATTATGGGTCGACGCATAAGCGGGCAGGGTGGCCGCGAGTTGGCGCGTCGTGTCGGCGGCGAGCGCGGCGAACGGCACGCCCTGCGCTTCTCCCAGATCAGCGATCATCTCGCACGCGCCGCCCGACATGGACGCCGCGGCAAAGCCGCCTTCGCCGAGCACTCCGGTATGTCCGATAAGATTTGCGGTCTGGAGCAGTTGCTCGATCGTATCGACGCGGATGATCCCCAGGTCGCGGCAGACCGCGTCAAAGACCCTGTTATCGCCGACCAGGGCGCCGGTATGCGCTTGCGCGACCTGCGCGGCGAGTTCCCCCACGCCGACCTTGAGCAGCACGATCGGCTTTCGCGCCAGCAGAGCCTGCCCGGCGGCGCGAATGAACGCGTCCGGCCGCCGCACGGATTCAGCGAAGATGGCAATGGCCTTCGTCGCGGGATCGGCGACCATGAAGTCGATGGCGTCCGACATGTCGACCATCGCCTCGTTGCCGAGTGCGACGACATGGGTGAGGGCGACATTGGTGGCATGTGCGGTATTGGAGATGATCGCTGCGGTCGCCCCGCTCTGGCTGATCACCCCGACCTTGGGATCGGGCAGGATCGGCAGCGTGACTGGAACCGCCGTCAATGCGACGCGATCGACCATGTTGACGAAGCCCAGGCTGTTGGGACCCATGAGGGTAAGGCCCAGCGATCGGGCAAGGTCGAACAACCGGTTCTGCTCGACGGTTCCCGCTTCTCCCAATTCCGCAAATCCCGAGGTCACGACCACGCCCTTGGTGATGCCGGCCCGTGCCATGTCGCGCAGCGTTTCCTCCAGCGCGGTCGCCGGCACCATGATGAACGCGGAATCGACCGGGGCACCGATCGCGGTGGCGCTGCGCACCACTGGCCGTCCGAGGACAGTTTCGCCGCGCGGGTTGACCAGATGGATGGGGCCGTCAAATCCGATGCGTTCAAGCGTGGCCAGTACCAGCCCCGCCCAGGGATTCTTTTCCGACGCACCCAGGATCGCGACCGACCGCGGCGCGAAAAGATCTTTCAGAAGTGCGTTCATGTCCTCTCCATGGACCGTTCCGCGCGATGTCATCGCGCGGAACGGCGTTTCGGTGTTGCGCCAGCGATCCCATGCGCCAATGGCTGGCCGGGGGCCTAGAGCGAGCTGCGTTAAATCGGACGCAGGCCGCGCGCTCTAGTTCTTTGTTATCGCATCGTTTTAAGCGCAAAACCGGTTCCCACTTTTGCGCAAGATGCTCTAGACTGTGACGTACCATATCTTAATCAGTTACCTCAATAGGCTTTGACAAGAAAAGTGCGTCCTGCAACCGTTCCACAGCGGTCAGCGGTTTTTCCACATGGGCGGGCGTTTCTGGGCAAAGGCGGTCATGCCTTCCACCATGTCCTCGCTGACCAGCAGGGCGTCGAGTGCCGGCGAATGCAAAATGTTTTCCGCAATCTCCTCGACATCCGCGTGGCGATCGCCCTCCGCAATCAACTTCATGGTGATTCTGACGGATGTGGGCGAGACGCTGGTGATCTCCCGCGCCAGCGCCCTTGCCGCCTCCAGCGCCTGACCCGGCTCCGACACCCGGTTGATCAGCCCCAGGGTGCGGGCTTCGGCGACTTCCATGGCACGTCCAGTTAACAGCAACTCCATCGCGATCTTGCGGGGAATCTGCCGCTGGAGGCGGATCGTTCCGCCCGCCCCGGGGACCACCCCGACCTTGACTTCGGAGAGCGCGAAACGCGCGGCCGGATCCGCGACCACCAGGGTTGCGGCCAGCACGATCTCCAGGCCGCCGCCGAAGGCCGCCCCGTTGACCGCCGCGATAAGGGGCTTGGTCCAGCGGCGGCTGGTGATACCGGCAAAGCCGCTCAATGGAATGACGGTACGGCCGCCGGCCGCGGCCTTGAGATCAGCGCCGGCGCAAAAGGCCTTGTCGCCCGCGCCGGTGATGATCGCGACCCACAGGTCGGAATCCGCTTCATAGGCATCGAAAATGCCGGCCAACTCGTCATGGGCCGCTTGCGAAATGCTGTTGCGCTGGTAGGGCCGATCGATCACGACCTCTAGGATATGGTCATGCCGCTGGACGCGCACGGTCTCATAGTGGTCGTGGAAAGCGGGCGGAGCAGCCGGGAAAGCGTCGCCAAGCGCCTTTTCGCTGAAAGCGAAGCGGTTGCCTTCGGCGCGGTGGCATACCGCGATTTCCCGTCCGATCGGATCGCGCTCCACCATCTCCGTGAGCGTGGCCACATCGGCGGGATTGGCGAGGAAACGTTCGCCGCTGGCGAGTTTCCCGATCACCAGCCCAAGGCTTGGAACCCCCTTTTCGTAGAGGATGGAATAGGTGAGGATGCAGGCTTTCCCATTCGGCGTCCGGGAGACCGGCGCTCTGGCCTGACGGTCAAGCCGGGCCTGGAGCGCGCCAGGCGGGCAGGGGCGCCATTCCTTCGCCTGGCTGGACAGGATCATCACGCCATATTTGCTGAGATAGCCGCCATTGGCCCCGACCATTCCGAAAGTGCCCGGCTCATCGCGCAGCCGCTGCATCATCGTCGCGATGGCATGCATCGAATAATTGTTTCCCGGTCCACCAAAATAGGGGAGGCCGCCAGTGACGGTCAGGCTCCGTGAATCCGCCGGAGACAGCCCAAGGACATCGACGGCCGCAGCAAACACCGCCACGGGGAAGCAACTGTAGAAATCGAAAAAGCGCATGTCGGCAGCGGTCTTGCGCGCCATGTCGAAAGCATATTCCAGGGATGCCCGGATCGCTGCCGATCCGCCGATATCATCTCGCTCGAGGATGTCGGGTTCCTGAGCTTCGGCCCATCCATGCACGTAGATCCATCGATCCTGGGGGATGCCCAGTTCCCGGGCTTTCCCTGCCGAAACCAGAAGGACTGCGGCGCCCTGGTTGACCTGGTCGCGCGATACGAGTTTGAGCGGATAAGGGTCGGCAATCATGCGATTGCGTTCCGTGACGGTGATGATCTCCTCTACGCTCGCCGGCTGCACATCGGCGCTCGAATAGGGATTGGCGGCAGCCACTGCCGTGAAGGGCGCGAACAGCTCCCCCATCGCCCGGCGATAGTCGCTGGCCGAAAGGCCAAGACGGGCCCGTCGCGCATTTTCGATCAGGCCATAGCCGACGGCCGCCGATCTCAGGCCATGGTCGATGCCCTGACGGGTAACGAGACCTTCGAGTCCGCGCCCGCGATCCTCCATCGCTTCGTCGGCATGTTCCGACCAATCGCGCGTCTCGCCCGCCGACTTGAGATGCCTGACGGTGGACAGCGCCTCCCCGCCAAAGGCCAAAGCGACATCAGCCTCGCCTTGCGCGATCCGCTGGGCGAGATCCATCAACAGGGCCACCGGCGACTGTCCGCCCGTCTTTTCCAGAATCGCGGTGTGCGGCTTCAGGCCCAGTCTGCGCGCAACGGCGAGCGGGAATTTGTCCGCTTTGCCGAATATGGCCGGCTGCGACGACGAATCCTCGAACGTCCGGACGCTGCCAACGATTTCGATCTGACCGAGGATCATATCCGCGGCACCGGTGTCCTCGATCGCGGCCCGGGCGGCCGCCATCGCCATTTCCACCGGAGACCAGCCCTGAAAGTCGGGCGAGTCCAATCGCTCGACCGCCTGGCCCGCACCGACGAGGACAGGGGTTCTATCGGAAATCATCATCTCTCCTCTCGCTGACATCGTCTTAAAGAGTTTACTCAATAACGCTCTGTCAAGGGAAAGTCGAGTTCAGCACATCGGAGGAGGGATAAAAAACCGGCTTTTGCGTTTTCAGCCCGCGCGCGATCCGTTGCTGACCGTCTCCCGCATCCAGACGACCGTCTGCTCGGCGGAGCGGCGTGCTTCGATCGCGGCTATCGACGGGTCGCTGTCCAGCACCGCCTGAACAACCTTGAGCCGCCGTTTGCTTGTCTCCTCCACGCGTTCCGGCCGGCCTCGGAAAACATCGAGTTCGGGTGCGATCGTGCTGATTAGTTGCAGCAGGATCTCAAGATAAAGATGCAGCACCGTGTTGCCGCTCGCTTCGCCGATCAGGTCGCCGAAACGCCGTTCCGCGCGAAGGAATTCCCGATAGGACAAGCCCTCCCGAAGCCTTTGCTGCTCCTGTTCAAGGAAATCCTTCAGATCCTCCCGCGCCGGCGAACTGGAATTGCGAGCCGCCAGTTCGACCAGCGCCACGCGGATCGGCCCGATCGCGTTCAGCATGTCCTCGAGCCCCGTCTTGCGGGTTTGCAGGAATATCGCCGCGGTATGCGCCACCGCGGAAAATGTCGGACGTTCGGCGAAATATCCCCCGCCAACGCCGCGCCGGACGCGAACGAGCTGTTCTTGCGACACCAGTCCCGCCGCTTGCCGCAATGTCGGGCGGCTGATGCCGTAGCGCGCGATCAAGGCTTCCTCGCTGCCGATCAGCGTTCCCGGTTCGGTAGCCAGCGAGTCAGCGCGCAGGGAACTGACCGTCCGCAGGACAGCGGAGTTGGTTTTCTCCCCGACCAACATCGGGAGATTCTCGCCACTTACCCAACTGTCGCCATTTCCCTTTTGTAGCATGCCAAACCTGATCCTCACCGATAGAGCTGGCAATTCTGTAACCTTTGTATGGCGTCCTCACAAGGATAGTCGTGGGCGGCAGCGCCAATTTTCGGGGTATGCCCTTCCCATCGCAAGCTATAGCGGTTTCTCTATCATCCCTCGGCTTCCCACGGAGAGGCGCTTTGCGGCGCCGTCGCCGTGAGCAAGGGGTTTTGCACTCAGCAATTGCGATAGGCGGTGACGGGCGGCGGCTCTGGCAGGCGCACCGGTCCCGACTTGCGGGAAGCCAGCAGCACGGTCACGCTCGCCCGGACATTTTCCTGCCCGCGCTGGTTCACGCCCTTGACCTCGATCTCGACCGACGGTCCCCACGGCGCGTCCGGGGTGACTGCCACGATCCTGCCCGACAGCCAGGTGGTGTCGCCGACATAGTTGAAGTTCCGCAGTTCATAGCGCAGCCGATAGAGCCAGGCATCGTTTCCCATGAAATTGGTGATCGCCTGGCAGACCATGACATAGCGCATCGGCCCGATGTCATAGGTCCCGAGCACTCCCACCTTGTCGGCAAGGACCGGATCCCAATGGACGCGCTGGATGGTGTCCCAGGCATTGAACTCGTTGCGCGAATAGAAGCCCTTGAGGCGCTTGCGGTTCTCATAGGCCAGGCGGAACGGAGGATTGCCATAGGTCAGCCAGCCCGCGCCCATATGGAAGTTGATCAGGTCGGTAATGGTCAGCGGCCCCTTGACCATGACCGGCAGTTCCATCCCCACCGCCATATCTTCAATGTAGAGCGTATCGCTGCCCCGTATATATTCGGCGTCATAGGCGGCTTCAATCGAGCGCAGCTGTTCATCGGTGTAATGCGCGGGCTCATCCCTGGTCTTGGCTGCCTTGCTCTTTTCCGAGGACTGCCGTTCGGCATGGACGAACCAGCGCGAACTGGTCACATGGACATTCTCGTCGCTGTCCCAATAGCAGTTGGCATTGTTGACGATGACGCTGCGACTGGCGAACTTGCTGACCTTCTCTTCGACATCGGCCACCCATTCCGACTTGAAAAGCTCGGTCCCTTCGACGATCGGCCGATGATAGTAATATTCGGCACCCGAATGATAGAGCTGCACGCCGCGAAGCGCGCCGCGGGTGGCCTGTTGCAGGTCCGTCGACACAGAGCGCGTGCGATCCCATCCCATCGACCATTCGAAGCCCGGCGGAGCGACGGACGCTCCCCAGCAGGATGCCCGGGCGACTTCCGGATCGGCATAAAAGGGATTGGCATCGCCGATCGACAAGGCCCAGCGGCGCACGCAATCGGCGGTCGCCGTCGGGTTCCACGGAAAATCGGTATATCCTTTTCTGAGAGTGGGATTCGGGTAACCGATTCGCATCCTCATCTTGGTGATATCCTCATCGGTGATCCGACCCCGGATCAATCCGTCATCCACCTTCTCGCATGTGTCGCTCATGAACGCCTTTCAAGCTGAAAAGCCCGATGGATCGGGCTTCTGTCCCACCGCCGATGCGGTTTTCCCCGCGTCGCGCCTGCCCCTGCTGATCATCGGCTATACGATGAGGGAACATGACCGACTGACTTTGCAAGCGTAATACAGGTTCCTCTATTGCGCAAGTGGCGACAAAATCAACTTGCACGAAAGCCGCTTCGGCGAGCGAGAGCTCGAACTAGGGGGAAAGGAATGGGTTCCGTCAGGGGCGAGTGGTCTGGCCGGTCTCGACCCGCCCGCCTCCCAGAGCGATGTACAGCGACACGCCGTTGCGAAGCTCCGCCAGTTGCAGGGCAAGCAGTTGCTGCTCGCCGGTGAACAGGTTGCGCTCGGCGTCCAGGACCTCGAGATAGATGGCAATGCCGTTGGCATAACGCAGCCGTGCCGTCCTCGCGAGCCTGCGTTGGGCGTCCACCGTCCGCCTTTGCGCATCGATCTGTCGGGCGTACCATAGCCGTCCGGCGAGGCCGTCCGCCACCTCGCGAAAGGCCTGCTGCGCCGCTGCCTGATAGGCCGCGCCCGCCTCGCGAACCTGTGCCCTCGCAACGGCAAGCTCTGCCTTGCGGCGCCCCCAGTCCAGAAAGGGTATATCGATCGCGATGCCCAGCGTGGCGGTGCGCGAATGGGAAGTCAGCAGGTCGTCCAGCGCCGTCGACGCCCATCCCTGCGCGCCGGTGAGCGAGAACGTCGGCAGGAAAGCCGCCCTGGCCGCTCCAACATCCGCATTGGCAGCCCTCAATTGCATTTCCGAAGCGATGATATCGGGGCGATCCATCAGCAGCGTTGAAGGGATCCCGGCCCTGAGGGGGGTGAATTGCGCGCTTTGCGTTATCGGCAGCGGCGGCGGGAGAGGGCCTCCGACTGCCCCGCCGATCAGCAGGTCGAGCAGGTTTCGCGTCTGTTCCACGACGCGCTGCTGTTCGGCGAGTTCGGCTTCGGCTTGCGTCGCGAGCGATGTCGCCTGGTCGAAATCGGCGCTCGATGTGAGGCCGGCGTCAAGCCGCATGCGGGCGATGCGCTCTCCCTCGCGCCGGCTGACGACGGCATGCTGGGCCAGGATGATCCTCTGTTCACCCGCGCGAATCGCGTAATAGGTCTCGGCAACCTGGCCGATAAGCGCCAAGCGGAAGGCACGTTCGGAGGCAGCCGTGGCGAGATAGCGCGCTCGCGCAGCGTCGCTCAGATTGCGAAGCCGTCCCCAGAAATCGAGCTCGAACGAGGGCATCGAGACACCGATGCTCAAAAGGTCGTAGCTGGCCGAACCGGAGGCGGGCGTTTCCCCGGCGCCGCCCGGCACGCCCGCCGCCAGCCCCGCTGCGGACGGACGGGCATGCGTTGCGCTTGCGCTCAAATCCAGTTCGGGAACGCGGGCCGCGTCGCGAATGCGAAATCGGGCCCGCGCCTGCTCGACCCGCGCGACCGCCTGGGAAAGATCGCGATTATGCTCGAGTGCCGTGGCGATCAGAAAGCGCAACTGTGCATCGGCGAAGAACTCATGCCAGCCCAGCAACCTGCCCGGCGATGGGTCGTCCGCAGGCAAGAGCGGATAATGGGACGGGAGGGTCGTCGCCGGCCGCTGAAAGGTGGGGGCGAGATTGCAGCTTGCCAGCGCAAGCGGCAGCGAGAGCAGTGGGAAGCGTATCCTAGCCTTCATCGGTTGCTCGCGGATCGTCGTCGAGGGGCCGCCGGCGGTCGCCGGTCAGCCACCGGCGAACAGCGACGTAGAAGAGTGGCGTGAAGAAGATGCCGAAAGCGGTCGCGGCTATCATGCCGCCCATCACCCCGGTGCCGACGGCATGCCGGCTGGCGGCGCCCGGACCGCTGGCGAGGACGAGCGGGATCATGCCCAGGATGAAGGCGAGGCTGGTCATGAGGATCGGGCGCAGGCGCTGTCGGGCGCCCTCGATCGTCGCCTCCATGATCGATCGACCGTTGCCCTCGTCCTTCAGGGCGAACTCGACGATAAGCATTGCATTTTTGGCGGCCAGGCCGACGATCGTGATCAACCCGACGTTGAAATAAACGTCCGCGGAAAGCCCGCGCAGGAGCGAGAACAGCACCGCGCCCATGACGCCCAGGGGGACCACCAGCAGCACCGTCAGGGGAATAGACCAGCTTTCATACAGGGCGGCGAGCAGGAAGAAGACGACCATCAACGACAGGAGCACCAGCCATGCGACCTGCCCGCCGGCCTGCGTCTCCTCAAAAGCCGTGCCGGTCCATTCATAATGCTGATCGCCCCGCACATGGCGCTGGGCGATGCGCATCATCTCGTCGAGTGCCTCGCCGGAGGCATGCCCCGCCGCCGCCTGCCCTGAAATGGCGAGCGAGGGATAGCCGTTATAGCGCTCGAGCTGCTGAGGGGCGGTGATCCAGTGGACGCGCGCGAAAGCGGAGAAGGGGACCATGTCGCCCTGGATGTTGCGAACGCGAAGTCCCAGCACGTCGGTCGCGACCATGCGATGACTGGCATCGGCCTGAAGAAAGACGCGCAGGACGTTGCCGTTGAGGGTAAAATCATTCGCATAGGCAGAACCGAAGGCGATCGAGAGCGTCGCATCGACATCGGCGATGGACAGGCCCAGCGACCGCGCCTGGATGCGATCGATCTCGACATGAAGCTGCGGCGCTTCGGGTTGGGCCTCCGAACGCACGCCCATCAGCGCGGCGCTTTTGCCGGCCTCCGCAAGTATGGCGTTCTGGACGTCGAGCAACCCCTGCCGGTCGCCGGAGCGGCTCTCGAGTTTCATCGAAAAGCCGGTGGCGTTGCCCAGCGCCGGAATGGGCGGCGGCGACAGGCCGAAGATCGAGGCATCCGGTATTTCGCTGACGAAACCCATGACCTTGCCGATTACCGCGTCGGCGGTATCGCCCGAACCCGATCGTTCCTCCCAGGGTTTCAGCCGCACAAAACTGAGCGCGGCGGTCTGGCCCTGACCGAAGAAGTTGAAGCCGAGCACCGATACGACGGCTTGGGTTTGGGGAAGGCTTGCGAGAAATTTCTCGGTTTCCCGGACGGATGCCGCCGTGCGCTGAAGGGTGGCGCCCGGCGGCGCATCATAATTGACGAAGATATAGCCCTGATCCTCGGTCGGCAGGAAGCCGCCGGGAAGCCGGCCGAACAGCAGGGCGGACATCAGCACCAGCAGCGTGAAGACGGCGAGCCAGCGGAGGGGCCGGCTGAGCATGCGGCGGACCGCGACCTCATATCGTTGCGTGCCCCTTGAGAACCGGTCGTTGAACCCGCGGAACAGGCGCCGGAGGAGCGAGCCGACTGCGGACCCCGCGGTGGGCGAGGAGGGCGCCGGTTCGGCCGGTGGCGAATGGCGCAGCAGGATGGCGCACAGGGCGGGCGTCAGCGTTAGCGCCAGCAGAGCGGAAAACAGGATGGATACCGCAAGCGTGATCGAAAACTGTCGATAAATGCCCCCGGTCGAACCGGGGAAGAAGGCCATCGGAATGAACACGGCCACCAGCACCAGCGTGATGCCGATGATCGCGCCGCTTATCTGCTCCATCGCTTTCACCGTCGCCCAGGGTGCCGACAGGCCTTCTTCGGCCATGATCCGGTCGACATTCTCGACGACGACAATCGCGTCATCGACAAGGATGCCGATGCCCATGACCATCGCGAACAGCGACAGGGTGTTGATCGAGAAACCGGCCAGATAGAGGCCGAGACAGGCTCCCAGAAAGGCGATCGGCACGACGATGGCAGGTATCAAGGTGGCGCGCCAGCCTTGCAGGAACAGGTACATCACGACGAACACCAGCACCATCGCCTCGACCAGCGTGTGGATGACGCTTTCGATCGATGCATTGATGAACGGGGTGGTGTCGAACGGTATGCTCCAGGCATAGTCGGGGGGAAAGGAGCCTGAGAGTTCCGTCATCCGGCGATGGATCGCGCGCGCCGTCGCGACGGCGTTGGCGCCGTTGGACATCTGGATGGCGATCGCCGCGATCGGGCGGCCGTCGAGATTGGCCTTGAAGCCGTAATTCTCCGCGCCGAGTTCGACCCGCGCGACATCGCCCAGGCGCACGGTCGCGCCATTGGGCTGAGAGCGGATGATGACCTCGCGGAACTGCTCGGGGCTCGAAAATCCGCCCTGGCTGACGATCTTGGCCTGAAATTCGGTGCCGGGACGAACGGGTTGGTCGCCCAGGGTTCCCTGCGGCGTCTGGCTGTTCTGTTCCCGTACCGCTGCCAGCGCTTCACCGGGAGAGATGCCGAAGCCGGCAAGCTTTTCCGGGTCGAGCCAGATCCGCATGGCATATTGGCTGCCGAAAAGGGTGACGTCGCCCACGCCCTTGATGCGGCGCAGTTCCTCGACGATGGTGTTCGACGCGTAATTGCCGAGTTCGACATCCGTCGCGCGGCCGCTTCGCGAACTGAGCGCGATCATCTGGAGAAAGCCGGAGTTGAATTCCTGGACCTGGACGCCCTGCTGGCGAACCTGGGCCGGCAGGCGTGGCTCGACGCGGCTCAACCGGTCCTGGATCTGCGATCGCGCGATGTTCAGGTCGGAACCGGACGCCAGCGTGATCGCAATCTGTGCCGTACCGTTGGCACGGCTGACCGAGTTCATGTAGATCAGGTTCCCGATCCCGTTCATTTCCTTTTCGATGACCGAAGTCACATTGCGGTCGAGCATGTCCGCGTCGGCACCGGGATAGTTGACCACGATGTTCAGTGTCGGGGGTGCGACCGAGGGATATTGTTCGACGGGCAGCTTGCTCAAGGCGATCGCGCCCGCCAGCGCCACGAACGCCGCGATGACGCAGGCGAACACCGGATGCTGTACGAAGAAGCGATTCACCGCACACCCCGGCGCGTCGCGGAAAGGGCGCGGATGCGGACCTGATCGCCATTGCGGACCTTCTGCCAGCCTGCGACGACAATCTGGTCTCCGCGCCGCAGGCCGGATCGAACGATCCACGCATCTTCGAGCTGCGCGCCCAACTCGACCATTCGGACGGATACAATGCCCTTGGCGTCGACCAGGGTCACGCTGGCTTGCCCGTTCACCATGTGGATGGCGCGCTGGGGGATGGTGACGCCTGCGGGGAAAATACCGGCCAGAATCCGGCCGCGGACGAATTGCCCCGGCAACAGGACGTGGCCGGGATTGGCGAAGGTGGCGCGCAGCGTCTGGCTGCCCGTGGACGGGTCGACCGACAGGTCGGCGAAATCAAGGTGACCCACGACATCATAAGCCGCGTCATTGGCGAGCGTCAGACGTACTTCGATGCTGCGCAAGGGCTGGGTCGACAATTCGCCGCGGCGCGCTTGGTCCATGAGCGTCTGCAGCTCGGCGTTCGAATGCGTGAAGGTCGCATGGACGGGATCAAGCTGATCGATCGTCGTCAGCAGGGTGGCGTTGGTGGCGCTGACCAGAGCGCCTTCGGTCACCTGCGCTCGGCCCACGCGCCCGGTGATCGGTGCGCGCACGGTCGCATAGCCCAGCTGGAGTTCCGCCCGCGACAGTGCCGCGCGCGCGTCAAGGACATTGGCCTCCGCCTGTCGCCAGTCCGCGCGCGCGCGGTCATTTTCGAGGGCGCTGACCGCCTTCTCGCGCACCAGCGGCCTGTAGCGGGCCAGTATCTCCGACGCATTGTCGCGTTCCGCCGTCGCCCGCGCCAGCATTGCGCGGGCCTGTTCAAGCTGGGCCAGCTTGTCACGGGAATCGATGAGGAACAGCGGCGCGCCGGCGGGAACGTCGGTGCCTTCGTCATAAAGCCGCCGCTGCACTATCCCGTCGGTCCGGGCGCGGACCTCAGCGGATCTGACCGCCTCGATTCGCCCAGGCAGATCGATGACGTTGGGCACGGGCTTGGACTCCACCGGCATGACATCCACCAACGGCGGAGGCGGCGATCGCTCGGCTTGATCGCATCCGGTCAGGGTCAGGCCGAGCAACAGCAAGGTCGCCGTACATAGGCCAAGCACGCGCAATCCCACCTCCCCAGTCTGATTATTAAGCACAATAACGTGCTTTTAATTGGACAGATGAAAAAAGCAACTGTATAGTGCTTTATCACAACTGCAAATGCGGCAGCGGAGTGGACCCTTGGCAATCAGAACGCGACGCGGCGCGGGCCGTCCGACAAAGGAAGGCGCGGCAGAAATTGCCGACCGCGTCCTTGATGGCGCCAAGCGGACCTTCTGCCGACAGGGCATATCGGGCGCGCTGATGGATGAGATCGCCATCGAGGCCGGCGTAACCAAGCACACCATCTATCGCCGCTATCCGCGGAAAACGGCCCTGCTGGAGGCGGTGGTCGAACGTGAACTGGTGCGCTTCACGCAGTGGATGGAGGCTCCCGCACGGCAAGAATCCGATCCGCTCGACATGTTGAAGCACGCGGCAAGCCGCTTTGCCGATTACGGCGCCCGCCCCGAAAATGTGACCTTCACTTTCTTCCTGCTGGCGGAAAGCGCGTTTTGCCCGGAGATGTTCGAAAGGTTTCTGCGCTGGGAAAAGCTTGCTGTCCGGCCGTTGCTGGAAAAAATCATCATCGCCCAGGCTGCGGGCCGGCTGTTGCCCGGCGACCCCCGCGACATCTGCGACATATTGAGGGGGCTGATCGACGGCTTTTCGCATAGTCTACGGCGGCCGGGATCCCAGGACGGCGCCAATGCCTGGAAGGAGCAGTTCGAGGCGCGCTGGGCCATATTCTTGCGCGCCCTGGGCAGGGCGGAATCCCTGTCCTTGGACCGTACAAGGCGCGACGCGATGCCGATAGGAACGGCGGCGTGAACGCGCACGAACCCCTGGACGAGCCGATCCTCGATGCCGGTCTTCCGATCGTCGATGCCCACCATCATCTGTGGGACCATGGCGGCCCCGATAGGGCGCCCGCTCCGGATTGCCACCCCCTGCTGGCCATGACTGCGGTACGGTCGCGCTATCTTGCAGCCGAACTGGCGGCTGATCTTGCCAGCGGTCACGCCGTAAAAGCCACGGTCTATGTCCAGTCTGGTCCGGGCTTCTACTTTTCGCAAGGTCCCGACGAACTGCGGCCGGTGGGCGAGACCGTCCATGCCAGAAAGGCCGGGGAGGCCGCGCTCGCAAGCACGGGCCTTGCCATGTGCGCGGCCATCGTCGGTTTTGCCGACCTGAGCCTGGGAGACAGGGTTCAGCCCGTTCTCGAAGCCCATCTTGAAGCAGGCGGCGGCCGGTTTCGCGGCATCCGCAACGGGATGGCGTGGGATGCCGATCCGGCTGTCATGGGACCTTTTGCCGGCAGGCAGGGCCTCTACGCGTCGAACGGTTTCCGCCAGGGGTTGCGCCGGCTGGCGGATTTCGGTCTGTCCTTTGACGCCTGGCTGCTGGAACCGCAACTGCCCGACCTGCTGGACCTCGCCCGCGCCGTTCCCGATGCGCTGATCATCCTCGATCATCTCGGCGCGCCGCTGGGCCTCGGCGCCTATGCCGGGCGTCAGGACGAACGCTTCCCTATCTGGCGCGGGCTGCTGCGGAACCTCGCCGCCTGCGACAATGTGGTGGTCAAGCTTGGCGGTCTGGGCATGCCGCTGGCCGGTCTGGGCACATTCGGCCGGACCTGTTCCTCCGTGGAACTTGCTCAATTGTGGTTCCCCTATTTCGAAACCTGTATAGAGATTTTCGGCCCCCGCCGCTGCATGTTGGAAAGCAATTTCCCGGCCGAGGCGGGGAGCTGCTCCTATCGCATATTGTGGAACAGCTTTAAGATAATATGCAATAAATTCAGTGAAACTGAGAAAGCTGACCTGTTTCATGGTACCGCTGCCAGGGCCTACCGGCTGAAGATGGCGGCGCTTCCTTCGGCGCAGGATGAAAGAGTTGAAGTTTAAACAGTAACGCTTATAGAGATATCTGAATAGGCCGAATCTCCAGATTTGGGCGGGGTCGGAAGAGAGTGAGTTCCCGCAATCAGAACGGGGACTGGAAAAGCGGAATCCTTTGGTTGGAGAGCATATGTTGCACGCTGAGGCTGAAAATCTCATTGAGCTCGCCAACGGTCGTCCCGGCCCCAAGCTGCGCGATCGCGCTCCTGAACAAGCTCGCCATATCGTTCGTGAAAGCTTTGCCACTTTGGATTGCTGCGAAGGCAGCGCAGCAGTCAGTCTGGATATCGTTCTGGAAGGCCCGGCGGGTTCAATCGGCGCCAGGGTCTACAGACCGGACATGCTGTTGTCTCACGATGTCCTTCTGTTCTTTCATGGCGGCGGCTGGGTATATGGAGATCTGGAAACCCACGACGGCCTGTGCCGGACCCTGGCATCGACCCTCAGCGTCCGCGTCGTGGCGGTCAACTATCATCGCGCGCCCGAACATGTGTTTCCGGCCGCTTATCTGGACGGCGTCGCGGCGATGGAGTGGCTGGCCGCTTCGCCCGGCCAATTGGGCGAGGGGGTTTCAGGCATCATTCTGGCGGGCGACAGCGCTGGGGGCAATATCGCCGCCGCGCTGGCCGCGAACGAGGGAACCGGTCGACCGGTCCGGGCGCAGCTTCTGCTCTATCCCGTGCTCGATGTCGCGGGGCAATCGGCATCCTATGACGAATTCGACACCGGCTATCTTCTCGAAGCAGCCGACATGGAATGCTTCATCGCCAGCTATATCCCCGATCCGCTTCTGCGCGATGGACCGTGCGCGTCTCCGCTGCGCGGCCCTATCGCCGATCTTCCGCCGACCGTGATCGTCACCGCGGGATGCGATGTCCTGCGCGACGAGGGGCGCGCCTATGCCGCCCGGCTGATCGGCGCGGGCATCGAATGCCATTTTCTCGAAGCAAAGGGTTTCCCCCACAACTGGGCAACATCCCGTCGCGTCCTGCCTTCGGCACGGATCCATCTGAACCAGGCGATCGACAGCCTGCGCCAGCTCATCTCACGCCAATCACAGTCCGTCACCGCGGACCAGATGGAAAGGGCTCCGAATGCCTGAAACATTTTCCCTTGAAACACTCGATGCCGCCATCAACGAAGCGCATGTGCCCACGTTGCAGATGGTCATCTGCCATCTGACGGGCGAAACCTCCATTCTGCGGCACGAATGGCGGCCTCGCGTTTCCAGCCATGTCGCGCCCGAATCGCAGCTTGCGCCCGAGGATCAGCAATATGTCCGGTCGGTCGCGCGGGATGCCCTGAAGCGGCATTTCGAAGCAGGCTCGCCCGAGTTACCGCAACTCGACATGCAGACCCTGGACAAGATGATTCGCTATCTTGTCGGCGATGCGGCACCGGATGCCTATCTGCCGTTTCTGGAGGAAGAACTGGGCGTTGCCGATCTGCGCACCCCGCAATGGCACAGCCCGGAACTGCGCCGGGGAGCCGCAGGCCTGTCGGCGGTGATCATAGGCGCGGGCATGTCGGGCCTGCTTGCCGCGATCCGGTTCAAGCAAGCCGGCATCGCCTTCACCATCATCGAGAAGAACCCCGAAATCGGCGGCACATGGTACGAGAACACCTATCCCGGCTGTCGCGTGGATTCCGACAATCAGCTCTATTCCTATTCCTTCGAACCCAATGCGAATTGGCCGCAGCATTTTTCCACGCAGGAAATCCTGCTCGACTATTTCCGCAAAGTCGTCGAAAAATATGATCTTCGCGATCATATCCGGCTGGGCTGCAAGGTCGAGGATGCGACCTTTGACGAGGCGGAGGGAAAGTGGAAGGTTCGCTATGCCGATGCTGACGGGGGGGGGCTTTGCGAGCTGACCGCCAATATTCTGGTCAGCGCGGTCGGACAACTGAACGTCCCGCGCATTCCCGATCTTCCTGGCCTGCCGTCCTTCGCCGGCCCGGTGTTTCATTCCGCGACGTGGCGCCACGATGTCGATTTGCGGGGCAAGCGGGTAGCGGTCGTCGGCACGGGGGCAAGCGCGTTTCAGTTCGTGCCCGAAATCGCTCCACAGGTCGCTCAGCTCGACGTTTTCCAGCGCAATCCCCCATGGCTGCTGCCGACGCCCCATTATCATGAACCGGTGAGCAGCGGCCAGCGCTGGCTGCTTGCCAACGTGCCCTTCTATCAGAACTGGTACCGGTTCTGGTTGTACTGGCGCACGGTCGACGGCATGCATCATGCGGTCAAGCGCGATCCCGCGTTCGACGGCGGCGGTCGCGCGATCAGCGCCCAGAACGCGGAGTTTCGCGCGGTGCTGGAAGGCTGGATCAACCGCCAGATCAGCGACCATGCCAAGCTGGGCGATCATGTGGTTCCCAAATATCCGGTGGGCGGGAAAAGGGCGCTTCGCGACGCTGGCAGCTGGATCAAAGCGCTGGAGCGCGACAATGTCGCCCTGGTTACGGAAGGGATACGGGAAATCCGGCCGGAGGGAATCGTTACCGCAGACGGCGAGACGCATCCCGCCGATGTCCTGATCTTCGGCACGGGATTTCGCGCCAGCGAATTTCTGTCGACCTTCAGGATCACGGGACGCGACGGAGTCGATCTGCACCGCTTCTGGAACGGCAATGCCAGGGCCTATCTGGGGACAATGGTGCCCCGGTTTCCCAACATGTTCATCCTGTACGGACCGAATACCAACCTGGTGATCAACGGCAGCATCATTCTTTTTGCCGAATGTTCGGTAGGCTACATGCTCCAGAGCCTGAAGACGATGATCGAGCATGGCCAAAGGACGGTCGAGGTACGGCGCGACGTCTTCGACGACTTCAATGAGCGGATCGACGCGGCAAACGCGGAGATGGCGTGGGGCGTGGAGGGCGTGTCGAGCTGGTACAAGAACGATCTGGGCCGGGTCAGCCAGAACTGGCCTTTCCCGACGGTCGATTATTGGGAAGCCACTCGCCGCGCCGATCCGGCTGATTTCGGCTTCGACGATCCCGTCGAACGCCGGACCCTGGCGGGTTGACCGGGGATGAGCGTCATGCCGGATGCCGATTGGCTTGTTCCGCCGGAAACGCGGCTATCCATGCCGGGCGCGCCCGCGAGCGTGGCACGGATGATAGACGGGCCGGCCAGGGAAACCCCTGACAAGATCGCGCTGATTGGCCGTCACGCCAGACTGAGCTACGCCGAACTTGACCAAAAGGCGGACGCGGCGGTCGCATTGCTGATCGAACTGGGGGTGAAGCCTGGCGACCGCGTTGCCGCGACGGCGGCCAATGGGGCGGATTTGATCACCGCCTTCCTCGCCTGTCAGCGGATTGGCGCCATCTGGGTAGGCATCAACCGCAACTATGCCCCGGCGGAAAAGCGCTATTTTCTGGAGGATTCCGGCGCATCGCTCTATCTGGGAGACCGGGATGCGATCGCGCAGACGGCCGCTGCCGGTATCGTCGCCCTGGAGATGGAGCCGGGCGATGAACAGTGCGCCTGGGCCCAAGCCCTTGCGCGCCACGCGGGACACACACGGCCTGCTGTCGGTCTCGATCCGTGGGCGCCGGCGGCCATCGCCTATACCAGCGGAACGACCGGCCGTCCCAAGGGCGCGGTGCACAGCCAGCATAATATGATCGTCGCCGCGACCATGTCGCAGGTCATGTCTCAGGACGATTCGGACCAGGTGGTGCGCGGCATGACATCGCCCATGACCATTCTCAACATGATGATCCTGGGAGCTATCGCGACCCTGTCGCGGGGCGACCGTCTGGTGTGCATGGACCGCACCGATAGCCGCGGCGTCGCCGACTGGATCCGGGAAGAGCGGATCACCACCACAAACCTGGTTCCGACGATCGTGTACGATCTGCTCACCCGGCCGGACATCCCGGCCGAGGATCTCGCTTCCCTGCGTTGGCTCGTCGTCGGCGGCGCCATGGTGCCCGAAGGATTGCCCCGCCTCTACGAGGAACGGTTCGGCACGCGGATGACGACTGGCTACGGGCAGACAGAGCTGCCCACGACCATCTCGAGAACGCATGAATACTCGGCAACCGTACAGGGGGCGGTCGGGCGACCTCTGCCGCATCTTGAAGTCGCGATCCGTGATGAAGATGATTGCGAGCTTCCTGCGGGGACGGCCGGGGAAATTTGCCTGCGCGCCGCGCGGAGCGGCCCCTTCGCCGGCGTGTACACGCCGATGCTTGGCTATTGGAACCGGGCGGAAGCGACGCGCAACACGATCCGCAACGGCTGGCTGCGCACGGGCGATATCGGGCATCTGGCCGAAGACGGCGACCTTTTCGTCCACGACCGGCGAAGCGACGTCATCATCCGTGGCGGGGCTAACGTCTATCCGGCCGAGATAGAGCGCGTTCTGCGGACCGTTCCGGGCGTGTCCGATTGCGCCGTGATCGGCCTGCCGGATCAGCGGCTGGGCCAGTCGATCGCGGCGGTGATCGAGGCGGCGCCCGCACAGGGTGAAGATGCCCTGATCGCGGAGTTGGACGCCCGGTGCGAAGAGGAAGTCGCCCGTTACAAGCGTCCGGTGGCGTGGCGCGTCGTGGAAAGCCTTCCCCGCAATGCCGGGGGCAAGATCGTGAAGGCCGAATTGCGAAACCTGTTTGGTTAGGTTGGTCCGGCATGCCGCCGGACGCGAAAGGATGATGGAATGAGCGGACAATTGGATATCATCGTGCGTGGCGGCACCGTCCTTGACGGTACTGGCGCGCCCGAATTCACCGCCGACATCGGCGTGGCCGACGGCAGGATAGTAGAAGTGGGCAAGATCAGCAGCACCGCGGCCGAAGAGCTGGATGCGTCCGGCTGCATTGTCACGCCCGGTTTTGTCGATATCCACACCCATTATGATGGGCAGGCCACTTGGGAAAACTGCCTCCAACCCTCATCGGGGCATGGCGTCACCAGCGTCGTGATGGGCAATTGCGGCGTCGGCTTCGCGCCTTGTCGCGCCGGTGACCGGCAACTGTTGATCCAGTTGCTTGAAGGCGTGGAAGATATTCCCGAACCCGTCATGACCAACGGCCTGCCGTGGACATGGGAAACCTTCCCCGACTATCTGGATGTTCTCGCCACGCGCACCCTCGACATCGATTTTGCCGCGCAGCTCCCGCACTCGGCCCTGCGCGTCTATGTCATGGGCGAACGCGGCGCGAACCACGAACCGGCCACGGCCGAGGATCTCGCGGCCATGCGCCAGCTCACCACGGAAAGCATTCGCGCCGGCGCGATCGGCGTGTCCACGTCGCGTTCGCTCGCCCACCGCAGCAAAGCGGGGGACCTGGCGCCGAGCGTGGGAACGGTCGAACAGGAACTGCTCGCGATCGCGCGCGGATTGGGCGACAGCGGCGCGGGCGTGTTCCAGCTCATCTATGACGGGCACGGCGGCGCCGAAAGCGAATTCGCGCTCATGCGCCGCATCGCGGAGGCATCCGGACGTCCCTTGTCCTTCTCCCTGTTGGATCATCCCAACTGGCCCGGTGGCTGGCGCACGATGCTTTCCGAGCTCGAAAAGGCCGTGGCCGACGGGCTGGAAATGCGTGCCCAGATTTTCCCCCGGCCGGTCGGGGTGCTGATGGGGCTGCAGCTTTCACTGCATCCCTTCTCCTTCCATC
Organism: Sphingobium sp. TKS; assembly: GCF_001563265.1. NCBI lineage: Bacteria > Pseudomonadati > Pseudomonadota > Alphaproteobacteria > Sphingomonadales > Sphingobiaceae > Sphingobium > Sphingobium sp. TKS. The sequence continues at coordinate 546,696 of NZ_CP005084.1, read as the reverse complement.
CGAGCTACAAGGCCATCGCCGATCTGCCGCTCGCCGAACGCGTATCCCGCATGCGCGATCTCGCGCTGCGCGAACGCATGCTGGCCGAGCAGCCCGAATGCTCCAATCCGATCACCTTGCGCCTCATCCAGCGGATCGAGGAAATGTTCGTTCTGGGCGATCCGCCCGAATATGAGCCAGACCCCGGCAAGCGCATCGGCGCGCAGGCGGCGCAACAAGGCGTGCCGGCCATGCAGCTTATCTACGATGCGTTGCTTCAGGAGAATGGCGAGGCGATCCTGTGTCTCCCCGCCGCCAACATGACGGCCGACACGCCGCACTCCACGTCGACCATGATCCGGCACCCCAACACGGTCTTCGGCCTGGGCGACGGCGGGGCGCATTATGGGCTGATCTGCGACGCCAGCTTCCCCACCCACAGCCTGATCCGCTGGGTTCGAGACGCGGCAGGCGAAGAGCGGCAAAGCCTGGCCCAGGTGATCAACAAGATGACCGGGGCTCCAGCCCACGCCGTCGGCCTGTTCGATCGCGGTGTCGTCAAGCCGGGGCTGAAGGCGGATCTCAACGTCATCGACCTGTCGCGGCTGACGTTGCACGCGCCTCGCGCGAAGCACGATCTTCCGGGCAACGCCTTGCGCATCCGTCAAAACGCCGATGGCTATGTGGCGACGATCGCAAGCGGGCAAGTCACGTATCGCGATGGCGAACATACCGGGGCGCTGCCGGGCCGGCTCGTGCGCGGCAGTCAGATGCCCGGAACCGCCGCCCGCTAGAGCATCGTGCGCAAAAAGCGATGCGACAACAAGAACTTGGAGCGCGCGACTCGCGTCCGATTTAATGCAGCGCGCTCCAGGCGGGCGCCGGGCTTCGGCAACCCCGCTCCGGACGCGCGAAGATAATAAAAAGCACTATACAGTATCTTTTACTTGCAACAGTTAGAAGTTACTCTATAAGAGGAATAGGCCGAGACGCCCTGAGTCGCCAATGCTCAAAATCCCAGCATCTGGTGAAAGCCGTCGGGCGCATGCGGTGCTTCAAGAACATTATTAGAGTCATCTCCATAAGGGGGATGTAGGAAAGGAATGACGCAATGACGGTGGAATATGATACAATCATTCGCGGCGGCACCATCGTCGATGGTACCGGCATGCCGAAGTGGGTCGGGGACCTGGCCATCAAGGAAGGCAAGATCGCCGCGATCGACGGTTTGAAGAAGGCGAAAGCGAAAAAGGAAATCAACGCCGAAGGGCTTATCGTCGCTCCGGGCTTCGTCGATGCGCACACCCACTATGACGCGCAGCTGTTCTGGGACCCCTATTGCACCATCTCCGGCTGGCATGGCGTGACCAGCGTGGTCATCGGCAATTGCGGCTTCGGTTTTGCCCCGTGCCGTCCCGAAGATCGGGATCGCTCGATGCTCTCGATGACCCGCAACGAGCAGATCGCCCTTGAGGCGATGCAGGAAGGGATGCCTTGGGACTGGACCACTTTCCCGGAGTTCCTCGACTCGCTGGATCGGACGCCGAAGGGCGTGAACGTGCTGACCTTCGCGCCGCTGTCGCCTTTGATGATCTACGCCATGGGATCGTTTGCCGAAGCCAAGAAGCGCCGCCCCAATGAGGAAGAACTCAAGAAGATCTGCGATCTTATCGATGACGCTATGGAGGCGGGCGCTGCCGGCTGGTCGGTCCAGCGCATGGGCGAACATTCGATCCAGCCTGACTTCGACGGCACGCCGATGGTCACCGACATCATGACCGATGAAGAAGGCTACGCCTTTGCTGAAGTCCTCCGCAAGCGCGGCGAAGGCATCATCCAGCTGACCTATGCTCCTTCAGGCGACAAGATGGCTGAAGACTTTTTCGACCTTCCCACCGTGGAGGGCTGGGTCGAAAAGCTTGCGGAGGTTTCGGGACGCCCGGTACTGCACAACACCCTGCTTGCGATCGACGGCAAACCGGAGGTGCACCGGCATGCGATGGAGTGGCTCCAAGCCTGCCATGAGAAGGGGCTGACGGTCTATGGTCACGCCGACACCAATCGCAACTTCCAGCAGTTCAATTTCGAGACATGGAATGGTTTCGACATTGCGCCGAACTGGAAGGCGGCGCTCATGGGCACGTCCGAAGAGCGGCTCGCCAATCTGAAAAATCCCGAAATCCGCGCAAAGATGATCGCGGACAAGCCGTGGCTCGCAAGCTTCGAGGGCATTGGCCTTATCGTCGACGAGATCGAAGTGCTTGACGGTGCGGGCTATCCTGAGGTCGAGAAATATGTCGGCAAGAACCTGGGCCAGATCGCGGCCGAGGAAGGCAAGGACAATCTCGAAGTCATGATCGAGATCGCCGTGGCGTCGGAACTCAAGGCGACGCTGCGCACCCCCATCGTTCACCGTCCTAACGCGGAATATATCGCCGAACTGATGAAGAGCGGCAAGGCGCTGCCCGGCATTTCGGACGGTGGCGCGCACATGAAATATTTCGTGGGTGGCGCCTATTCGACTGACTTCCTGACGTGGATGGTTCGGGACACCGGCCTGCTGACGCTCGAAGAAGCGCATTTCCTGCTTTCGGCACTGCCTGCGCGGGTCAACGGCTTCAAGGATCGGGGTACCCTGACGGAAGGACAGGCCGCCGACATCATCATCTATGACATGGACGTCCTGAAGCAGGTGCCTGAAGGCCTGTTCGAGACCCGCCAGGATCTTCCCGGCGGCGACTGGCGCCGCGTTCGTTGGGCTGAAGGCTATCGCTGGACGATCGTCAATGGCGATGTCACGTTCGAAAACGGCGTGTGCACGAATGCGACCCCCGGCAAGCTGCTGCGCCATGGCCGCGCGTAACGGCACATCCAGGATCAGGTGAAATGAGGAGCGTAACTGTCGTTACAAGACGTGACGACAGTTACGCTCCTCCTGATTTTGACGTTTGAGAATAGAGTTACGACGTCGATAACGAAAAAGACCATGGAGAAGGAGTTGGCAGTGGCAGATGTTTCCGCGAGAATACGCGATTTCGACCATCTGTTCATCAATGGTGAATGGCAGCCTTCGACGTCTGGAGCCTGTTTCGACATATTCGATTCTTCGACGGAAGCTCTGTTCGCCCGTACCGCACTTGCGCGGCCCGAAGAACTCTCGCGAGCCGTGCAGGCTGCCCGCGACGCTTTCGACACCGGTCCGTGGCCGCGAATGACTCACAAGGAGCGCGCCGGCTACCTGCGCGCGATTGCTGCGAAACTCCGTGAACGCGCAGCCGATCTCGGGGAATGCTGGACCCGGGAAACGGGAATTTTGCATAGCGCCGCGCTGCACGTCGGCGATGGCGTGGCAGGCATGTTCGATTATTATGCCGGACTTGCGGAAAGCTACCCCTTCATTGAGCCGGTTTCGCCGACGGCAGGGGGCGAATATGGTTTGATCGTGCGCGAACCTGTTGGCGTAGTCGGCGCGATCATTCCCTGGAATGGTCCGCTCGGCATGATCGGCGCCAAGGTGGCGCCCGCGTTGATCGCAGGCTGTACCATCGTCCTGAAGGCGGCGCCTGAGGCTCCCGCGGCGCCGATGATCGTGGCCGAAATCGCGCAGATGGTAGGACTTCCGCACGGCGTGCTGAACGTACTCGTCGCCGACCGCGATGTGTCCGAACAGCTCGTGCGCGATCCGCGAGTCGACAAGATCACTTTTACCGGTTCCACATCAGCGGGACGCCGTATCGCATCACTTTGCGGCGAACGGATCGCGCGCTGCACGCTCGAACTCGGCGGTAAATCTGCGGCGGTTCTCCTGAACGATGCTGATGTCGATCATGCTGCCCGGCATCTGGCGGCCAGTGAGACTCTACTTTCCGGGCAGGTCTGTTCCTCCCTCACGCGCATCATCGTGCCGCGAAAGCTTCAGGATGATTTTGTCTCAGCGCTTTCATCGGCATTCGAGCAGGTCAAGGTGGGCGATCCCTTCGATCCGTCCACCGGCATGGGGCCGCTTGCGACCGAGCGGCAACGCAGCCGCGTCGAACATTATATCGACCAAGGTGTTCGGGATGGAGGGCGCCTGGTGACTGGTGGAGGCCGCCCTCGTCATCTTGACAAGGGCTGGTACATTGAACCCACGATTTTCGATAGTGTCGACAATGGCGCCACCATCGCCCAAGAGGAGATATTTGGCCCCGTTCTCGCGGTTATTCCAGCCGATAGTGAGGAGGAGGCGGTGCGGATCGCCAACGACACAATCTATGGCCTCAACGCGTCGGTATTTACTGCCGACATGGATCGCGCATTGGCGGTATCACGCGCGTTGCGTTCGGGCACGGTTGGCCACAATGCATGGCGCTCGGACTTTGGTATTGCATTTGGCGGGTTCAAGCAATCTGGCCTTGGACGGGAAGGTGGAAAGGAGGGCCTCTTGCCGTTTCTGGAAACGAAGGTCGTCATCCTCGATGGCGTCCCGGGAGCAGTTGAGAATTGAAGGCTCTGCGCTGCCCACTTGCCGAGAACGGTAAGGCTGGCACGTCATACTTGCAGCGGCTGAAGGAAAAAGAGCATTCTCAATTATGGGATCACACCATACCATCGGTCTGTCTGGCACCTGTCAGTTGCCTGCAGCATGGACGCTAAAAATCCCTGCTTCCGGTGATTTGTTTCCCACACATAATGTGTGAGCGTTTTCAGTCGGCAGGCTACAAACGTTCCAGATCCTCACCGAAGTGCTTGACGATATCTTCCAATTAAGGTATCTCAATGTTTCCCGCTCAGTATTTTGAAGGGTTGGCGCCACAATTGATCGAACGACTCCCTTGTCGGCATCTTTCCAGCATTCGGCAGGAGTCGTCCATTCAGGACTGCGCACCGTTCAGGGTTACATCGACGGGCTGAATATAGGTTGCAATTCGGCAATGAGCGGGGACTTGCGGTCACGCAAGCGCTCCAGAAAAAGTTCAAAATGAAGAGCAAAATCGGGAGAGGGTATGACGTTTAAGGTTTTGATACTGAGTGGCGTCTCTTTGGCCGTCCTGCCGTCCGCTGCTTTTGGGCAGCAGGCGAGTCCGGGCGGTGCAGAAGTGCAAGCCGTACCTGCCGCGCAATCCGCTCCCAACGGATGGATTCAGGACATCATCGTCACCGCGCGAAAGCGCGCGGAACTGTCGCAGAACGTGCCTGTCTCCATCACGGCGTTCAATCCCGAGATCCTGGCCGAGAAGCGGATCGTCAGCGTCACCGACGTCGCCAACAACACGTCGGGTCTGACCCTGCAGGCGAGCACCACGACGCAGCAGTTTTCCGCGACGATCCGCGGGCAGAACACGCTCGACACCACGCTCAACCTCGATCCAGCTGTCGGCATCTATGTGGACGGCGTCTATATCGGCCCGGAGATCGGCAATGGTACGGCATTGAACTTTGACGATGCCGCAGGCGTCGAAGTCCTGAAAGGCCCGCAAGGCACTTTCTATGGCCGCAATACCTCGGGCGGCGCCATCAAGCTCGACCATGTCGTGCCGGAGTATAAAGTCGAAGGCTGGGCGACCCTGGAGGTCGGGAACTACGACTATCACAAGCTGGCCGGGGCGGTAACGCTTCCGCTGGTCGATCAGTTCGCGACGGTCCGTCTCTATGGCCGCTACAGCGCGCGGGATGGCTATGGCTGGAATCCCACTCAGCGCGTCGACATTCAGGATGACAAGAATTACGCTCTTGCGGGCACGCTGCGTCTTGATCCGGCGCCCGGCCTGCGGGTGGTGGTTCGCGGATCCTATGATCGCGATACCAGCGGCGGCCCGAGCATCCGGCCGGTCGCGCTGGCCGACGGCACCAACCTCATGACGCTGGCGATCGCGCTGGAGAACGGCCTTCCGCTCCAGCCGAACGGTTCGCTCAGTCCTGCCACGCTTGCCCAGGCTCGCGATCTGTTTTTCGCGAATGCCCCCCAGGGCTTCTATGACATGACCAGTCGTTTCCCGACGACGAACCGGCTGAAGATTTGGGCCGTGTCGGGGACGATCGATTATGATGTGTCAGACGCCATCCAGATCCGGTCTATTACCGGTTATCGCGATCTTGATACCTATCGCGGCGTCGATTTTTCGGGTTCGTCCATCGTCACCAATGTGGCGACGGCCCAGCCGCTGAACTACCGGCAGTTCACGCAGGAACTGCTGCTCAACGGCCGCACGGTGGACAGCAAGCTGAAATATACGTTGGGTGCCTTCTATCTGAAGGCAGAGGGCCGCGACATGGCGCGCGTCGTGACCGCGCCCATTCTGGGCGTCGTCTTCGGCGCCGCCTCTCCCATTCCAACCGGCATCAGCATTCAGAATGGCGAAGTCGACAATCGCAGCTACGCCGCCTACGCCCAGATGAGCTATGAGGTCCTGCCGCAACTCAATCTGACGGGCGGCATCCGCTATACCAAGGAGCATAAGGATCTCACGACCCATAATCAGTTCCTGGCCGGCACCTACAACCCTGCCGAGGGTTTCGTTGATCCCTTGCCTTCCATACTCAATCAGACCGTGTTCTGCAGCGAGCAGACGCAGGGGATCGGCGACGCCTGCTCTTCCTTCCAGCCTTTCTCCTTCTCCAAGGTGACCTACACAGCCTCGGCCGACTACAAGATCGACGACGGCATCCTTGTCTATGGCAAGGTGAGCCGGGGCTTCCGGAGCGGTGGCGGACAGTTGCGCCTGGGCGGCGCTGGCGCTCCCCCGTTCGGCCCGGAAACGGTCGACGATTATGAGATCGGCATCAAGGCGGATCTCTTCGACCGCCATGTCCGGTTGAACCTTGCCCTCTATAACGACGACTATAAGGGCCTGCAAAAGACCTTCGTCCAGGTGGTGAACGGGCAGGTCGGAGCCGTGGTGCAGAATGCAGGCAAGGCTCGGGTGCGCGGCGTGGAGTTCGACGCGATCTTCAAGCCCGTCGAGGAGCTGACCCTGAACTGGTCGGGCGCCTACACGGACGCGAAATATGTCGATTTCCGCAGTCCCGTGACGGGAGCCGATCTGTCGGCGCAAAAGTTCCAGGGGGTCGCCGACTTCGTCTGGACCCTGTCCGCAGCCTACAAGATGCCCACGTCCTTCGGCAGCATCGACGCCAACATCGCCTACTGGCACACCAGCGATGTTCCGCTCGATCCCGATGGCGGTCCCAGTGGTTTCGGCGATGCCCCGTGGAACACGCAAAAGGCCTATGGCCTGCTGAGCGCCCGGGTCGCGGCGCAAATCCTTGACGGGCAGGCCACCATTGCCCTGTGGGGCAAAAACTTGCTCGACAAGGAATATTACACGTTCGGCACCGACCTTACCAAATCGCTGGGACATGCGATCAGCTGGGGTGGTACGCCCCGGACATACGGCCTCGAACTGACCTTCCGGTTCTAGGGCCGATCCCGTCCCAATACTCAGTCTGCCCGGATCGGCCACGGTCGCTCCGGGCAGGCATTGCCTTCTAACGGAACCATCGCCCTTGCACATCCAACCGCCAGGCTCCGCCGCATGAAGATCCAGGCCGCTGTCGTCAGGAATCCGGGACGTTTCGACATCGCCCATGTGGACCTCGACGCACCGCGTGCGGACGAAATCCTGGTCCGCGTCGTCGCGGCGGGCATCTGCCATACGGACATTTCGGTATTGAACGGCGATATTCCATGGCCACGCCCGGCGCTGCTGGGTCATGAGGGCGCGGGCATTGTCATGTCGGCGGGAGCGTCGATCACCGACCTCGCTCCGGGCGACCAGGTGGTCATGTCGTTCGCGTCCTGTGGCACATGTGGCCGGTGCACGGATGGCGCCATCGCCTATTGCGAGAATTTCGCGACTTATAATTTTTCCGGAAGGCGTCCCGACGGTTCCCCCAATTGTCACCTTGATGGCGAACCGGTGGGTGCGTCCTTCTTCAGCCAGTCTTCCTTTGCGGCTTATGTGATCGCGCGCCGCAGCAATGTGGTGAAGGTGTCCTCCGTACTTCCCCTGCCGATGCTGGCCCCGCTGGGATGCGGCATCCAGACCGGCGCGGGCGCGGTTCTCAATCGGCTGAAGCCCGAACGCGGGTCCAGCATTGCCATATTCGGCATGGGAGCGGTCGGCCTGTCCGCCGTCCTTGCGGCCCGGATAAGCGGCTGCGATCCGATCATCGCGGTCGATCTCCATGAAGAGCGTCTCGCTTTGGCGCGTGAAATGGGCGCGACCCACATATTGCGCGGGGACAGCGCCGATCTGGCTGCAACATTGCGGAACCTCTCGGATGGAGGCGTGGCCTATGCCGTCGAGGCGACGGGCGTTCCGGCCGTCATGGCGACGGTCACCGGCTGCCTGCGCAAGACCGGCGAGGTGGTTTTGCTGGGTGTCCCGGCTGCTCGGGAAATATCCTTTCCTTCCGGGATCATGAGGGGAATCACAATCCACACCTGCGTCGAGGGCGACAGCGACCCCCAGGAGATGATCCCCCGCTTGATCGAACTCCATAAGACTGGCGATTTTCCGTTCGAAAAGATGATCCGCTTTTTCCCCTTCGCCGATATCAACGAAGCGGTCGGCGAGATGAAGAACGGCAACGCCGTCAAACCGGTCCTCCTTTTCGAGAAGGAAATGTGATGAGCCAGTCCGTGGTACGACTGAAGCATGCCGACCGCCTTTACATTGGCGGCGAATGGCTGCCGCCCTCGACCGATCGACGCTTTGAGATCGTTCACCCCGGCACGGCCGACATCCGGCTGAGCGTGCCCGAGGCGCGCGAGGCAGACATGGATCGCGCGGTCTCCTCAGCGCGGGAAGCCTTCGATCATGGTGCCTGGCCGCGCATGTCGCTGTCGGAGCGGTGCGCCTGCATGCTCCATTGGGCCGACATGCTGGATGCGCGTGCCGAAGATCTGGCTGTCGCTTACACGACGGAAATCGGAGCGACCATTCGCTCCACCCGTCAGAACATGGCCTATATGTCGAGCCTGATCCGGCACGGCGTGAAGCTTGCCGAGGCCTTCGCTTTCGAAGAGGAGATGCCAGTCCCCGGCGGCAAGGCTGTCGTCACGAAGGAGCCTGTCGGGGTTGTGGCGGCGATTGTGCCTTGGAATTTTCCTGCCCATCTTGGCCTGATCAAGATGGTCCCGGCGCTGATTGTCGGCTGCACCATGGTGGTCAAGCCTTCGCCCGAAGCGCCGCTCGACATGATCCTGATGGCCGAATGCGCAGACCTGGCCGGATTTCCAAAGGGTGTTCTGTCCATCGTCCAGGCGGACCGCGACGTCGGTGACCGGCTGATCCGGGATCTGAGGGTCGACAAGGTCAGCTTTACCGGCTCGACTGCCGCCGGGCGGCATATCGGCGCGGTTTGCATGGATCGCGTCGCGCGCGTCAGTCTCGAACTGGGAGGGAAATCCCCGGCCATCATCCTCGATGATGCACCGATGGAGGCGGTCGTGCCGCGTCTGGTCCGGATGTCGACGCTGATTTCCGGACAGGCCTGCATGTCGCTGACGCGCGTGCTGGTATCGGAAGCCAAGGCGCCGGCGCTCGAGGAAGCTCTGGCCGCCGCCTATGCCGCCATAAGGATCGGCGATCCTTTTGACGAGACGATCGACATGGGGCCGTTGATCAACGCGCGGCAACGCGACCGGGTGGAGGGATATGTGGCCACCGGAACCCGGCAGGGCGCTCGCATCGCGACGGGCGGCCGCCGCCCCACCGGGCTGGATGCCGGCTTCTTCTTCGAGCCGACGGTTTTCGCCGGCGTGACCAACGACATGACGATCGCGCAGGAGGAAATTTTCGGCCCGGTCATCAGCGTCATCCGGTATCGGGACGAGGGCGATGCCGTGGCATTGGCCAATGACACGCCCTACGGACTCAACGCCGCGATCTTCACCGAGGATGCGGACCGCTTCCGCGACATGGCAGGGCGCATCCGGGCGGGAACCGTCGCGCAGAACGCGCTGGGGCCGCAGATCAACATGCCCTTCGGCGGCTTCAAGCAGTCCGGCATCGGCCGCGAGGGTGGGGTCGAGGCATTCGAACTCTATACCGAGGTCAAGGTCATCTACCAGGCGGCTTGATCGATGGCATGATGCGGTGTGCCGCAGGCCCCGGCGAGAGGACGTGCTCGCCGGGGTCTGCGGCGTATCAACCCTGTGCCGCCAGGCCCACGGCCGCCACGCCCGCAAGCGCGCATGCTTCGTCATTGTCGGATGTGTCGCCGGTGATACCCACCGCGCCGAGGATGGCCCCATCTGCTCCCTTGACGATGATCCCCCCGGCCGCCGGGATGATGCCAGCCGGCGAGATCGGACCCAGCGAAGCGATGAAGACTGGCCGCTCCGCCGCCATCTCGGCGATGGTGCGGCTCGATACGCCCAGGCTCAGGGCACCGGCCGCCTTGCCGATGGCGATTTGCGGGCGCATCGTGGATGCCCCGTCCTGACGCTGGAGCGCGATCAAATGTCCCCCGGCATCGAGTATCGCTACCGTCAACGGCTTCAGTCCCAGCTCCAGACCCCGGTCGAGTGCGGCCGCGATGATGGCTCGCGCCTGGTCGAGAGAGAGGTTCAAATTCATTCTCCTGCAATGTCGATATGCGCGAGGGTCGATGGGCGCGGTCCGCCAGTCGCCCAGTCGAGCAATTCCACGGTGTGGGCCACCGGAATGCGGCCGTGTCCCAGCTGCATCATGCAGCCGATGTTGCCGGATGCAATCACGTCCGGTTGCAATTGGGCTATGTTCGCGAGCTTGCGATCGCGCAAGGAGCCGGAAATCTCCGGCTGGAAGATGTTATAGGTGCCTGCGGAGCCGCAGCAGAGATGCGCTTCGGCTGGTACGCCAACCTCGTAACCGGCGCGCTCCAGAAGCTGCTTGGGGGGGGCAACCACCTTCTGGCCATGGCTGAGCGAACAGGCGGGATGATAGGCCACCCGCAGGCCGCGTCCATTCCCCGCCGGCAAGGTGGCTTTGTCCAGAAACTCACTGATGTCCTTGGCAAGCGTCGAGATGCGCGCAGCCTTTTTCGCATAGTCGGGATCGTCGCGCAGCATATGCCCGTAATCCTTGACGGTGGTGCCGCAGCCTGAGGCGGTAATGATGATCGCCTCCACGCCCCCCGCCTCGATTTCCGCGGTCCAGCAGTCGACGTTGCGACGGGCAGCGGCCAAGCTGTCCGCTTCGCGCCCGATATGATGCACGAGGGCGCCGCAACATTGCTCCCCGGCGGCGAAACTGGCGGCGTAGCCAGCCTGTTCGAGCAACCGGATCGTCGCGGCCCGGACTTCGGGCTTCAACACCTGCTCGACGCAGCCTTGCAGCAGGATAACGCGCTTTTTGCCGCGGTCGCCGGCGGCGGGCAGGGGAACAAGCCGGGGCAAACTGGATGGGACGAGTGACAACATTGCTGCCAATGGCTTCAATCCGGGCACGCGGGCGAACAGCCGGGCCAGCGGTCTGGCAGGACGTCCCAGCGACAGCGCTAGGCGGAATCGACGCGGTTGCGGCAATACCCATGCCAACACGGCTCGCAACAGGCGCTCATGCCAAGGGCGAGCATAGTGTTGATGGATATAGCTTCGGGCGTGATCGATCAAATGCATGTAATTCACGCCCGATGGGCAGGTCGTCATGCATGACAGGCAGGAAAGGCATCTGTCGACATGCTTCACCGTCTCGGCGGTCGGCTGCCGCTGGTTTTCCAGCATGTCCTTGATCAGGTAGATGCGCCCGCGGGGACTGTCGAGTTCATCCCCAAGCAACACATAGGTGGGGCAGGTCGCCGTGCAGAAGCCGCAATGCACGCATTTGCGGATAATCGCTTCCGATGAACGGTTGGCGGGGTCCTGAAGCAGGGCAGGGGGGAAATCAGTGCGCATCGGTCATTCCAGGAATCTGCCGGTTTCGAATATTTGAGCCGGATCGAAGGCGCGGCGGATCCGTTGCTCCAGCGCAGCCACCCCGGGCGCGCGGGGGTGGAAGGCGGGCACCGCGTCGAGCAAGGCACGGCTGCCGCGCATCAACATCGCATGGCCGCCGGCCTGCTCGGCCAACCGGCGGACGCGCGCAGGGTCAATGTCGGTCGCGGCCCAGATCAGCGCGCCGCCCCAATCGCAAAAATAGTCGGCGCCCGCCGCGTCAAGATCGCTGATCATCGCGGGCGCCTTCGAAGCCGGGATGCTGATCCGCCAGAGGGGCAAATCAACAGGAAGCCGCGCTGCCGTTCGCACCTCCGCCCACAGCGCGTCGCTGTCGTCGCCTGAGGTGACGGCCGCTGGGCCGAATTCCCCCAGTTTTTCCCGCAGCATCGTCTGGCGCGCGACGACCGATGGCTCAAACCCCTGGAGGCATAAGATCGTTCGCGACGCCGCGGCCGTCAGCCGATCGGGCATATAGGCAGCGGCACAGACCTCGGCCTGGCTTGCCATAGCCCGCGCAATCGCGTTGAGCGCCCGGGCGGGAGCGAGATTTTCGATAAGGAGTGTCGCGCTGTAGCGCGGTCGCGGCATCAGCTTCAGGGTCAGCTCGGTCATCGCCGCGAGCCGACCCCAACTGCCCGCCATCAGCTTTGAGAGGTCGTAGCCGGTCACGTTCTTCACAACCTTGCCGCCTGCAATGAAGCGTTCGCCGCGGCCGGACACCGCCTCAAAGCCGAGCAGGTGGTCGCGCGGCGCGCCCAATGTCAGGCGCCGGGGTCCGGCGACGCCTGCCGCAATAACGCCGCCGATCGTTGCCTTGCCCGATTGTTCGCCGAACAGGGACCCTTGATCCCACGGATCGAACGCCAGCGTCTGACCGGCCCCGGCGACGAGCGCCTCGACCTCATGAAGCGGCGTTCCCGCGCCGACCGTCAGGACCAACTCCGCCGGGTCATAGTCGATGATCCCGGAGAAGCGGCGCATCGATACCAGTCGGGCGTCGCGCGACGCGCCGATCGCCGCCTTGCTACCGCCGCCGCGCAGTTCAAGTCGTTCGCCGACATCGGCCGCACTGCGAATGACGTCGCGAAGTTCGTCGATCGTGGAAGGCGCGACCATGGTCATCAGAAGCGCGGCAGTTCAGGGAAGGGCACTGCGCCGCTATGGACGTGCATCCGGCCGAGTTCGGCGCAGCGATGCAGGACCGGGAACATCTTGCCGGGGTTGAGCAGCAGCTGCGGATCGAAGGCGCATTTGACCCGCTGCTGGTGAGCCAAGTCGATCGGACTGAACATCTCGGGCATCAGGTCACGTTTCTCCACGCCCACGCCATGCTCGCCAGTCAAGACCCCGCCGACCTTCACGCAAAGGCGCAAAATGTGGTTGCCGAACTCCTCGGCCCGCTCCAGCTCCCCAGGCTGGTTGGCGTCGTAGAGGATCAGCGGGTGAAGATTTCCGTCGCCTGCGTGGAAGACATTGGCCACCGCCAGTTTGTAACGATCGGATAACGCCTCGATCCGTTGCAGGACTTCGGGCAATTTCCGACGCGGGATGGTGCCGTCCATGCAGTAATAATCCGGCGCCAGCCGACCGACAGCGGGAAATGCCGCCTTCCGGCCTGCCCAGAACAGGAGCCGTTCCTCTTCGCTGTCGGACATGCGCGAGGTAAGCACGCCATTATTGCTGGCAATCTGCGCGATGACCTCTATCAGATGATCGCATTCGGCGGCTGGCCCATCGAGTTCCACGATGAGCAGCGCTTCGACGTCCAGCGGATAGCCGGCTCCGACGAAGGCCTCGGCTGCATGGGTGGCCCGTCGGTCCATCATCTCCATGCCTGCGGGAATGATGCCCGCGGCGATGACATCGGCCACACACTGACCGCCGCCCTCGACGCTTGGAAATCCCAAAAGGAGGGCGCGGGCCGTCTGCGGCCGGGGGAGAATGCGCACGGTCACCTCGGTGACGACGCCCAGCAGCCCCTCCGAGCCGACAATCACGCCCAGAAGGTCGAGACCGGCCTGATCGAGCTGGCGCCCCCCGATGCGCAGCGCCTCTCCATCGATGGTAACGATCTCCACGCCCAGCACGTTGTTCGTGGTCAGGCCGTATTTCAGGCAATGCACGCCACCCGAATTTTCCGCCACATTGCCGCCGATCGAACAGGCGATCTGGCTGGATGGATCGGGCGCGTAATAAAAGCCCGCCGCCTCCACGGCTTGGGTTATGGCAAGGTTGGTGACGCCCGGCTGCACCGTTACGATGCGGTCGACATAGTCGATGTCGAGGATCCGGTTGAACTTGGCCATCCCCATCAGCACGGCGTCGGCCAGCGGCAGCGCGCCGCCGGACAGCGACGTGCCGGCCCCGCGAGGCACCACTTTGACGCCCTGTTCGCTGCACCAGCGCAGGATGCGCGCGACCTGTTCGACGGTTTCCGGCAGCACCACGACCAGCGGCGGCTGGCGATAGGCGGTCAGCCCGTCGCTCTCATAGACGCGGAGCGCCTCAGGCCTGTCGATGACGCTGTCATAGGGCACGATCGAACGAAGCGCATCCACGATCTCGCCACGCCGTGCGATCGTCGCCTTGTCAGGCTCGGGCATGCGCAACGTCATGAGCTGACCCCGTCTGCCGGGCAGCAAATCATCTCGCCAACTTGCTCCGCTTCCGAATGCTCCCTCGCCTGATCCGGAGGTCTGGTCATGATGCGGGTTTGGCCTCCGTCAGATAGCGAGCACGGCGGCACAGCACCCTGACATCCCCGCTCGGCTGCGCGCAGCAGCCGAAACGGACCTTGTTGCCTGAACTCGCGACCCGGGCCACGGCTCGAAACAGCGCTTCCTCGGCGGGAGATTCCTCCATGAAATTCTCTTCTCCCTCCAATATCTCGAATCGGCAGGCGCTGCATTGCGCCACGCCACGACAGATGGTGGGCCAATGCATGCCATGACGGGTGGCGCATTGCATCATCGTTTCGCCGGGCAGGCAGGTCAGCGTCACGCCGGCAGGCTCCACAGTGATGCTAAAGGTGGCCTCGGTCATTATCGTCCTCAATTTCCATATTGAGATACCTCTAATGTATATGTGGCATTTTGCAAGCCTCAGGGCGACCGCGTCAGAATTCAATCACGATCCGCGTGGCGAGACCCTGGTTCAGCCGGGCATAACCCTCGTTGATCCGATCCAGCGAAATCCTCTCCGAGACCAGCTCGTCCAGCTTCAGCCTGCCCTGACGATAGAAGTCGATCAGCCGCGGCATGGCGAGCTGGAAGGACGTGCTGCCCATCAGCGAGCCTGTGAGCTTTATCTCACGAAACAGGATGGAACACAGAGGGATCGCAAGCTCGCCTTCCGGCTGGGCGGCGCCGACCAAAACGGCTGTTCCGCCCTTCTTGAGCATGTGACAGGCATCCCTCAGCGTTTCCGGCGTGCCGACCACGTCGAAGGCGTAATCGATGCCGATGCCGCCATCCGAAAGATCCCGTATCGCCACCGGGAGACCGGCATGGGATTGTACGAGATCGGTGGCGCCGAACAGGCGGGCCTGTTCGAGTTTCGTGCCATCGCGATCGATCGCGATGATCCGCGTCGCACCGGCGATCGCAGCGCTCTGGATCACGTTGAGGCCGACGCCGCCGCATCCTATCACGGCTGCCGAACTTCCCGGCCGGACGCTGGCGGCCGAGGTCACTGCCCCATATCCGGTCAGCACGGCGCAACCCAGAAGTGCGGCCGGAACCGGCGGCATGTCGGGGGGAAGCTTGACGACGGACCGGTGGTGGACGACCATGGCCTCGGCAAAGCCGCCCAGCCGCGCAAGCTGATAGAGCGGGTCGCCAGCGGCATCGCGCAGGCGCGGGTCGGCCCGCCAATCCGCCCGGCCAGGCGGCGTGTCGCAGCGATGGTTATGGCCTGCCTGGCATTGCGCGCAGACCCCGCAGAACACCGATGCGCAGGTGACGACCAAATCGCCGACGGCGATGTCCCGCACCTCTTCGCCGATCTGTTCGACGATCCCCGCCGCCTCGTGCCCAGCAACGACAGGAAATGGAACGGGAATCCGGCCGAGCATGACGTGATGATCGGTGTGGCATAGCCCGCTCGCAAGAACGCGGACCCGGATTTCGTCTGAACGAGGGGTGTCAAGCGTGACGGATTCGATATCGAAGCGGCCGGGCTGCCGGATCACTGCCGCACGCACGGGACCGGTCGTCATGTCCGATGCCTCAGTTCGGGACGTGGAAATAGGCGCACAGCTTGTTCCCGACCGGATCGCGCAGATAGGCAAGATATAGGGAATGACCGGACAAGCGGCGTATCCCGGGCGGGTCCTCGCAGGCGGCGCCTCCCGCGGCCACGCCGGCTTTGTGCCAGGCGTCGACGTCGGCCGCTCGACGGGCTAGAAATCCGATGGTGCCGCCATTGGCGAAGCTCGCGGGACGGCCGTCCAGAGGTTTGGTCAACGCAAACACATTGTCTCCGGCACGATAGATGACATGGCCTGCGCCATCCCCCCGCCCGGGCGGAAGGCCGAGTTCGCCCAGTGTGGCATCGTAGAATTTTCGCGATGCATCCAGGTCGTTGGCGCCGATCATGATATGGCTGAACATTGCCGCCTCCGCTTGAAAGAGAATGTTTTGCCGGTTTGACTTCTCAGGGCGTCATGACCTGGTGAGAGTGGGCAGTCAGATCCAGCCGGTGATCGACGCCGACATTTGCGAGGAAAGACTCATCGTGGCTCACGAGGATCAGCGCTCCGTCATAGGCGGCCAGCCCTCCCTCGATCGCCTCGACCGATTCAATGTCCAGGTGGTTCGTCGGCTCGTCGAGCATGAGCAATTGAGGGGGTTGGGTACCGCCAAGGATGCAGGCCAGACCGGCGCGCAACATCTGCCCGCCGCTCAACGTACCCACCAACTGAAGCGAGGCATCCGCCCTGAAGAGAAAGCCCGCGAGGGCGGAGCGGCACGCCTGCTCGTCCGACCCGGGATTGAGCCGCATGAAATTGTCCAGGATGGACGCCTGCGTATCGAGGATGCCTACGCGCTGGTCGAGCATGGCGAGCGATTGGGTAACCCAGATCGTCCCGGCAGATGGAGTCATCTGCCCGGTGATCATATTCAGCAGGGTCGTCTTGCCAGAGCCGTTGGAACCGGTCACCGCAAGCCGCTGCGGACCCGTCAGCGTCAATGACAGGTCGTGAATGAGGGGCGATGCGGCGTCATAGCCGCCCGTGACCCGATCCAGCCTGAGAACAGTTTGACCCGCCGCCAGGCCGCTTGGCGGAAGGACGATGGAAAGCTGTTGCAAAACCTCGATCCGCGCCCGCGCTGATGCCACCGCCTCCGTCGCTTCCGTGCGTTGCCGCTCGGCAAGCCTTGCGCCCTGGCCGCCGCTCGCTTCGGCATTGTTCTTGCGCGCTCCGAGCAGAATGCGCGGAAGATCGCCCCGGGCACTTTTGCGGGCGCCGGCGGCATCCCGCCGCGCCTTGCGCTCCGTCGCCATTTGCACCTTGCGTTTGGTGTCGGCCGCCCGCTTTTCCGCGTGGGCCAGATCATGCTGCGCAGCCTCCAGCTCGATCGCCTTGCGCTCCCGGTAATGGGTCCAATTGCCGCCGTAGCGGGTCGCACCCAGCGACGTCAGCTCGACGATCGCGTCCATCCGCTCCAACAGTTCGCGATCATGGCTGATCACGATAGCGCCCGCCCGCCATCCTTCGAGCAGGGCGATCACGGCATCCCTGCCTTCTCGATCAAGATTGTTGGTGGGCTCGTCCAGCAACAGGAAAGTGGGTTCGGCGAAGATCGACGCCGCAAGTCCCGCCCGCGTGCGCTGGCCCCCGGAAAGTGTGCCGAGCCGTGTATCCGCGCCAGCATCCAGTCCGACCCGAGCGAGCGCGACCGTCATCCGTTCTTCGAGCGTCCAGTCCGCTTCGGCCAGCTCTTCGAGCGTCGCTTCCCCCATCTCCGCCCGGCGAAGCGTGGCCAGGGAATCGCGCACGCCGAACAGGTCCGCCAATGTTTCCTGCCGGTCGACCTGGACCGTCTGCTTCAGGAAACCAAGGGTGCCGTTCACGGTCACGGACCCTGCCGATGGTTCCAACTCTCCCAGGACGAGTTTGAGGAGCGTCGTCTTGCCCACGCCGTTGCGCCCAACCAGGCCGGCACGCTCTTTCCGGAAGCTGAGGTTCAAATCGGAAAAGAGAATGCGGCGATCCGGCGTCAAGCAAGCGATGTGAGAAAGCGTGATGGAAGACATCGAAGGAAACCCGGTTCAGCCGAAATAAGGCACGATATCGTATTTTTATGGGTGACGAACGGAAAACGCAAGCTTCTAAAGCCCGATCAGCATGGCCTAATGCGATAGGTCAACCGTCGGCGTCGGGGCGCAGCAGGGTACGGCCGTTCCGGATCACCGTCACGCCGCGCGACGGCACGGACGCCTCGAAAGAGGCTGCATCGCCGTCCTTCCAAATATCAATTCGCACGGTGTCGCCCGGATAGACGGGCGCGGAAAACCGCGCCGAATGATGGATGATCCGGCTGGGGTCGTACTCGCAGATGGTCTGGAGCACGGCTCGGCAGCTCAGGCCGTATGTGCACAGCCCATGCAGGATGGGTCCGTCGAACCCGGCCAGCTTCGCCGCCTCCGGATCGATATGGAGCGGATTGCGGTCGCCGCACAGCCGATAGAGGGCGCCCTGGTCGGGACGCGTGGCGATGTCGACCGAAAAATCCGCCGCGCGAGTGGGGACGGCATGCGGCATCGGGGGCGGTTCGGTCGAACCGCCGCATCCGCCGTCCCCGCGCGCGAATAATGTCCGGTTGATCGTGCAAAGCGGCTCCCTATCGGCCGCAGAGCGGATCACCGTTTGAAGGACGACCAGCGCCCCCTTGTCCCGCCCCTTGTCGTAGACTCGGGAAACCGCCCAGTCGGCGATGATTGCAGCGGCGGGCGGCAACGGGCGGTGAAAGATGATCTCTTCCTCGCCATGCAGGACAAGGTGATGGTCGAGGCCCAGTTTGTCGGTGCTGATGCCCGCTCCCCATGAGATCACTGTCGCGAGCGAGGGGACTGCGCGCAGATCCTTCTCGTAGACGAAGGGCAGTTCGGCGGCATTCAGCGGATCTGCCCCCATGCCGATGCCCAAAGCGTACAGCATCGTGTCGCGATCGCCATACTGCGTGCGATAGCCTTCCTCGCGAAGCGACAAGATGGCGGGGTAGTCGAGAGGCATCGAAAAATCGCTTTCGTTCGGCAAAATTGCCCTTCGTTGACCGCTCCGGGTCGAGGGCCTCCAATTCTAAATCAGATACCTCAATATCATATCGACTCAGATGGTCAATGCGATCTTCCTGGCCTTCCCGTCAAAAGCCCGATGGCTTCGACCGTCCCCCTTCTGTTGCGTCATCCGCCATCGCCGGGGCGATGCGCCAGCCGCCGTCCTGCGCGTTCGATAGGATGATTCTGCGCAGCAGGGCGGCAATTTGCTGGCCGCTTATCGCGTCGGCGCGCTGGGCGGCCGTTGCGATGATCAATGGGCGGACGAGTGGCGGCGGGCCGACGTGCCATGCTCTCAGCGTGCCCGCGACCAGTTCCGATCGGACCGCAGACCGGGGAAGGATGGTGAGCGCGGCCCCCTGCCGCACCAGTGCAATCGTCGCATCGAGCGAGTCGAACTCGAGCATGAGATCCAGCGTGACGCCATTGGCCGCCGCATGGTCGTCGATCATCTTGCGTAGCCCATGTTGCGGCGTTGGCAGCACGAGGGGAAATCCGACCAGATCGGCGATCGGCACCGTCGCGCCGACGGGAAAAGGCACTTCCTTGCCGCCGCTGAGAATCGATAGAGGCTCTTCAGCTATGAGGTTCGAGCGCAGGGAGCCGCCCGCCGGCATATGGTACAGGATCGCGGCGTCTATCCGGCCGGCCTGAAGCCATTCCAGCAATGTGCCGCTGAACGCTTCGGCAATGCGCAGACGCAATCCGGGATAATGAATCTGGACATGCTGGACCAGGGGCAGGGTCAGCAATCGCCCGATGGTCGGCGACAGGCCGATCGTGGCTTCGCCGGACAGGCGCTCGCCCAGGCCCCGGATCCGGCGGCTCACCCTGTCGGCTTCTTCCAGCAGCAGGCGCGCCTCGTCGAGCAGGGCGTTGCCCGCGGGCGTCGGGACGACGCCCCGGCCGGTACGCAGGAAGAGCTTTGTTCCCAGCTCGCGTTCGAGCGCCTGCATCTGGCGGCTGAGCGCCGGCTGGGCAACATGAAGAATGGCGCTGGCCGCAGACACGCTTCCGCTTTCCGCGATCTGCCGGAAGTGACGCAACTGTCGAAGGTCCATGCCGCTGTATAGGTTTCGCGAGCTATGCTTTCAATGCATATCCGATAGGCTGAATGGGAAGTGGACCCTTTCGCAGCAATCGGAAAAGAATGATCCCGACAGAAGGGATTGAGATGAGTCACGAACAGGAAAGCTTTCCCGAAATCCGCGAGGCGGTCCGGCGGCTGTGCGCGGATTTTCCAGGAGAATATTGGCAGCATCTCGATCGCGACCGGGCGTATCCGGCCGAATTCGTGAATGCTCTGACGACGGCCGGCTTTCTTTCCGTCTTGATACCTGAAGAATATGGCGGGTCCGGTATGGGGTTGCAGGCCGCCACGGCGGTCCTGGAGGAAATTCACCGCTCCGGATGCAATGGCGGCGCTTGCCATGCCCAGATGTACACGATGGGAACGGTCCTGAAACATGGGTCCGAGGCGCAGAAGCAGGCCTATCTCCCCAAGGTCGCGTCGGGCGAGCTGAGACTGCAGGCCTTTGGCGTGACCGAGCCCACGGCGGGGACCGACACGACCCGCATTCGCACCTTCGCAAAGAGGGTGGGCGACAAATATGTTGTGAACGGACAGAAAATCTGGATTAGTCGCGCCGAGCATTCCGACCTCATGGTCCTGCTCTGTCGAACCACCCCTCGTGACGAATGCGCCAAGCCGTCGGACGGCATCAGCGTGTTGCTGGTCGACATGCGCGATGCGATCGGCAAGGGGCTGACGATTCGTCCTGTCCGCACGATGCTGAACCACGCCACGACAGAGCTTTTCTTCGACGATCTCGAAGTGCCGGTGGAAAACCTGATCGGTAATGAAGGCAATGGGTTCCGGTACATATTGTCCGGCATGAATGCCGAGAGAATCCTGATCGCAAGCGAGTGCATCGGCGACGGGCGCTTCTTTATCGATCGCGCGTCTGCCTATGCCAGGGACCGGGAGGTGTTCGGACGTCCGATCGGCCAAAATCAGGGCATTCAGTTCCCGATCGCGCGCGCTTATGTGCAATTGACCGCCGCTGCTGAAATGGTCGACAAGGCGGCCCGGATGTTCGACGAGGGGCTGGATTGCGGCACCGAGGCGAATATGGCCAAGATGCTGGCGTCAGAGGCCAGCTGGTACGCCGCCGACATGTGCATCCAGACCCATGGCGGATTTGGTTTCGCCGAGGAGTATGATGTCGAGCGTAAATTCCGTGAGACGCGGCTCTATCAGGTGGCGCCGATCAGCACCAACCTGATCCTCAGCCATGTCGCCACCCATGTCCTCGATCTGCCGAAAAGTTTCTGATGAAGCCCTCGGGCCTCCTGGTTGTGTCGCTCGAGCAGGTGGTGGCGCCGTGTCCATCCCCGCATCCGCCGTTTCCTGAGACGCTGACGGCGCGCCGCGTGCCGGAACTCGACGAACATGGCCCCAGTCTCAGAAGGGAGTTTGCCTGACCGCTTCCAGACAGGATACCAGGGCGGAAACCATTCGACGCGGCATCCTCGACCTTTTCGAAGCCGCCGCCGGGAACCGGGCGCAGGTCATCGCCAGCGGCATGGGCGCTGCGCAAAATGGAAGGAGAGGGCGCAATGACCGAATGGGATGGTTGGGTAGGACGGGAAGAGCGCCGCGAAGACCGGGTGGATACTTCGCTCGTCGCCCGCTGGTGCGCGACGTTCAACCGGCCCGCCGCGCAAGAAGGCTTTGCGCCGCAGGGCCTGCACTGGTGCCTGTGCGTGCCCGATGCGCCCACCGCCGGTCTGGCGCAGGACGGACATCCCCGGCGCGACACTTCGGCTGACAGCTTTCTCCCGCCGATCCCGCTTCCGCGCCGGATGTGGGCATCGAGCGCGGTCGAGTTTCTGCGTCCCCTCCCCATCGGGGAAAATGTCGAGCGGGTCTCACAGGTGAAGTCGATCAAGCCCAAGCAGGGCAGCACGGGACCGTTAGTGTTCCTTGAAGTCGAACATGAGACGAGGTTTGGCGGCGAGATTGGCGTGCGCGAGGTGCAGACGATCGTCTATCGGGATGCTTCGGCCGCTGGTGCGCCGCCTGCTCCGCCGCTGCCCGGCGCGGATGCCTTCGATCCCGCGCCATGGGGAACTGTTCACACGATCACCCCGGGCGAGACGCTTCTGTTCCGCTATTCCGCCCTGACCTTCAACAGTCACCGAATCCACTACGACCTCCCTTATGCAAGGGGGGAGGAAGGCTATCGCGGATTGGTTGTCCACGGGCCGCTGATGGCGAGCTTCCTGCTGGATCTGGCGCGCCGTGAACTGGGCGAACAGGCGCTGGCGACCTTCGCCTTTCGTGGAGTTGCCCCGGCCTTTGGCGGCGAGGTGCTCCACCTTGCGCTACGTTCGGCGGGTACCGGGCATGAGCTTGGCGCCTTCGCCCGTGACGGGCGCCAGGTGATGAGCGCCACCGCCACTGTGAGGGCCTGACTGAACGGATCGTCAGAAAGCTGAAAGGGGCATTCGCCGTGGACGAACAGGGCGAGACAATGGGCGAACTTATCGTCGTAAGCAAGGACGCGCCGTTACAGTTGCGGTACAAGCGCAGCGATCCCGAAATTTTCGATCAGTGCCTGGCGGACGCGATACTCTATCGGACGGTATTTTGATCTGACAATACAATCCCAGAACAGTATAATCGCCAGCGATCTTTTGTACCTGGTTGAAGTCGATAGGGTTCCGTCTCACGGCCGCGTCCAACGTAATTGAAGTTATTGATGCAGCAATCGTTCCTGTTTTGAGAGGATGATGGCTAAAGCTGCACCGAGATCTGGCCGATCGGAGCCTTCGATCTGGAAGCTTTTTGAAAAGCGAGGGTTTCGCATTGGAAAGGATGCTGCATGTCTGACGATTTTTTCCCGGTTCCTGCGGAATGGGCGACATCTGCCCTGTTCGACCGGGATGGGCGCGCGGCGGATTATGCGCGGTCGATCGGGGATACCGACGCCTATTGGCTGGAGCAGGCCAGGCGGCTCGACTGGGTGAATTTTCCCACGAAAACCGATGAGAGCAGCTTTGCCGAGGCCGATTTCGGGGTGAAATGGTTTGCCGACGGCGTGCTGAACGTCAGCGTCAACTGCATCGATCGGCATCTGGCCAAGCGCGGCGACCAGACCGCGATCATCTGGGAACCCGACGCGCCGGACGCCGAGCCGCGCCGCTACACCTATGCCCAGGTGCATGAAGAGGTTTGCCGCTTCGCCAATGTGCTGAAGGGCGCGGGCGCGAAGAAGGGCGACCGCATCACCGTCTACATGCCGATGATTCCGGAGGCCGCCTTCGCCCTGCTCGCCTGCGCGCGGATCGGGGCGATCCACTCGGTGGTGTTTGGTGGCTTCTCGCCCGAAGCGCTGGCGGGGCGGATCGTCGATTGCGATTCGACTTTGGTGATCACCGCCGACGAGGGCCGCCGCGCAGGCAGACAAGTGCCGCTCAAGGCCAATGTCGACGCGGCACTGAAGCTGTGCACCAGCGTCCGCAAGGTCATCGTCGTCCAGGCGACCGGCGGGGCTATCGCCATGACCGAGGGCCGCGACCTGTGGCTGCATGAGGAGGCGGCCAAGGTGTCGGCGGATTGCGCGCCCGAGCCGATGCAGGCGGAAGATCCGCTGTTCATCCTCTACACATCGGGTTCGACGGGAAAGCCCAAGGGCGTGCTGCACAGCACCGGGGGCTATCTGCTCTGGGCCAGCCTGACGCATGAGCTGTGTTTCGACTACCGGCCCGGCGACATCTATTGGTGCGCGGCGGACATCGGCTGGGTCACGGGGCACAGCTATATCGTCTACGGCCCGCTGGCGAACGGGGCGACGACGCTGATGTATGAGGGCGTGCCCAATTACCCGACGCCCAGCCGCATCTGGGAAGTGGTCGACCGGCATCAGGTGCAGACCATCTTCACCGCCCCCACGGCGCTGCGCGCGCTGATGAAGGAGGGGGACGAGTTCGTCCACTCGACCAGCCGCCAGTCGCTGCGCCTGCTGGGCACGGTGGGCGAGCCGATCAATCCGGAGGCCTGGCGCTGGTATCATCATGTCGTGGGCGAGGATCGCTGCCCGATCATCGATACCTGGTGGCAGACCGAGACGGGCGGAGCGATGATCGCGCCGATGCCGGGCGCGACGGACCTCAAGCCCGGTTCCGCCACGCTGCCGATGCCCGGCGTCGTGCCGCAGATCGTCGATGCGGAGGGCCATGTGCTGGACGGCGCGGCCGAAGGCAATCTGGTCATCGCGCAGAGCTGGCCGGGGCAGATGCGCACTGTCTGGGGCGATCATGAGCGCTTCTTCCAGACCTATTTCACCACCTTCCCCGGCAAATATACGACCGGCGACGGGGCGCGGCGGGACGCGGACGGCTATTATTGGATCACCGGGCGCGTCGATGACGTGATCAACGTGTCGGGCCACCGCATGGGCACGGCCGAGGTCGAAAGCGCGCTGGTGCTGCATGAGGCGGTGGCCGAGGCGGCGGTCGTCGGTTTTCCGCACGACATCAAGGGACAGGGCATCTACGCCTATGTGACGCTGAACAGCGGGAAGGAAGCGAGCGAGGAACTGCGCAAGACGCTGATCAAATGGGTGCGGACCGAGATCGGGCCGATCGCGACGCCCGACGTGATCCAGTTCGCGCCCGGCCTGCCCAAGACCCGCTCCGGCAAGATCATGCGCCGCATCCTGCGCAAGATCGCGGAAGGGGAGGTCTCGCCCCAGGCGCTGGGGGACATTAGTACACTTGCCGATCCCTCGGTTGTGGATAATCTGGTCGCCAACCGTCAGGGGTAAGGTTGGGTTAAGGGCCAGGGACCTCAAATAGATCGGCCCCAGTCGAAGGCACCTGCCCTCAACACGCTAAACGAGTCTTTGCCTTTGCGTGTTCGAAGAAAGCGAGCAATGGAATGAGATCAAAGCTGTTTGTGGGTTTCTAATATTGATTGGGCGAGTTAAGATGGTTGCCTGCTCCCGCAACCAAAAAAACCCGGCCACACGCCGGGTTTTTTGTTTTACCCTCGCTGACCGGAAACGCGCTCTCCGACGCGCCGGCAGGGGCACCCGGCACTCCCGCGATCGCCGCCTGCTGCAAGCCGCTTCGCAATCCTCCTGCAGTGCATGATACATTCTCGTCCAACTGCTCGCGATAATGATGCCCCATGTTTGGATGCAGGAGCGCCGGCGGCTCGTTGGCAGCCGCCAGAGTTTTTTCCAATTCCCTCTTCCAAGCCTCCATGGCCACAATTCGGATGTTGATCTTATCGGCAGCACCGCCTTTGAGGATCAGCTTCACCCGCATATCGAGATCCAGGTCGATCTTTTTTATCTCGGCCTTAGCGGTCTCGATCGACGATCCCCCTCCAGGACAGTCAGGTCAAGCACGGTTTCGTCGGCCGACCTTAACTGTCTGGGATGCTTGCGCTTGTTCATGCTCACCTCTTCCGAGCCGTAGCGCAAGAGTCAAAAAAATTCACCGGCCCGATCGCAAATATTTCGCGATGGGAGGGTTTATGATCCTGAGGCAAGGGAAGAAGAGTCTCGCAGCGCCCCTTGCCCTTCACCCGCAAGGTTCCAGAATCCCAATCGATGTCCCCAAGGCGCATCTCCCAAATGTCGCCCGCGCGCAGTCCGAGGCGCGCCAGGAGGAGCAGAATCGCACGATCGCGAATGCCCCGTCTGGTTCTCAGGTCACAGGAAGCGACGATCCGGTCGACCTGATCAGGCGACAGATAGCGTGGCAATGATGAGAGTCGCCATTGTGGAATGCGCGGTACTGCGTGTTCAAGGCCAGGACGACACAGGTCAGCGGCGGCCAGAAAACGCAAGTATCCGCGCAGAGCGGTGATCATCGTCTTGGTGTACGCTACAGAGCAGCGCTGGGCCTCATTTAGAATAACCATTCTGATCTCCGCTGGGTTGTATGCATGTGGGTCTGATCCCAGCGAAGGGAGCAGTCGCATTATCATCCTTCCGTGCCGCACGGCCGTTCGGTCGCGAATGCCTCGATGGCGCATGAGCCACTCCTGGAAATCACGAACCAAGGGATCGACGGGGCTGGCAATCGCTTCAGCCAGCGGCGCGACGACACCGCGTCCGGCGAGAAACACGACAAAACGATGAACGCGGCTCAGATAGCTGGTCAAGTGCGGCACGGCGCGTCGATAACCCCCGCAACGACAACGGTGCTTGGCGAACCGGCCAAGAGCGTCGTCTCCCACTTCACTGAGCTCGACGTTCTCGATTACAAGCCAAGCGGCAAAATGACGAGCGCAATCGATGTAACATCGGATGGTCAGCGGCGTGTGCCTCGGCGAACCGAGCTCGTCAGCGAACACAGCGACCCACGGCGTCAACTCACCGGCATCCATGATCCTTGGTGCCGTGGTCGGTCTCTCATTGATGTTCATGACTTCTCTCCCGTGCGCCGGATCGGCGCTTGGGAAGTCTAGATTATGCTGAGTTCCTGCCCGCACAGATCTCTCATCAGCATGTATTTATTAAGTAAAATTAGCCTGGCCGCCCAGGACTCCACATAATCCCACGCGCCGCATAACGCCGCATGTCCGTGTGCCCCGTTGCGATCCATATCCGAACGCCGGAAGGAACTGGGATCACGGCTTGACCGACCGCAGCACTGCCGACACCAGCCCAGGTGATGCGCCAGCGGGAATGCGCACGATCGCCCGCTCAAACTCGACGGTGATCGCCGATCCGATCACTGGCACCGGATCGGCTTGCACCTGCACCTCGGCAAAGCCCTGCGCTGCCTGCCCCATCTGCCGTCGCCATCTGTAGATCTGGTTCGGCCGCAGATCGGCACGGCGGGCAATCTCCGCCACGTTCGCACCGGGCGCCGAAACCGCCGCGACCAGTTCGCGCTTCTGCTGGTCGCTCCATACCCGCCGCCGCTCCGGCCCCGAAATTACCGTGATCTGACTCATCGCACCGTCCTTAGTACCGGTGCAAACACCAGTGCTTGCACCGGTGCCATGTCAAAATATCAGCGGATCACCGCAAGGCGGCCCTCACCGGAGCGATACCGGCCAGCGCCTACCAAGGGCGTCAGGAGCGCGCGCGTTGATCCCGGTCATGCCCAGACCAGCGGGCCGAGAGTTTCACCGGTTCCCACAGGCGCGATCCCATCGCCGTCAGTGCTGCCCCGCCGCTGGCACTTAAAAACAACAGCGCGGCGAGCAGCAATTCTGTCGCGTTCATGTCTGCCGTCGGGTTTTCCATGACCAACCTGCGCAGCAGCCCGCCTTCAGGCCAGGCGGAGATGAGAAGTATCAGGCCCGCGATCCTCAGCCCGATCTTCGCCGCCAGATGTTCATACCAGCTCATATCGGCATCCTCCCTTGGAGAGGATGTTCATTTACGCATGCGGACATAGCTTCTCGAGAGCGAGAAAGGTTGGTTTCCGTTGAAAATGCATAGGATTTGGCGGAACTTTCCGGAATTCCTATGCGAACCTATGCCGATCGCATAAAGCTCCACATCCACCTGATCACGCGACGGGCGACCCATTGCCTCTGCCATCACGAGATGAAAGCGGCCACCCGCGGCATCCTCAATCATCAACACATCATCGACCGATCCCACGATCACGAAATGGTGATTGATGAGGGTTCGAAATGGGGCCGAGCATGGAAGGTGCTGCGGACATTTCCAGACCTGCCATCATCCTTTCGGGCAGGATCAATTGCCAATCGCGATCCCGCCGAAGTAACAGTTGATAGTCACGGCATCGCCGGACTTTTTAATGCAACCATGCCGAGGCAGAAAACCGCACATGGACGACATGACCAGCATCCAGGCCGATCCGTTCGCGGCGCTCAGCCAGCGTAACCACCCGCTACGCGCTTCGCTCTCGCGGGAAATGCATATTCGCGGCCTGCCCCGCTTCGATGCACCGGCTCTTGCTCTACAATTCGTGTTGCTGGTCGATGAACAGCAGGCCCATGAAACTATCGCCCTTCTTTACGAACGCTTTCCCATCCTCAAGACCGGCGACCGCTTTCTTTCCGTCCGGATCGACGATCTCCATTTTTCCTGGGAGCGTCACACCGAATATATGACATACAGTTTTCTTGCGCCAGTCGAAGGCGCGACGCTGTTCGACCTTACTCCTTTTGGCAATGTGCCGCACTGGATGGCGGAGATTCCCGGTCGCGTGATCCGTTCTACTCAGATCGCGATGGTCATGAACGAACCGCTACCCGCCGCCATCGCCGCGCATTTCGCCACCGATGACCTCATCATATCCGATGTCGCGGATGGCCATGCCCGCATCTGGAGCGACTTCCGCTTGCATGAGGACGGCTTTGGCCGGCTGCTTATCCATGACAAGGGTCTGCAAGGCGGTGAAAGCTCACAACTCGTCCAGCGGCTCCAGGAACTGGGCAATTACCGCAAGATAGCCCTGCTCGGTCTGCCCGAAGCGCAACAGGCGACGCCGCTGCTCACTGAGCTTGAGCAAAGGCTGACGGCCATCACCAGCCGCGTCGCGCAGAATGATACGGACGCTGATCAGGTGCTGGAGCAGCTTTCTGCACTGAGCACGGAACTGGCCGAAATCGTGGCGCGCACCCGCTACAGGATGAGCGCCACGCAGGCCTATGCGGAAATCTGTCGCGACCGTATCCGTCGCCTCGCCGTCGTGCCGGTTCGCGGCTACCGCTCACTCGATGATTTTACCGAGCGGCGGTTGCTCCCGGCCATGCGCACCTGCGACGCCTTCACCCGCCGCCTGGAAGATCTGGCGCAGCGCACCGCCTGGACCAGCGCCTTGCTGCGTACCCGGGTTGACACCGCTCTCGCCCGCCGCAACCGTGACCTGCTGGCATCCATGGATCGCCGGACTGCCCTCCAATTGCGGCTCCAGCATACGGTCGAAGGACTGTCGGTCGTGGCGATCAGCTATTACGCGCTCGGTCTCTGGCATCATTTGAAGGAGGCGTTGGAGCTGCAGGGGCTGCATTTGCCCGGTTGGGTCGATATCGCGCTGTTCCCGGTGACGATCATCACGGTTTTCTTGGGCATCGGCCAAATCCGGAAGGTCAAGCGGTTACCCGCAGATGGGCATTGAAAGTCAGCTCCAGGCCGCATCGTCCAGTCGCAACTTCACGCACCGCAATGAGCCCCGCCTCAGAAGGGGGTTGAGGCGGGGCCGTTGGGTTCCTCCAAGGGAGAGGAGCGCTGACCATGCACCTATGCGCGTGAGTTTGCTATTCATCAGGTGAAATAGGCCAAACGAATCTGATTCATTCATCGATCGACATAATCCCTCTGCGCCATAGTCTTCGCTTCCGGACGCGAGCATAATCCAGATTAGCTAATTCTCTCCGAATCAGTTCCGCATCAATGAACCTCGACGCGGACCTTTGTGCTGTTCCGCAAAAGAGCAACCATCACATGCACGTCCTTGACTTGGGATAATGATAATCCGGTCGCTACACTTCTTCCGGTGAACAGGAGATTGGCGATGAAGCACCTCAACCCATCACGCGTCGTCCTTCCGATGACAGCGGCTGCCACGGCGATTTTGACCGCTCTGCCCGCCTTGGCGACAAGTGGTTCGGGCTTTGCTCCCGCGCCTATAGTGACGGGGCATTACGGTTCACTCGATGTGAAGGCCGACAAGGTCGAGAAATGGGATTTGTTCCTGAAGACCAAGGCCGACTCTGATGTGGGCGCGGATCGTCTGACGGTTCAGCCGGGCGGCTATAGCGGATGGCACTCGCACCCCGCGCCGGTATTCATTACCGTCACCGAAGGCGAAATTCAGTGGTATGATGGTGGCAATCCCCTGTGCACCTGGCAAACCTATCATGCGGGCCAGTCGTTCATCGAGCAGGCATTTCGCATCCATCAGATCCGCAACGCCACGGGCAATATCGCAGAGTTTATCGGCATCCGCATATCGCCCGCCGGGGTAGGCTTCCGGATCGATGAAAATAAGCCGACTAACTGCCAATAATGTTCAGGCGACCGCGGGGCGATCTGCCTGACCGGAAGGATCACCTCCGGTCAGGCGGCTTCGATTCCCCGATGCTTTCCAAACCAGCTCAGCGCGTCACCAATGCGACGATCACCATGATGGCCAGCACGAGCGAGACGACTTGCCAGAAACGGACAGGGTCGCGTTCGATGAAGGGAAGCCCGCGCTGGTTGACGCGGGCGACCGCTGCGCCGCCCTCAAGGGCGCGCAAAAGTTCGATGACGTCACCGAACCTGTCGCTGGAATCGATGGCCACGCTGCGCGTCAGGATATTGTCCAGCCAGGCCGGCAATTCGGGTCTGTGCGTGCTGGGCGGGGCGGCCTTGCGAAAGCGCGGTCGGCTGAACGCCTCGATTTCGCCATAGGGATAGCGCCTGGCGAACAGGCGCCAGAGCGTGACGCCCAGCGCATATTGGTCGGTCCCTTCGTCGCCCGCATTTTTGGCGAACATTTCGGGGGCAAGATAGCTGAAGGTGCCGGGAACCTCCTTGCTCGCAAATTCCTCGATCCGGGGCAGGCGCGCGACGCCAAGATCGATGAGCTTCAGCCCGCCATCGCGCAGCAACAGGACATTGTCGGGCTTGATATCACGATGGATGATGTCGAGCCGGTGCAGGGCGGCCACGGCGCGGGTGAGCTTGATCGCGATGGCCAGCCCATCTTCGAGCGAGACAGGACGCGCAAGGCGCTTTTCGAGCGTCTCGCCGTCATAGAAGGGCTGGACGCCATAGAGTCGGGTCTGCCTGTCGGGAGGAACGGGGACGGCCGCAGCCACGAACGGGCTGGAGACACGGCTGCCCACCAGCATTTCGCGCGCGAAAGCCAGACGGGCGCCGCCTTCGGAAAGAAGGTTGGGTTTGGGGAATTTGACGACCATCTGTCCGCCCGACAGCGTGTCGGTCGCGCGGAACAGGCGGGCATAACGGCCATCCGACAGGAGGCTGTCGAGGCGGAAGCCGTCCACGCTATCCCCCTCTCGGGGTGGAGCGAGAATGGGCAATCGCGCAATGTCGCTGGCGACGCTGTCGTGGTCGATGGCGGGAAGGCTCACAACGTCCAGCACCACCGCGCTTGTATTGTCGGCGCTGCCCGCCGACAGGGCGGCATCGACGATCGCGATGGCGTCGGCCTCGGCGGAATTGCGGGCTCCCAGCAGTTTTTCCAGCCGCTTTGGCGACAGGCTGCCATGGACCCCGTCGCTGGTGAGCAGGAGCCGGTCATGCTCGGCCAGCACGATCTGGTGATGGTCCAGCCGGAGATGCTCCTCGATGCCGAGTGCGCGATAGAGGATATGCTTCTGGTCGGGATGAGACCGGCTATGATCCTCGGTCAAAAGGGTCAGGCGTCCCTCGCGATAGTGCCAGGCGCGGCTGTCACCTACATGGCAGAGATGGGCGCGACGGCCCTTGAGAATGAGCGCGGTGAAGGTCGTCGCGGCATGCGCCATCGTCTCCGTCCGTCCCATGGCGGCCAGCCAGCGGTTGAACGGCGCCATCACACGCTGGACCGCCGCGGGCGTGCCGATGGTGTCGGGCTGGTCGTAAAGTCCTTCGATCAGCGCGCGAATGGCCAACTCAGCAGCGATCCGTCCACCCCGCGCCCCGCCGACCCCATCGGCCAGGGCGGCGATCATGCCATGGCGGATGCGTTCGGTTTCCGTCGCGGCATAGATGCCGACAAAGTCCTGATTATCGGGTCTCGCGCCCTGCTCGGAGGCATGTCCCGCAGCAACCCGCAAGCGTCCTTCAGGCCTCATTCCGTCCACCCCCCTCATGCACATGCGCACGAAGGGAGCGGGGAAGATGGGGGTTCGTCAAGCCCTCCATCCGCAAAGTATGCAAACTTCTCTGGTCATCAAAGCGAAAAGTCAGCCGTCTCCCAGTGCGCTACAGCCTCAATTGCGCTGACGCATTTGCGGTCGGTTACGCCGTAATAGGCCATCCGCTGCCCGTATCAATCATCATCGTCATCATGATGGTGACGCCAATGCCGATCGTTATGGCGATACCACCGCCTGTCATAATAGCGCGGATAGCTGTCGTAATAATAGTAATTATATGACCGGTAATGCGGTCGGTAATATCGTTCGCGATAATAATAATCATCATCATCGTAATAATAGCGCGGCCGATCCGATGCGATGGCCGCGCCGATGGCCAAGCCGACAATTCCTGCGCTCAAGGCGAGCGCCGTATCATTGTCATAGTGACGCGAATAATAACGATGATGATCGCGTGCCTCCGCAGGCGTGACGCTGATTGGCATGGACGCTGCCAACATCAGCCCAAAGGCCGCGTTACGGAGCATTTTCATCTCCTGCCTCCTTATTCTTTGCCCTGTCCGCACCCGGCGGAAGGGGTAGAGCGTTTTCCAAGCGGATAGAATCAGCTGACTCGGAAAACGCGGCAAAACAAAGATCTAGAGCAGCCGATCCGATGCAAGCGGGTCGGATTCTGCTCTAGTCTGTCACTCAAGCATAGGTGCGCTGAACTCGATCTGAACCCGCTCCAGCAAAGAGGGGCGTGGTTCCATAACGGTTCCACCCCCCACATCCTCCCGCCATCAAAGGGAATTCAGACCATTGTGCCTGGATAATCCTGGTCAGCAATCGGAGTTGCGGTCGACTTCCCGGCCCAGCAAGGCGCCTGCGCCCGCACCGATAATGGTCCCCGGCGCCCGATCGCCATAGCGATCGACCGAACGTCCCAGCAATGCGCCTGCCGCACCGCCCAGCAGCAGCCCCGTCGTTCCGCTGCCGCCACAACGATAGTGGCGCTCACCACGATAATAGCGCCGTGGTTCGGCATAGCGGGGGCGCTGATAGTCCCGCTCCTCATAATAACTGCGGCGGTAATGCGGACGGTCATCGTCATCGTCATCGTCGCCGTCATCATGATATTCTTCGTACCGATACCAACTTCCCCGGCCGTCATGGGCATGGGCCAGAGATGGCAGGCCTGCCAGTATTGAAGCAGCCAGGGAAAGTGCCATTAGGGGTTTGCGCATCATTTTTCACCTCCTCCACAGACGGTTACGTCTCGACGAGCAGCGTTATTACCATCCGTCTCTGGCGTATTTCTGAACGGGGCAGTCAGCAATCGTTCAGCAACAGATCGCGTTTACGGCGCGTCATTGCCCAATCCTACGATCGCCTCTCACAATCATTATTGTCGCATATTGCATTGAAGGGCCGTCATTCTCGGAATAGGCCAGCATATCCGCGGCTTCGTCCGGCTGGCTGTGTGCCGCCGTGGGGCTTGCCGTCATGACCCTGTCCATGCAGGTTCATGCGATTGAAGCCAATCGCTCCGCCATCGCCGGTGCGGCGGACCGCCTTGATTATACGTCGAGACAGGTCGGCGCGTTTGCAAGACATCCCGCAAACTGTTGAGGTCGTGACGGAGGCCGTCATCCGCGACCAGCGCGATGCCGTTACAGAGTGGCGTAGATCTCGCTTCGCTGCAGACGGACGCCTGGCGGCGTGTGATCTGCTTTGAGAATGTCGCTCCCGCCGCTGACAATGCCGATGGGTTTCAGAATGGTTGTTGGATTTTATCCAGGCTGGCATAAAGAAGGTTCGCACGGAGTGGGGACGATTTGTGATGACGAATGGCGAACCATTTATTGATTACTACAAGATTTTGCAGGTCAGTCCGAACTGTGACGCGCGTGCGCTGGTGATCTGCCCCCTTCTGAGTGGCCCATCGACTATCATAGTCTGGACCACGAAGGAGGAATGGAATGGCACGGAAGCACAAGCCCGAGGAGATCATCGGCAAGCTGCGTGAAGCGGAAATCGTGCTGGCGCAGGGCGGGACGGTGGCCGACGCCTGCCGCCGGATCGGCGTCACGGAGCAGAGCTACTATCGCTGGCGCAAGGAGTACGGCGGCCTGAAGATGGACCAGGCGCGGCGGATGAAGGACCTGGAGCGGGAGAATGCGCGGCTTCGGCAGGCGGTATCGGACCTGACGCTTGACAAGCTGATCCTGCAGGAGGCCGCCAGGGGAAACTACTGAGCCCCGCGCGGCGACGGCGCTGTATCGATCACATCCGAGGGATGATGCGGGTGTCCGAGCGACGGGTCTGCCGTGTGCTTGGACAGCATCGATCGACACAGCGTAAGGCGTCGCGCGGGGCGGATGACGAAGTGGCTCTGACCGAGGACATCATCGCGCTTGCTCGGCAGTATGGCCGTTACGGCTATCGCCGGGTGACCGCCTTGCTGCGCGATGCCGGCTGGCATGTGAACAGGAAACGGGTCGAGCGCATCTGGCGGCGCGAGGGGCTCAAGGTGCCGCAAAAGCAGCCGAAGCGCGGCCGTCTCTGGCTCAATGACGGATCGTGTATCCGGCTGCGACCTGAGTATCCGGGGCACGTATGGTCGTACGACTTCGTCGAGGGTCGCACTCACGATGGCCGCAAGTTCCGCATCCTGTCGATCATCGACGAAGCCAGCCGGGAGTGCCTGGCCCTGCCGGTGGCACGGCGGCTCAGGAGCGAGGACGTGCTGGCGGCGCTGGCCGAGCTGTTCGTCACGCGGGGCCCGCCGGCACACATACGGTCGGACAATGGCCCTGAATTTATCGCCACAGCCGTCCAGCAGTGGTTGGCGAAGATCGGCGTGAAGACGCTCTATATCACACCCGGCAGCCCGTGGGAGAATGGCTACTGCGAGTCCTTCAACGGCTCGATGCGCGACGAGTTGCTCAACGGCGAGATCTTCTACACGCTGGCCGAAGCCCGTATCCTGATCGAAGCCTGGCGGCGGCACTACAATCCTGCTTCATAACACCCATCTGTCTATGTTGTTGAAGTAAATAGGCTTTGCTGATCGGGATGCGATCCCGTGGGGTATTTTGGGTTTTTCCGGGCGCGGTTTACGAGTTGATGGGCGGCAGATCCACCAAGTTCGGCCCGGCTGAATATCCATGGTCCTTCCGGTAGAGGATGGATGCCTTTGATCTCGCCGGCTTCCGCTGCGACCCGGAGCGTCTTCGGGGTCACGCCGATTTGGCGGGCCGCCTGGCTCAAGTTCAGCCATGAAACATCGCCATCGGTTCCTGCGCGGAAGACCGGAATCTTGTGATGCGACCTCAGCGCGGTGACCCGTTCACGCGTCCAGCGGTTGCCGTGCCCGGTCATCAGCCCGTTCCGGTTGAGGATCCCAGCGATCAGGTCGTCATTGGCGATGAGCACGAGTTGGCGCACGGCGACAATGACGTCGGCCGGGGTGCTGTTACGCTGTCCCTTGCGGCGCTTGGGCAGTCGTAACTCGGTATGGACGCCGCCCGCCCAATGGATCAGCAACACGATCTCGGATGCGTCGCCGTCGATGTCAGCGATTACCTCTTGGATGAGAGTGCGCACGATGCGCTTCTTCAAGCGCGCATCGGTCTGCGGGTCTTTCCAGACGGCTCTGAGATCGGCGGCAAGGCCGTCGATCTCCTTCAGGGACGTCGACGCTGGTTGCGGCATCGCGGCATCATGCGCGGCGATCCTGGCTTCCACTTCACTGACGCGCGTGAGTGCGCGGTTCCATCGGGCTTCCAGTTCCGCCGTTACCAACCGGTTCTGAGGATCGGCCGCATCGTATTGTCGGAAGGCCCGATCGGCTTCGTAACGGGCCGCTTCGAAATCGCGCATCAGCGCGTCGCGGACCTGATCGCGGCGACTGGCTGCTTGTGCTTCGGCTTCAACCGCGGCCGCAATCGCTCCGGGTTCGAGGACCGGAATGAGCGCCTGCTCGATCGCATCATCGACGCGTAATCCGCCGAATGCGATACAACGCGGCTCGCCATTGTCGAGCAGGCCCCGCCAGCAGGAATAGCGGGGAATATCATGCCTGGCACCGGTGTAACGCACGGTCAGCTTGCGGCCGCACCGCCGGCAACGGACGAGCCCGGCGAGCAGCGCATCGCCATGCTTGGGCGCCCCATGATGCCGACTAGTGGGAACATTGTCGCTCACCATCTTGCGGATAATCTCCGATCGCTCCCAACTGACATAGCCTTCGTGCGAACCAGGGATGAGCGCCAGCCACTCGTCCCGCGCCTTGCGGCGACTCTGCGATCGCATACCGCCGCCATTATATCCGGTGGCGGTGCGGCTTTTACCATAGGCATAGGCGCCACCGTAAATCGGGTTCTCGATCATCCGGTGAATGGTTGCGTAGTTCGGCTTGCGCCACTCGACATCGCCGTTGTTGCGCTTGGCGGGAAGGTCCAGCCCATGCTCGATAAACCAGAGCAGCGCTTGCCGTGCACTGCCGAGCTCGGCGACCTTGTCAAACACCAGGGCGATGGCTTCTTGGACCCGACGATCAGGATCCTTCTCGATCCGGTCGCCGACCTTCACGAAGCCGACCGGGGCCGCAACAATCAGCTCACCGCGCCGGGCCTTCTCGTAGCGGGCCGAGAGCGAACGCTGGCGCAGAAGATCCAGTTCATACTCATTGAGGCTGCCCTTCAGGCCAAGCAGCAGCCGGTCATTGCCTTGGCGCGGGGCGTACACAGTCTCTTGGTCGATCAGCACCGTATCGACGACCCGGCACATCTCGATAAGCTGTTGCCAGTCACGGCTGTTGCGGGCGAAGCGCGAAACTTCCCGTGCAGCGACTGCACCGACTTTGCCGAGGCAGACCTCGGCAACCATCCGGTCGAAACCAGCGCGTGTCACACCTCCTGCGGCTGATCGGCCAAGATCTTCGTCGACGGTCTCAATGCGAGACCACCCCAGAGTGACCAGGCGATCACGCATTGCGTATTGCAGAGCGCTGCTCTCCCGGTTGTGAAGGACCTGATGGGGGGAGGACTGCCGCACATACAGGATCGCCTTGCGTTCGAGATGCTGCGGGCCGATCTTCTCAAAGTTCATCGTACGTCTCCCGTGGTTCCGCGACGGGATCGCTGTCGATATGCTCGAGTAGCAGGCGTACGATCAGCGGCATCAACGCTTGGCGTGTCGGCGGCGGCAGGGTCTGCCATCGCGGAAGCTGCGCGATCCCGGAACCGCTGGGGCTGGAGAACAGATCGAGCTGCACTGTCATCGGCTTGCGTGCCATCAAGACCTCCCGAATACGAGTCGTGAGGGCTGAATGCTGCGCTCGAAACCGATGAAGCCGAAATCTTCTTGGCTGCCACCTGCAGGAGTCTGGACAGCGCGCTCAGCGCGCCGATATCCACGCGAGATGCAGCTTCAAGGCACGTCATGGTACAAACAGCGCGGT
This sequence comes from Sphingobium sp. TKS, assembly GCF_001563265.1. Classification (NCBI taxonomy): domain Bacteria; kingdom Pseudomonadati; phylum Pseudomonadota; class Alphaproteobacteria; order Sphingomonadales; family Sphingobiaceae; genus Sphingobium; species Sphingobium sp. TKS. The sequence goes on along the minus strand of NZ_CP005084.1, from coordinate 509,271 downwards.
CAAACATCCACGCCGGAATCTCAAGCAAGCGATCGGACGTCGTACCTGTGAGGTTGCACCGAAAAACAATCCCCCCGGCGCGTTCCACGGCTTGATGCACGTGGATCGGCCGACCCCTCCAGGGGTGCCATTGATAGATAACTTCCCGGATATCGGTCCCGTGGGCGTTGCGTCGCCGTGTTGTACAACACCGTCAGGCCGCATAGCTCGCTGGGCTATCGACCACCGGCCCCGGAAACGGCGACGGCGCCATGGCCGCCCTCCGGTTCCGCTTCGCTCCACCTGCGGCCGGCCATGGCGCCGGAGGCGACAATGCACTAACAATCAACCCGGACCACTCGGTGGGGGCCGATCACTGGAAACTGCCTATCGCTTTCTTGCGAAGAAATACCACCCCGACCATGTGGAAACGGCTGACGTCACGAAATTCAATGAGGTGATCGAGGCGTATAAGGCGCTCAGAAATCCCGACCAGCGCGCTCAGTATGACCTTCTCTACACCGGCAAAACCGGGTTTATATTTTCTGCGAATGTTGAAGTCGATGACGAAAAAACTGCGAATGCTGACGCAGACGCGCATGCTAAAATCCTGTTATTTCTATATAAAAGGAGAAGGGAAAATGCTCAGGATGCCGGGGTTGGCCGATATTTCGTCCAGAAGATGTTGAACTGTTCGGATGAGCATTTTGAGTTTCATCTATGGTATCTAAAGTCGAAAAGTTTAATTGAAATCACCGAACAAGGAACTTTGGCGATCACCATTGAAGGCGTAGATCACGTGATCTCCATGTCTCAGACCATCATGCGAGAAAAATTGCTGATTGGACGAGTGATCGATACCTAGGATTGGGCAACTCTATCGAACGGCAGCTTTTTCATCGCACTCACCCAAAAAATGACGGACCACTCCCCGACCATCTTGCGGGGCGAGCATGGCGCTATGCCCAGCAGGGCGTGGTTGAGGTGGAGGAGCAGGTGTTCCCTGGCCATCCGGATGTTATGGACGCCGACCTTGCTGACGACTTCGGCACCATTCCTCGACTTGAGCTGATGAAACCTTTATTGCGCCGGATCGTCGATCCGAGCCGGCTGTATCCGATCCAATCCTGGCTGGAATATGCTGTCGAGGAAACTGGCGGCAAGGGTCGAGGGAAACGAACGACACAGGCCCGCCCGCCGTCGGTGGAGGCATGACGTCTTGTCCGAGAGCCGAATGTGGGAGATCTGCACATCCGGTTCGATAGCAGGGAATGGAAATGGACCGTCTGGCGAGCCCCGGAGGTGTGCCGCACGGTATCGCGCCACTTCCTGACACTACCGAGGTCGAAGAGGCGGCTTCACGGCATGTCCGATGTTGGCTCCCTTCCCTAAATTTCTCTTCCAAATGATCGGCTATGGCAATCGGCAAGCATCTATGGTCATTTACCGACGGAGGGGATGAGGTCATGCAGACGAGACTGACGGATACTGAGTTCGAAGCCTATCTGGCGCGGATTGGCATCCGGCGGCCGGAACGGCCCGATCTTGGAGCGTTGATCTCGATCCACCGTGCCCACTCCTATAGCTTCACCTGGGAAACGATCGACTGCTTCATGGGCTGGCCCTCCAGCATCGATCCCCAGGACGCCTTCGCCAAGATGATCGATCGCCGCCGGGGCGGCTGGTGCTATGAGATGAACGGCCTGCTTGGCGCGGCCTTGTCCGCCTGTGGCTTTGCCGTGACGCGGCTTTGCGGAGCGGTTCGCCGCGCGGAACTCGGCGATAACGTCATCGGCAATCATCTGACCCTCCGTGTAGATCTGGATGAGCCCTGGCTTGCGGAGGCAGGACTGGGCGACGCGCTTGTCGATCCCATTCCCCTGGCGATCGGATCGTCGACGCAACGCGGCTATGAATTTTCGATCGGGCAGGCGGACGGAAACTGGCTGCGTTTCCATAATCACCCTCATGGCGGGGCGCCGACCTTCGATTTCCAGGCGGACTATGCAGACGAGGCCGCTCTTGAAAATGCGCAGCGCTGGCTGCTCGAAAGCGAGGAGTCTCCGTTTGCCGGCAATCTCCTGCTGCAGCGCCATTTTCCCAACCGCATCGAAAGCATCCTTAACGGCATGTGGCGGACGACGACGCCTCAGGGTGTGGTCGAAAGGCCGATCGGAAGCGCACCGGAATTTGCGGCGCTGCTGGCTGGCATTTTCCAGATCGATGAGCCTCGGACAGACGCCATCTGGGAACATGTGCGGGAAATCACCGCATAGCGTCTATCGCAGAACGGGGCGCCAGTGTCTTTCGGTTGTCGTAGAAAAAGACAGGCGAGGTGATTTGGATGGGGCGTGCGCGAAACAGTCATCGCATGCGCCTCTTGCATTCATTGTCGAGGACCGTCGGCCTCGAAACTGTAGCGGGAGCGAGACTGACGGTCCCGCTCCCGTGGTTCATCAGGCTTTCACTGGTGCGGGTTCGGCCGCCTTGGCATCAGTGCCAAGGTGCGAGCCCGCAGCTTCAAGCGCAGCCTTCAACGTCTTGGGCTTGGATGCCGATTTTGCCTTGGGAGCGGCGCCAACCTTCTTTGCGGGCTTGGCCTTCGCAGCTTCTGCGGCTGGAGCAGGCTCGACCTTGGCATTGGCCTTATCCGCTTTTGGACCCGCTATTCCCAGACGCTTGCGCGCTTCGCCTTTCGCTGTGGCGGGTGCGGCGCTGGCACTGGTTAAACGGTTCGAGATAAGCGGGGCGGCCTTGGGGGTGGAATCCTTCGCTTTGGCGGCTTTCTTCACCGGCGCAGGTGCAGGGTTCGCAGCACCCTTCGGAGCGTCGGCCACGGCGGGGGCAGCCTTTGCAGCAGGGACAGCCGCAGCCTTCGCAGGCTTCTTCGCTGGAGCTGAGGCTGCTTTCTTGGGTGTCTTCGGGGCCGCCTCAGCAGGCTTGGCAGCGGCGACCGGCTTCTTGCCCAGGCCGATCTTTTCCGCGACGGCGCGCCGGGATTCCGAATAGCTCTGAGCCACCAGCGGATAGGTCTTCGGCAATTTATAGCGTTCGCGATATTGCTCAGGGGTGAGGTCGTTCGCCGCGAGATGGCGCTTCAAGGTCTTGTACGGCTTGCCGTCGATCAGGCTGATGATGTGATCGGGCGACGACAGGCTCTTGCGCACCGACACGGCGGGCGTGAAAGTCGGAGCAGCAGCTTCCTCTGCGGCGGCTGCCGGATTTTCCGTCAGCGCAGCGCGCGTCGTCTTGATCAAGTCCGCCAGGCTGTCGCTCGCGACGGAGTTGTTGGAAACAAAAGCACTGACAAGCTGGACGGTGAGAGCGGTGATGTCGGATTGATTAGCTTCGGCCATTTTGCGAACCCGTGGAGAGAGGAATGTTGGCGCTATTTGCGCGCTTCAACATCAAATGTAAATATTGCGATTTGGCTGCATCCCAAGATCAGATTGCCCGATGAAGCAATCAAATAAACTGGACCCGATGTTATGCCGCGTCGAATGGTAAGGCGTGGCAGAACCAAAGGGGCTATTAACGCCGTGTCCGCTACTGTCCGTGGCTTGATCGACCTGACCTCACGCGCTTCAGATGCAAAAGCTAAAGCTGCGGCACACGCAGCATAACAACGATGGTTCGGGTCTATAGAACCCGGCGCTAATCACTTGATGGCGGTACGGCCGTGTCGAGATGAATGTGCTTGGATAGGGCGGCCAGTTCTTTTGCCGTCTCGGAATCGCGATTGTCCTGAGCGCCACCGGCCGCTTCCTTGAGGGCGCCCATGATGCCTTGCACCTGTTGCCGGTTGATCGCCCCGGATTGAAACAGCGCACGGATTATCGCTCGAATTGCCAGCTCGGTTCCGCTGTCCATCGCTTGCCTCCATCAACTTCCGCCGACATGATCATAGCATCTTTTGATCGCTGGCGGATGTAAGGCGATAATGGCCGGCGCATATTTTCGCTCGCGTGGAAGGCAAAGCGGTGGCGTCCGTCTGGGCGCCGCCGCTCGTCCTCAACGCTTAGCAGCGCGAATTGCGATCGATGGCGCGGCCGGCCAGCGCTCCGGCGCCAGCGCCGATGATGGTGCCCGGTGCGCGGTCGCCTCGCGTATCGACGGCGCGGCCCAGAAGCGCGCCGGCTACGCCGCCGAGCAGCAGGCCGGTGGTCCCGCCCGACTTGCGGCAGCGATAACCGCGATCATCGCGATAGCCGCGATAGTCGCGGCGATCAGAATAGCGAACCCGCTCATGGCGATCATAGCGGCTCCAGCCACGATCGCCGTCATGGGCGAACGAAGTCGCCGGCACGGCAGCCGAGAGGGTGGCGGCGGCAAGAGCGATGCCGAGAATGGATTTGCGAATGGTCATAACGGGTTGTCTAATCGCATTTCATTCGTCAAGGCGGTTTGGAAACAGAGGATCGTCCCGCGCAGATGTTTGCAGCGCGACGGTCAATCTATCGTATCAATTGTCTCAGTCTGTCGTTTGTTTGCGCGAGGATAATCGTATGCCGGGAGCAGGGTTGTCTTCGCGGTCGGCATGGAGCCGCCGCATCATGGGTCTTCGCGAGCGAGGCCTTCCTATGTCTCCTACGCAGTCTCTAGCGAGCTGCAGCCAGTATGAGCGGAATGGCCTGACCCACGTCCCCGGCAGGGACGCCTCGACGCGTCAGCTGACGACGCGCTGAGAGTGGTAGCCTGGCAGGCTCCCGTTATGCGGAGGCGCCGGCCGATGTGTTGAAGACTTCTCCCGTTTTGAGCATGCTATGCATGATGACCGCGAGTTTGCGCGCTACGGCGACAGCAGCGCACTTGAAGCCCAACCGTTCACACAAGCCGAGCCCCCAATCTTTCAGGCTGCTTTCACTCCTGGTTCGGGTAAGGAGCGCTACTGCCGCTTCATAGAGCAGCCCGCGCAGATAATTGTCGCCTCTTTTCGAAATGTGACCATTTCGATCGACCTCACCAGACTGATAGCGGCGTGTGGTAAGACCTAGCCATGCCCCCACTGAACGCGACTTACCGAAGTTATCAGGGTCTTCAATGGCAACGAGATAGGAGACGGCCGTGGCAGAACCGACACCCGGGATCGTCATCAATAGCTGTGCCTCGCGGCTTTTTCTCGCCATGGCCAGTAAATAACGAGTCAGAACGGCAGCTTGCTTGCGGATGTCGCGCCATGCTTCGAGCAGGGGCAATATGATCCTCGCCAGGCCATCTTCCTTCTCCAAAAGTTCCCGAACATGTCCCTCGAACACGCGGCCGCCGCCCTTGGGGACGATGAGACCAAATGTCTTCATGACGCCACGAATCTGATTGCCAAGCTTGGTCGAGATGCGAATGAGTTGCTCGCGCGCGCCTGCGAGCGTGCGGGTTAGCATGGCGTCAAAGGACTTTACGCGGACTTCCTTGTAAAATCCCGCCTCGGCTAGCTGAGCCAGGCCATCGGCGTCGTTGGCATCAGTTTTATTGAGCGTTTCATCCAATATCTTCTGCGCGTGGCGCGCTTCAATGCAGATCGCGGGGACCCCTTCGGCCGTCAACGCGTGAAAGAACCATGTCGATAATGGCCCTGTCTCGAACACCACTCGTCGGGCGGACGGGGCATGCTTGCGGATCGCCTCTGCCAAAATCTTCGGATCCGAAGGAGCTTTGCCGCGCCAAATCCGCTTTCCGTCCTGCCGGATCGAGATCGCGGTATCTTTCAATGAAACATCGAGGCCGATATACTGATCCATGGTTGCTCTCCGTGCGATGTTTGGGCCCGGTCCAAAATCGTGAGCCCGTTTCTCCATCTTATCGGGGGGCAACCACCCTGTCGTCCCGCGCTTGCTGCTCAAGGGGATGGGCGACTCGCTCCGCGATTACCCCATGTCTCCTCAAATCTTTGTGTTGCCTGGCCTTATTCCACCTCGCGCATGGGCCCAGGCTGAACCGCTTTGTTATCAAAGGTTAAGCTGACCGTGCTTTGCGAGGTCTCTCTGCTTTCTCCCTCACCATAGCATTGCTTTCTTGCCTGTCCGGCGCAGGCGGGTCATAGGCTTTGGAAATGAACGACGAAACAGATGCGATTATCGCTCGCGTGGTCGAGCGGATTCCGCTGTACCTGCGCAACAATCTGGCCTCGAAGGATGCCGGTGTTCGCAAGGAGGCCGAGGAGGCGCTTGCGGCGATGATCTCAAGCGCGCTGGCGAATGGAACCGCCGAAACTTCCGAGGATTAAGGCGCCATCGACTTTTCTGGAACTTTGACGATGCGAGCGGTGCCGGACACCGGGACAATCTCCATCGCGATCGTGGCGTCGTTGCTGCTCATGTCGGCCAACTCCGCCGCGGCGCATCCGGCGGATTTCATGCAGGTAAAATGCGCGCAGGGGCGAAGCTTTTTCCTTCGGATCGAAAAAAAACAGGCCATCATCCGGTCGGGCGCTGTGCAGATGCGGCTCGATCGGCGCATTTCCGCGCTGGGGCAGCAATTTGAGAGCGAAGCTGCGACCTTGATCATCGACGGCGATTTCGTGGCCTTCGTTCCCAAGGGTGATCCGAGCTGGCGCGACTGTCGCATCGAAGCGGCAACGGAGGCTTCGCCGCATCCCTGAAGGATGAGCAATGAGCAACGGGATCAATCCGTTATGGAATGGCTTCGAGCTTGAAATCATCTGGGAGAGGCATAAGTTCAAAAGCGTCACTCTTCCCTTTCGAGTGACTCTCCCTGAACCTTCCCCGCGTGGAGCCTGGCTCCGGCGGGGCATCTTTTATCCCTGACCAGCCCTGTGTCCGGCCTCAAGCTGCTTGCGAAAGCAGCGGCGACCTGTCGGCCTCCAGCAAGCCTGCCCTGCGGCCCTGTATCTGGTCAAGATAGGCAAAGATGGAGACGATGGCCGGCGTGGCGGTTGCGCTGTCCTGCCGCTTGGTGTCGAGCGTGCCGCCGTTCATCAGCGCTTCGAGCGCATCCCGCCCGCGCGCGACGCGGCTTTTGATCGTGCCGATCGCTGTCCCCATAATATCGGCCGCTTCGTCATAGGAGAAGCCGCCCGCACCCACCAGGATCAGAGCCTCGCGTTGGGATTCGGGCAGTTGCGCCAGCGCGCGCGTCAGATCGCGCAGCTCGACGCACATATGCTGGGCCGCTGGCGCCGCCAGCAAGCGGTCGGCCACAAGCTCATCCCAATCGCCGGTAAAGCGGCGGCGGCGCATCTGGCTGAAATAATGGTTGCGCAGGATTGTGAAGGTCCAGGCACGAAAATTGGTGTCGGCCCAGAAGCGACTGCGTGCGGCCCATGCCTTGAGCATGGTTTCCTGGACGAGGTCGTCGGCGGTATCGCGATCGCCGCATAGGCCACGGGCGAAGGCACGCAATTGGGGGATGATGCCAGCCAGCTTTTCCTTGAAATCCCCGTCCGAGAGGGTGGTTCGCGTTTCAGTCGATCCGCAATCTTCCATGTCGTTCACCTCTCTCATCAACGGGAGAAGAACATTTCGGATCAGTATCGGTTCCGCTTTTCTAAAATTGTGCGCCGGACCTCATTATATACGGGTCGATTTGGTTCTGACTCATGATTGATGCGATTGGCTGATTTTCCAAGGAGGATCAGCATCATATCGCGTCAATTGCGTGATGGAACATTGGTGCCAGCGAACCTGGTCGCGGAACAGGTCGGAAATATTGGAGAAGTGATGGAAATTGCGGTTCGCTCGGCTCAACCATATTCCCGATGTCCGAGCCGCGGCGTAAGCAACTGCGGTGCATAGCGAATTGGAAGCGACAGGCGGAAAAAGCGGAGAATTGCATCTGGCTCCTTCCGCCCGAACGATCGGGCGGCTGATGATGGCAGAGCGCGAAGATCGTTATTGCGACGGTTTGACCATCATGTTTGATAGGGTTTATCTATCAAACATGATGGTCTTCGATTTGACGCCGGCTCCGCCGGAGCGCAGCATAGCGCGCGGGAAAAGGCGTCGGAAGAATGAAGAAGATGCAGCAAGGTGAGGCCGTCGATGAAACGGCGCGGTTGATCGAGGATTGGACCAGCGTGCATGGCCAGACGCGGGACCGGCTGTTGCCGTTGCTGCACATGTTGCAGGAAGAGATAGGTTCTGTCGATGATGCGGCGATCCCGGCTATAGCCAAGGCACTGAACCTGAGCCGCGCCGACGTGCATGGGGTGGTGACATTCTACCATGATTTCCGGCGCACGCCGGTTGGGCGGCATGTGGTGAAGCTGTGTCGGGCGGAAAGCTGCCAGGCACGCGGCGGCGCGGCGATGGAGCGAGCGGCGGCGGAACGGCTGGGTGTCGCCATGGGTGAGACGGGGCGCGACGGACAGGTGACGCTGGAGCCGGTTTACTGCCTGGGTTTGTGCGCCGTGGGGCCGAATGCGCTGGTCGACGGGCGGCCGATTGCGCGGGTTGACGCGACGGTTCTGGAACGGATTGCGCGGGAGATCGCGGCATGACGCCGGGCCAGAAAAACAAAGTCTATGTCAGCCGGGACATGGCGTCGGTAGCCTTGGGTGCAGACGATGTGGCGCACGCTTTCGAGACTGCCGGATGTGAGGTGGTGCGCACCGGCAGCCGGGGGTTATTTTCCATCGAGCCTTTGGTTGAGGTGGAACGCGATGGGGCGCGGGTTGGGTTCGGGCCGGTGGGACCGGACGATGTGGCGGCCGTGCTGGACGGAAGCCATGCGGCGCGGCTGGGGGATGTGGCCGCCTTGCCCTTTTTCGCGGGGCAGCAGCGTTTTACCTTTGCCCGCTGTGGGATCATCGATCCGCTGAGTCTGGAGGATTATGCCGCGCATGGCGGTTGGCGCGGGCTGGATGCGGCGCGGGCGATGGCGCCGCAGGCGGTGGTGGATGCGGTAAAGGCTTCCGGCTTGCGGGGGCGCGGCGGGGCTGGCTTTCCGACCGGGATCAAATGGCAGACGGTGCTGGATGCGCCGGGCGAGCCCAAGTTCATCGTTTGCAATGCTGATGAAGGCGACAGCGGAACCTTTGCCGACCGGATGCTGATGGAGGGCGATCCTTTCTGCCTGATCGAGGGGATGGCGATCGCCGGGCATGCGGTGGGGGCAGGCCACGGCTATATTTATATTCGCAGCGAATATCCGTTTGCGGTCGCGGCCATGCGGCAAGCCATCGAGATTTCCGCCCAGCGGATCGCTCCCTTCACGCTGGAGGTGCGGGTAGGGGCAGGCGCCTATGTCTGCGGCGAGGAAACGGCGCTGCTCGACAGTATCGAAGGCAAGCGGGGACAGGTGCGGGCGAAACCGCCTCTTCCGGCGCTGGAGGGGCTGTTCGGGCAGCCGACGGTGATCAACAATGTGCTGAGTCTGGCGGCGGTTCCCTTCATCCTGGCGGAAGGAGCTGAGGCCTATGCGGCGGTCGGTTTCGGGCGGTCGCGGGGCACCATGCCGGTGCAGCTTGCAGGCAATGTGAAGCATGGCGGGCTCTACGAAATCGGCTTCGGTATCACGCTGGGCGAGTTGGTGAACGACATTGGCGGCGGGACGGCCAGCGGAAGGCCGGTGCGTGTGGTGCAGGTGGGCGGGCCGTTGGGGGCTTATTTCCCGCCGGGCATGTTCGATCTGCCCTTCGACTATGAGGCTTTCGCGCAGGCCGGAGGACTGATCGGCCATGCCGGGATTACCGTATTCGACGACACAGTGGACATGGCGCATATGGCGCGCTTCGCAATGGAGTTCTGCGCGGTCGAAAGTTGCGGGAAATGCACGCCCTGCCGGATCGGGTCGACGCGGGGCGTTGAAGTGATGGACCGGATCATCGCGGCGCGGGATGCCGAGCCGGTGGTGGTGGAAGAGGTCGGCGGCGGATTGGCGAAGGCGCTATATTCGCGAGCGCCTGAGCGGATCGACAGCGGGCTGGAGACGCAGACGGCGCTGTTGCGCGACCTGTGCGATACGATGAAATATGGCTCGCTCTGTGCGTTGGGCGGTTTCACGCCCTATCCGGTGCTGAGCGCGCTCGATCATTTTCCCGAGGATTTTGGGGCTTCTGCTCCGGTGAAGGAAGCTGCGGAATGACCTATACGCGCGAAGCCGATCATGGAACGCCGCCTGCTGTCGCGACGAGCAAGAGCGTGACCCTCACCATCGATGGCGATATGGTCACCATGCCGGAGGGCACGTCGATCATGCGGGCGGCTTCGCTGACCGGCTGCTCGATCCCGAAACTGTGCGCGACAGACAATGTCGAGAGCTTCGGCTCCTGCCGCCTCTGTCTGGTCGAAGTCGAAGGGCGCAATGGCTATCCCGCTTCCTGCACCACGCCGATTGCCGAGGGCATGGTGGTGCGGACGCAGAGCGAGCGGTTGAAGCAGTTGCGGCGCGGGGTGATGGAGCTTTACATCTCCGACCATCCGCTCGACTGCCTGACCTGCCCGGCTAATGGCGATTGCGAGTTGCAGGAACAGGCGGGCGCGGTGGGCCTGCGCGACGTGCGCTATGGCTATGATGGCGCGACCAATATGGGGCAGGCGAAGGACCAGTCGAACCCCTATTTCGACTTCGACCCCAGCAAATGCATCGTCTGTTCGCGCTGCGTGCGGGCTTGCGACGAGGTGCAGGGGACTTTTGCGCTGACCATCGAGGGAAGGGGCTTCGATTCCAAGGTTTCCCCATCCCAAGGGCAGGATTTCCTGTCGTCCGAATGCGTGTCCTGCGGCGCCTGCGTCCAGGCCTGCCCGACCGCCACGCTGACCGAGAAAAAGGTGGTGGAGATCGGCACGCCGGACCGGGCGGTCGTGACCACCTGCGCCTATTGCGGCGTCGGCTGCACCTTCCGCGCCGAGATGCGGGGCGAGGAGCTGGTGCGGATGGTGCCGTGGAAGGAGGGCAAGGCCAATCACGGGCATAGCTGCGTGAAGGGCCGCTTCGCCTGGGGCTATGCCCAGCATCGCGACCGCATCCTGAAGCCGATGATCCGCGCTTCGGTGGACGAACCCTGGCGCGAGGTGTCGTGGGAGGAGGCCATCGCCCATACCGCCAGCGAGTTCAAGCGCATCCAGGCAAAATATGGCACGCGCAGCATCGGCGGCATCACCTCCAGCCGCTGCACCAATGAGGAGACCTTCCTCGTCCAGAAGCTGATCCGGCAGGGTTTCGGCAACAATAATGTAGATACCTGCGCGCGGGTCTGCCATTCCCCGACGGGCTATGGATTGAAGACGACGTTCGGCACTTCGGCGGGCACGCAGGATTTCGACAGCGTTGCCGAGGCCGACGTCATTCTGGTCATCGGCGCCAATCCGACCGACGGCCATCCCGTCTTCGCCAGCCGAATGAAGAAGCGGCTGCGCGAGGGCGCGAAGCTGATCGTCATCGATCCCCGGCGGATCGATCTGGTGAAGTCGCCCCATGTCGAGGCGGCGCATCATCTGCCGCTGCGGCCCGGCACCAATGTCGCCATGCTGACGGCGATGGCGCATGTGATCGTGACGGAAAATCTCTTCGACGAAGCCTTCATCCGGGATCGTTGCGACTGGGATGAATTTATGGACTGGGCGGCCTTCGTCGCTGAACCCAGCCGCTCGCCCGAGGCGATCGAGCCGCTGACGGGGGTGAAGGCGGAAGAGGTGCGCGCGGCGGCGCGGCTTTATGCCACCGGGGGTAACGCCGCGATCTACTATGGTCTTGGCGTCACCGAGCATAGTCAAGGGTCGTCCACCGTCATGGCGATTGCCAACCTCTCCATGGCGACCGGCAATGTCGGGCGCGAGGGCGTCGGCGTGAACCCTTTGCGCGGGCAGAATAATGTGCAGGGCGCCTGTGACATGGGCAGCTTCCCGCACGAATTTTCCGGCTATCGCCATGTGTCGGACGATGCTGTGCGCGGCCAGTTCGAGCGGGCCTGGGGCGTGACGCTGGATGCCGAGCCGGGCCTGCGCATCCCCAATATGCTCGACGCGGCGACGGACGGGACGTTCAAGGGCATCTTCATCCAGGGCGAGGATATTCTTCAGTCCGACCCCAATACTCATCATGTCGCGGCGGGCCTTGCCGCGATGGAATGCGTGGTGGTGCAGGATCTGTTCCTCAATGAGACCGCCAATTACGCCCATGTCTTCCTGCCGGGGTCGACCTTTCTGGAGAAGGATGGAACCTTCACCAATGCCGAACGGCGCATCCAGCGCGTGCGCAAGGTGATGGCGCCGCTCAATGGTTATGGCGATTGGGAGATCGTCCAGCTTGTTGCGCAGGCCATGGGGCTTGGCTGGTCCTATGCGCATCCGTCCGAGATCATGGACGAGATCGCCGCGCTGACCCCGACCTTCGCGGGCGTGCATTATGACCGGCTGGACGTGGAAGGATCGCTGCAATGGCCTGCCAATGACGCGGCGCCGGACGGGACGCCGACCATGCATATCGACGGCTTCGTGCGCGGCAGGGGCAAATTCGTCGTCACCGACTATGTGCCGACCGATGAGAAAACCGGGCCGCGCTTCCCGCTGTTGCTGACGACCGGCCGCATCCTCAGCCAATATAATGTCGGCGCGCAGACGCGGCGGACGGCGAACGAGGCCTGGCATCCGGAGGACCGGCTGGAAATCCATCCGGCCGATGCGGAGAACCGGGGAATCAAGGATGGCGATTGGGTCTCGCTCAAGAGCCGGGCCGGGGAAACCAGTCTGCGCGCATTGATCACCGAGCGGGTCGCGCCGGGCGTGGTCTACACCACCTTCCACCATCCTGATACGCAGGCCAATGTCATCACCACCGACTATTCGGACTGGGCCACCAACTGCCCGGAATATAAGGTGACGGCGGTACAGGTCATGCCCTCCAACGGGCCAAGCGACTGGCAGCGCGACTATGCCGATCAGGCCCGCCACAGCAGGCGGATTGCGCCGCTGGCAGCGGCGCAATAGGATCGGGCGCATGAGCGATGAAAATGAGGTCATGTCGACCGAAGACCGCCTGATCTACATGGCAAACCAGATCGCCCGCAATCTTGTGGCATCGGGTGAGGCGGAGGCTGTGGCGATGACGGCGGATCATATACGCGCCTTCTGGGATCCGGCGATGAAGCGGCGCATCGCCGTGCTGGCGGCGGAGCGTCCCGAGGCGCTTTCCTCCATCGCCGCCGCCGCCGTCCGCCGGGTCGCGGCCCCTTGAGCGCCGTGCTGGAGGATGAATCCGTCATATTCAGGCAGGTGACGCCGGAAGGCCGGGTGACGGCGGTGACCCGCGAGCTGGCCGAGGAAGTGCCGGTCGCGATCGAATTTAACGGCATCGGCTATGCCGTGCTGATGGCGACGCCTGCGGATGTGGCGGACCTGGTGCTGGGCTTCGCGCTGGCGGAGCGGCTGATCGGGCCGGAGGATGCGCCCTTCGACGTCGACATGCATGCGACGGAGCAGGGGATCATTGCCCGTGCGACCTTGCCGGAGGGGCGGACGGAAGCTTTGCTCAGCCGGGTGCGGCATCGCGCTTCGGAATCCTCCTGCGGGATTTGCGGCGTGGAGAATCTGGAACAGGCGATCCGGCCTTTGCCGGCCGTTACCGGCCCGTCGCTGGCCGACAAGGGGGCGATCTTTCGGGCACTGGGCGATTTGGGACAGCATCAGCCGCTCAACATGCGAACCGGCGCGGCGCATGTCGCGGCGCTGGTGGCGGCGGACGGCACGATCCGCCTGGCGCGGGAGGATGTCGGGCGGCATAATGCGTTCGACAAGCTGATCGGCGCGATGCGGCGGCGCGGATGGGAATGGGATGGCGGCTTCGCGCTGCTTTCTTCGCGCTGTTCCTATGAATTGGTGGAAAAGGCGGTGCTGGCGGACTGCCCCTTGCTGGTGACGATTTCCGCGCCGACGCGGCTTGCGGTCGAACGGGCGGCGGGGGCGGGGCTGCCGCTGGTGGTGCTGGCCCGCCCCGACGCGATCCTGCTGAGCGGGGATTAGTCGGGATCGTAGCGGCTGTCGAGTTCGGCGGCGCGGGCTCGGTCTGCTTCCGCTTTCCGGATTTCTCCGCGCTGCTGCAACAGCAGGCTGCGATGATAATAGCCCTGCGCCGCATAGGGCGCATAGCGGACGGCCTTGTCGAAATCCTCCAGTGCGCGGTCGCTCTCGCCCTGCGCCTGATAGGCCATTGCGCGATTGAGATAGGCTTGGGCCGATTTCGGCGCGACGGCGATCGCCTTGTCGAAGGCGGCGACGGCATCGCGCCAGTCGCCCTGCCAAGCCCGCGTCAGGCCATCGGCCATAGGCGCGCCGATACGGCCCCTGTCTCCTTTGGCGGCGGGATCGACCTGCCGCTTGCAGGCGGTGAGGTCTTGCTGTGGGTCCAGCACGGTGCAGGCGTTCCAGTCGCCCCGTCCGCGCAGCAGGCCCGGATCGGCCCTGGCGCTGGTGACGACGATGTCCCCGGCGGCTTCGCTATCGGCCGCCTTGTTGGCGCGCCTTGCCGAAACCTCCGCATTGGCAAGGACTGCGGGGGGAGGGGGAGCGGCAGGAGAGGCAGCGGGAGCCGCCGCCATGCTTCCATAAGCCTGCATGGCGGGCGCTTGCTCTGGCGGCTGTACCGTCTTTTCCCGAACCGGCTCTAGGGCAGGCGCGGGGGGTTTTGTGGCTGACTTCTCCGGGACGATAGCTGGCGGTTCGGAGCGCAAGGGCGGCGGAACGGGCGCGGCGGCCATATCGGCAGCGGCCCGTTCTTCCTGCGGTCGGGCGGCGATCCGAGGGGAAGGGGCGTCCTGTCGCGGCATATTCATCCATGCGACGGGCAGGACGACAAGCGCAAGCAGGGATAGGGCAAGCGCGCTCCCCAGATAGGGACGGTCCAGCAGATGCCGCCAGCGCGCAGCTTTGCCGGTCCCGACAGGTGGCGCACCCTGCTCCGTTCCATCGAACCGGCGCAATGCCGCCTCGATCGCTGCCTCGCGCCGCGCTGGGGCAGGCGGCGGCGGATCGGGCAGGGAGAAGGGTGTGTTTCGCTCGCCGGCCATTTACGGCTTCCTGTCATCCTTGCGGGACGGGCCTTGCGTCGGATCAGGAGAGGCGGGCGGGTACATAGGCTGGTCTTATGCGGCAAAGCGTTGCGGTGCGAAAGGGGCCGGTTTTCCCTGACTAGCCCCCTTCCCGATCAAAGTGGTTGCATGGAGGCAGCCGTCCTGGCGGTGCGGACCAACTGGATGAATTCGCCGCGATAGCCGAATGGATCGGCGCCGCGCGCTGCCGTAGCGATGCGCAGCACATCGTCATAGCTCAGCGATCCGCCATAGCGCCCGCCCCGCAGCAATTCGGCAAAGGCCGCCACGCCGGTCGCAAAGCGGGCATCGAGCGGCGCATTTTCGAAGCGGGCGAATTCCACGGCCCGGTTGATCGGGGTCGCGATCAATTGGCTCCGATCCGATTTGGGCGCCTTGTAGCGGATCTTGACGAAGCCATATTCGCTTGCGCTCCCGGCTGGCGCTCTGGCTGACGGGGCGTAGCGCAGGTCGGGGACGGCGCGGGGACCGCCCACCGGCACGATTTCATAGAGCGCCGTCACCGTCTGGCCCGATCCGACATCGCCTGCATCGACCCGGTCATTGTCGAAATCCTCCCGGTTCAGCATCCGCGTTTCATAGCCGATCAGCCGATATTCCGCGACGGTCGCGGGGTTGAATTCGACCTGGATCTTCACATCCTTGGCGATCGGGAAGAGGGTGGAGCCGGCCTCCTCCACCAGCATCTTGCGCGCTTCGCTGAGGGTGTCGATATAGGCGGCGGCGCCATTGCCGTTCTGCGCCAGCGCCTGCATCAGCGCGTCATTGTAATTGCCCATGCCAAAGCCAAGGACGGACAGGAAAATTCCCTTGTTCCGCTCGCG
The DNA here is from genome assembly GCF_001563265.1 of Sphingobium sp. TKS. Lineage (NCBI taxonomy): Bacteria > Pseudomonadati > Pseudomonadota > Alphaproteobacteria > Sphingomonadales > Sphingobiaceae > Sphingobium > Sphingobium sp. TKS. The sequence goes on along the minus strand of NZ_CP005084.1, from coordinate 493,470 downwards.
TTCGACAAAGCCCTTCAACTCATCGACATTGGTGATGCCGATGTTGAAATCGCCGTCCGTGGCCAGCATCACCCGGTTGACGCCCGCCGGGTCCAGATTGGCGGCAGCCAGCGCATAGGCCTGGCGAACGCCCTCCGCCCCCGCCGTGCCGCCGCCCGCGCCAAGGCGGTTGATGACCTCCAATATTCTGTGCTTCTGGCTGACCGGCGTGGGTTCCAGCGCGGTCCCGGCGCTGCCCGCATAGGTGACGATGGCGACATGGTCATTGGGGTCGAGCTGGCCGACCAGCATGGACAGGGATTGCTTCACCAGCGGCAGCTTGTTGGGCTCGTTCATCGATCCGGAGGTGTCGATCAGGAACACCAGATTGGCGCGGGGCCGCACGGCGCGCTGGACCGCATAGCCGCGAATGCCGATGCGGACGAGCTTGCGTCCTGCCGTCCAGGGGCTGGGGAAGACCGCGACATTGGTCGTGAAGGGCTGGGCCACGCTGCGCGGCGCGGCATAATCATAGGGGAAATAGTTGATCATCTCCTCCGGCCGGACGGCGGCGGGTTGCGGCAGGACATTCTGGTTGAGCGACGCGCGCACGAAGGAATAGGATGCGGTGTCGACATCGATGGAGAAGGTCGAAACCGGCTGTTCCCGGACGATCTGGAAGCGGTTCTCCTCCTTGTTCACGAATGTGTCGCGCCCGACGTCATGATAAGCGGGCGGCCACGGCCTGCGCTCCGGCATGGCGAGCATCGGCGCAGGGGGTGGAGGGGCATATGCCGGTTCCGCCCGAACCGCTCCATTGGCCTTGCGGGTCTGGTATGCGCCGCCGGCGCTGTCGGCCCGCTGGGAGGTAACGACGATTTCCTCAGCCGGTGCGGGGGCGTTCGGCGCTGCCATTTCGTGCGTCCCCTGACCGGCACAGGAAGCCAGGGCCAAGCACATCAACCCTGTGGCGATGGAAGGAAGGAAGCGAGACATAAAATTCTCCCATGATGGAGACGGCGCAGATCATCCGTCAGTCACTGGGACGCGGCTCAAGGGGGAAAGCTTGGGAGGTTGAGAAAATTTTTTCCGGAGGGGCGTGAGCTAACGCGCCTGCGCTTTGTCGAAAGACAGCAATCGTCGGATTTCGTGCATCCGCCACGCGACGGTGGACTCGCTTACCCCCAGCAGTGGGGCAGCTTCCGCATGGGTAAGCTGTTGACCGGCGATCAGCACCGCCGTGTCCCGATAGGCGGGCTTCAGTCGGGCGATCGCGCTTTTGAGCCAGATGGCGTCGTGCAGATCGCGGCCGTCCGGCGCGGGCGTCAGTCCGGCGATCACCGCCAGCCGCTCGGCAAAGCCACTGAAGGAGCGCTTGCGGCGGCGCAGGTCGCGGCAGGCATTATAGACGATGCCGCAGAGCCAGGTGGTGAACTTTGCCTCCCCGCGAAAGCTGCCGATCTTCTCGACCAGGGTGCAGCACACTTCCTGCGTGATGTCGTCGGCATCGCTGCGCGAGCCGGTCAACTGCCAGGCGAGCCCGTGAATCCGGTCATAATGCCTCCGTAGCAAGGTTTCGAAAGCCTTGCGGTCGCCGTCGACCGCCGCGGCGACCAAGAGGCTGTCCGGGAAATAGGACGGGTCATCCATCGGTCAGGGCCGCATCCCGCCGCCCATGACGGCCGGCGGCCCTGCACTCCCATCTTTCCGGCCAGCCCCCGACATTCCGACAGAGCTAGCAAAGATGAAGCGCCTGTTCCACTTATCCGGAACAGAGGCTTCGCGGGCTTTCAAGGATGTGCTAGCGCCGGTCGTGATGACAAAGCCTATTCTATCCGGATCGACCGATGAGGGGTCGGCGCGCCGCCGCCAGATTCTGGAGATTGCGGCCCAGCTATTCGCCAAAAAGGGCTATCGCGGAACGTCCATGCGGGACATTGGCGAGCAGGCGGGCGTGCTGGGCGGTTCGCTCTACCATCATATCAAGTCGAAGGATGCGCTGTTCGTCGAGCTGCACAATGCCGCGCTCGACGGGGCGGAGGAACAGATAGCCGAAGCCGTCGGGGCGCAATCCGATCCATGGGCGAAGCTGACGGCGGCCTGCGCGACGTTGCTGGACATTCAACTCGCCCCCGATTCGCTGACGACGCCGATGATGAACGATTTTCGGGAGGTGCCCGATGATGTCCGCAAACAACTGATCGCGCGGCGCGACCGGTTCGAGGGGCTGTTCCGGTCGCTGGTGGAGGAGCTTCCGCTGCCGCCGCATATCGATCGGCCAGTCTATCGCAATCTGCTTCTGGTTCAACTGAACGGCATGGCGGACTGGTATCGGCCTGGCCGGCTCACGCCGGGCGAGATGGCCGCGCAGATCGTTGCCGTCTTTCGGCACGAATAATCCTTGGTGGAGGGACGTTGGCGACAGTGCCGCCACCGTATCGACCAATGCTAATATTCGATATAGATGTGAACCTTGAACTTATTCACGCCCGCCGCTTCGGCAATTTTCGTTTTCGACAGATCGATAATATCTTTGAGCGACTTGGCGTAAGGTTCGGGGGATGCTTTCTTCCCTTCAGGAAGCGGAGAATTGTCCTTGCCGAAAAGCAATTGCTGTTCGGTCAGGCCGAAAATACCCGACAAAATGTGCAAATTGTCCTTTCGCGGCATGGTCCTGCCCGTTTCCCATCCCCAGATGGTGGGTTTGCTGAACCCCGTCTGCTCGGACAGGGCGGCGCGGCTCAGACCCCGTTCCTGCCGCAATCGACGCAGGCGTTCGGGCAGCCCCTCCGCAACGGTCGCCTCGGGTCGATCTGCAATGGGTTTTGCCTCATCGCGGCTCGGGCTGCGCAGCCGCACCGCACTCACCACCCCTTGCGGCAGCGGTTGATCGAAACGGCAACCGAACAGCGACTCATTTTGCCAGACGACATGCGCGGCGACTTTGTCGGCATCGGGCAAGGACACCATGACGCTTTGCCCGATCTTGAGCTGAGACTTGGTGTCGATGAGCATGCCGGCCGTGGAGATGTCGTGGATTACGACATTCGCGCTTGTTTCGTCCAGCGTGTTGGGCAGTTCGAGGCGAATGCGCCAGCGAGCGGCTCCGCGCCTGTTGTCGGACTTCGGGGGCTGATCTACTATCGCGTGAATAGGCATTTTTCGTTTATGCGCGCGGGCGGGTTTCAGGAACGTTAATGCGACGGCAACTGACGCGAGCGCATCCGGCGGCTGGCCTTCGATTGGCGATGCCTAGCTGAAGTTTCCGCGTCTTACGGGCGGCGGGGTGTCGCCATGATGATCTGCCGAACATGCCGCACATGATCGTGCCCGGCTTTTTCGGCCGTGACGGAATCTCGCCTTACGATGGCGTCGACGATCGAGCGATAGTCCGCGAGCCGGATGCTGCGGAGCTGCCGGCCCTGATATTGGGCGTGGATGATGTGCATGCTGATGGCCGGGAACAGGCGCTGCAGCTCGCGATTGCCACCGATCGTGAGCAGCGCGCGGTAGAAATGGCGGCGTGCCCGGCTGAACATGCCGGGTTCGTCATGGACGTCTGCTTCGATCACCATCGCTAGCGTCGAGCGCAGCAATTCGCCGTGCTGGTCTTCGTGATAATGCATTGCCGCCGAACGGGTCGCCAATGCGGTCATCGCTTCGGCCACCTCCAGCACTTCGAGCGTTTCGTCCATGCTCAGCAAGCGTATGGCGGGCGAGCGGTGCGGATTCAGGTCGATCACGCCTCGTCCACTCAGGCGCTGAATGGCCTCCCGCACGGCGTTTCGTCCCACGCCATAAAGAGCCGCCAGTTCCGTTTCGGCCAAACGCTGGCCCGGAACCATCCTTCCCTCCTCCAGATCGCGCAGGATGCCGCGATAGACCCGTTGGGAAGAACCGGCCTTCGTTTCTCCGGTGTTCGCGTCGTTGGTCAGCATTCCGCTTCTATGGGCACAATCGGGGGGATGCTCAAGTTCCAATTGATTGTTCCACAATAATGTTCCATTTGAACAACCGAGAGGTGCCGAATGAGTCGATGGAATCTTGAAGGGAAGGTTGCTCTGGTCACGGGCGCTTCGGGTGGTCTTGGCGCCCATTTCGCCAAGGTGCTGGCGGAAGCGGGCGCGGAGGTCATCGTCGGCGCCCGCCGTCAGGAGGCGCTGGCCGATGTCGCCGGGTCCATTGTCGCGGCCGGCGGCAAATGCTCCGCCATCGCGCTCGACGTGTCCGATATGGCGAGCATTTCGGCAGCGACGCCCGCATTGGAGCGGATGGACATCCTCGTCAACAATGCCGGCATCGTGCGCGATGGCCCCGCGCTCAGCCATGGCGAAGCGGATTGGGACGCGGTGATCGACACCAACCTCAAGGGCATGTTCCTGATGTCGCAGGCGGCCGCCAGGGCTATGGAGGCGCGGCAAAAGGGCGGTTCCATCATCAATATCGCGTCCATTCTGGGCATCAGGCAAGCGGGCGGCGTCGTTTCCTATGCGGTGTCCAAATCCGGGGCGATCCAGATGACGAAAACCCTCGCGCTCGAATGGGCGCGCCTTGGCATCCGGGTGAACGCGCTGGCGCCGGGCTATCTTGAGACTGAACTCAACGCCGACTTCTGGGCAAGCGAGGCGGGCAAGGCGATGATCAGGCGCATCCCGCAGCGGCGCCTGGGCAATTTGCAGGAACTGGACGGGCCGCTGCTGCTGCTGGCGTCCGACCTGTCCTCCTACATGACCGGGTCCGTCATCGAAGTCGACGGCGGCCATCTGGTCAGCACCCTGTAACCCCTCCGGCAGAAAGAGAGACGCATGACGCAACGCGCGCAAGAGATCGCGGCGAAGGTCGAAAACTTCGTCCGCGAAACGATCATTCCCTATGAGAAAGACCCCCGTTTCGAGGTCCACGGCCATGGTCCGCCGGAGGATATGGTGTGGGAGATGCGGGAAAAGGCGCGTCAGGCCGGCGTGCTCACCCCGCACATATTGCCCGACGGGTCGCATTTGACGCAGCGCGAAACGGCCATGGTGCTGATCCGGTCCGGCCTGTCTCCATTCGGCCCGATCGCCTGCAACACCATGGCGCCCGATGAAGGCAACATGTATCTGATCGGCCATGTCGCCAGCGCCGAACAGAAGCGCCGTTTCCTCAAGCCGCTGGTGGCGGGCGAGGCGCGGTCCGCCTTCTTCATGACCGAACCGGCCGGGGAGGGCGGCGCGGGTTCCGATCCTTCGATGATGACGACCACCTGCCGGCTCGACGGCAATCATTGGGTCATCAACGGGCGAAAGGCGTTCATCACCGGCGCGCAGGGGGCGAAGGTCGGCATCGTCATGGCGAAGTCCGACGATGGCGCGTGCATGTTCCTGGTCGATCTGCCCGATCCGGCGATCCGTATCGAGCGCGTGCTGGACACCATGGACAGCTCGATGCCCGGCGGTCATGCCATTATCGAAATCACCGATTTGCGGGTGCCCACCGACCAGATGCTGGGCGCGTCCGGCGAAGGTTTCAAATATGCGCAGGTGCGGCTCAGCCCGGCGCGGCTTTCCCATTGCATGCGCTGGCTGGGAGCCTGCATCCGCGCGCAGGAAATCGCCACCGCTTATGCATGCACGCGGCAAGCCTTCGGCAAGCTGCTGATAGACCATGAAGGGGTTGGGTTTATGCTGGCGGAAAACCGCATCGCGCTCCAGCAATGCGAGTTGATGATCGACTGGTGCGCGGGCGTGCTCGACACCGGATCGCTCGGCACGAAAGAAAGCTCGATGACCAAGGTCGCGGTGTCGGAACATCTGATGAAGATCGCTGACAATTGCGTGCAGGTCATGGGCGGAACGGGCGTGTCGGGGGATACGGTGGTCGAGCAGATCTTTCGCGAAATCCGCGCCTTCCGCATTTATGACGGCCCGACCGAAGTGCATAAATGGAGCCTGGCCAAGGGCATCAAGCGCGATTTCCTCAAAGGGGCGGCGGCATGAGCGCGCAGGCGCAAGATAATGTCGGCACGACGCCGGTCCGCGAAGGCTTTGCCTTCGATGAAGCATCGCTTTCGCGCTGGATGGCGGACAATGTGCCTGGCTTTGCCGGTCCGATGTCGGTCGAACAATTCAAGGGCGGCCAGTCCAATCCGACCTATAAGCTCGTCACGCCGGGGCATGGCTATGTGCTGCGCCGCAAGCCGCCCGGCCAGCTTTTGAAGGGCGCCCATGCGGTCGAACGCGAGGCGAAGGTTCTCGCCGGCCTGGAAAAGGCGGGATTTCCCGTGGCGCATGTCCATGGCCTGTGCACGGACGACAGCGTGATCGGCACATGGTTCTACGTCATGGATATGGTCGAGGGCCGCATCTTCTGGGACGCGACCGTGCCGGGCGTGAGCAATGGCGAGCGCGCCGCCATTTTCGACGCGATGAACGCGACCATGGCCCAGCTTCACATGGTCGATTATGAGGGCGTGGGCCTTGGCGACTATGGCCGCCCCGGCAATTATTTCGAGCGGCAGATTGCGCGCTGGTCGAAGCAATATCTGGAGGACGGCGACGCCGGGCGCGATCCGAACATGGATCGGCTGATCGAATGGCTGCCCGCGCATATTCCGGCCGATGACGATCGCAGCGCCATCATTCATGGCGATTTCCGCATCGACAACATGATCTTCCATCCAACGGAACCGCGGGTGCTGGCGGTTCTCGACTGGGAGCTTTCGACTTTGGGCCATCCCGGCGCCGACTTCGCCTATAATGCGATGATGTACCGCATGCCGCCGCATATCGTCGCCGGTCTGGGCGGAGCGGATATCCAGGCGCTCGGCATCCCGTCCGAGGAGGATTATGTCGCGCTTTATTGCGCGCGTACGGCACAGGCGTCGCTGCCCGGCTATGAATTCTACCTCGCCTTCAACTTTTTCCGGCTGGCGGCGATTTTTCACGGCATCAAGGGCCGCGTCATCCGGGGAACGGCGTCTTCGTCCCAGGCGCGGGAGCGGGTCCGGGTTCTGCCCGAATTGATGGACCTGGCATGGAGGCAGGCGGTCCGAGCCGGTGCATAGCTGACGGATTGCGGTGGCGGCAGACGGATGCCGCGCGCATCCCTGCGCAATTGACTGTAACAGATGTTTGGTATAGCAGGGCGCCGCGCTTTGAGGAGGAGTCCCGATGTTCAGCTATGTTCCGCCGATCGATGATTACCGCTTCCTGTTGACCGAGGTGCTCGGCTTCGACCGGGCGATGGCGGAGACGGGCAAGGAGGTCGATGCGGACCTGGCGGCGGCGGTGCTGGAAGAAGCGGGGCGCATGTGCGCGGAGCGGCTGCACCCGATCAACCGTCATGGCGATGAAGAAGGGAGTCGCCTCGTCGACGGCGAGGTGCGGACACCGGAGGGCTTTGCCGAAGCCTGGCGCGATTTTGTGGCCGCAGGCTGGGCTTCGCTCTCGGCGGACCCGGAATATGGCGGGCAGGGCTTGCCCTTCATCCTCCAGCTCTGGCTTGACGAGATGCTGTCGGCGGCGAATCTGTCCTTTGGCTTGTTCCCCGGCCTGACACGTGGCGCGTGCGAGGCGATCATGGCCCATGCCAGCGATCGGTTGAAGGCCACCTACCTCCCGCGCATGGTGAGCGGCGAATGGACCGGCGCCATGGCGCTGACCGAAAGCGGCGCGGGCACGGACCTTGCCCTGCTCAAGACCAAGGCGGTTCCGGATGCCGACGGCGGCTATGCCGTCACCGGGCAAAAGATCTTCATTTCCTCGGGCGACCATGATTTCGGCGGCAATATCGTTCATCTGGTGCTGGCGCGCCTGCCCGATGCCCCAGCGGGCGTGAAGGGGATCAGCCTGTTCCTGGTGCCCAAATATCTGCCCGATGCGGACGGCGGCTTCACGATCCGCAATGCCATGTCGGTCGGGGCGCTGGAAAAGAAGATGGGCATTCATGCCCAGCCGACCTGCGTGATGAACTATGACGGCGCGACCGGCTGGCTGGTGGGGGAACCGAACAAGGGTCTGGCCGCCATGTTCACCATGATGAACGCCGAGCGGCTGATGGTCGGCATTCAGGGTCTGGGCATTGCCGGCGCCTCCTACCAGCAGGCAGCCGGCTATGCGAAGGAGCGGCTCCAGGGGCGCAGCGCCGATGGCGCGCGGGGTCCGGTGGCGATCATCGAGCATGCCGATGTGCGGCGGATGCTGCTCCATATCCGCGCTTTCGTGGAGGCCGGGCGCGCTCTCGCAGGTTGGACGGCGTTGCAGCTCGACCGGGCGCATCACCATGCCGACGCGGCCGAGCGGGCCAAGGCCGATGCGCTGGTCGCCCTGCTGACCCCGGTGGTGAAGGCGGCCTTCACGGATTATGGCTTCGAAAGCGCGGTGCAGGCGCAGCAAGTGTTCGGCGGCCACGGCTACATCCGCGAATGGGGCATGGAGCAATATGTCCGCGATGCGCGCATCGCCCAGATCTATGAGGGCACCAATGGCGTGCAGGCCATGGACCTGGTCGGGCGCAAGCTCTCCATGGCGGGCGGCGCGGTGGTCGACGGCTTTTTCGCGCTTGTCGCGGAAGAATTGAAGGCGGCGGAAGGCTTGTCCATCGCGGAAAGGACGGGCGAAGCCCTCACCTTGCTGCGCGGCGTGACAGCTTCGCTGCGGGGCGCGGGCGTGGAAGCGGCGGGCGCGGCGGCGGTCGATTATCTGCGCCTCTTCGCGCTGGTTTCCATGGGCTGGATGTGGACGCGCATGGCTGTCGCCGCCAATGCGGATACGCCGCTGCATGAGGCCAAGCGCGCTGTTGCCGACTTTTTCGCTCAACGGATGTTGCCGCAGGCACAGGGTCTGGCGGGCAGCATCGCGGCAGGTGAAGCCACGATCATGGCGCTTGGCGCCGACGCCTTCTGAGCGAAAGGGATAGCATGGCTGTCGAGGTTATTCATGAGGGCGCGACTATATTGCTGCGCCTGTCCAACGGGCCGGTAAACGCCCTGTCCGTCGGCAATGGCTTTGTCGGAGACATTATGGCGAAGGTCAGGCTGGCGGTCAGCGATCCCGCCTGCCGGACGATCGTTGTCACCGGCGCTGGCCGGATGTTCTGCGGCGGCGCGGACATCAGCGATTTCGATGGCGACCCGGCGCAGATCGGCCTCTTGCGCGACCTGATCGCCGCGGTCGAGGATTCCGGCAAGCCGGTGATCATGGCGATCCACGGCATGGCGCTGGGTGGTGGTCTGGAACTGGCGATGGCGGGCCATGTCCGCATCGCGCAGGCGGGAAGCCGTCTGGGCTTGCCTGAAGTGATGCTGGGCCTGTTGCCGGGCGCGGGCGGCACGCAGAGGCTGGCGCGGCTGATCGGCGCTGGAGCGGCGCTCGACATGATGCTGTCGGGCAAGCCCGTGACGGCGGAGCGGGCGTTGTCGCTCGGCTTGGTCGATCAACTGGTGGACGGCGATGTGGTGGAAGCGGCGCTGGAGGTGGCGCGCAATGCCCCGCCGCTGCGCCGGACGGGTGCTTTGCCGGTTCCTGCCGATCTTGGGGAGGCGATCGAGGGGCGGCGCGCGAAGCTGCGCGGCGGCTTGAGCCAGGCGCCGACCCGGATCATCGATTGCGTGGCTGCGCTGTCGGATGATCTGGCCGCTGGCCTTGCCTTGGAAGCGGAGCTGTTCGGGGAACTGATGCGCTCCGAGGCGTCGCGTGGTTTGCGCCATGCCTTTTTCGGGGAGCGGACGGTGGCGCGCATTCCGGGGTTGTCGGGCGATGTCCGGCCACGTGAGGTGCGGCATGTCGGGGTGATCGGCGGCGGGCTGATGGGCACCGGCATCACCCTTGCTTTGCTGAATGCCGGCGTACCTGTGACGATGGTCGAACTGCGCGCCGACGCGCTGGCCAAGGCGGAAGCCAGCATCCGCAAGACGATCCAACGCGACGTGGAAAAGGGCCGGATCGATCAGGCCGTGGCCGATGCGCGCATCGCCGCCTTCACCCCCGCGACGGAACTGGATGCGCTCAGCGACGCCGATCTGGTGATCGAGGCGGTGTTCGAGGATATGGGCGTCAAGAAGCAGGTCTTTTCTGCGCTCGATGCAATCACCCGGCCGGATGCGATATTGGCGAGCAATACGTCGACGCTCGACCTGGATGCGATCGCGGCGCTGGTAGCCGATCCCTCGCGGGTGGTGGGCCTGCATTTCTTCTCGCCCGCCAATATCATGCGGCTGCTGGAAGTGGTGCGGGGTCGGGAAACCGCGCCGGACGTGCTGGCGACGGCGATGGCGTTCGGCAAGCGCGTCGGCAAGGTCAGCGTCGTATCGGGCGTGTGCGACGGCTTCATCGGCAATCGCATGTTCGAGGAATATCTGCGCCAGGTCTGGTTCATGCTGGAGGAAGGCGCGCTGCCACAGCAGATCGATGCCGCGATGGAGCGCTGGGGCATGGCGATGGGACCGTGCCGGACGATGGATCTGGCCGGACAGGATATCGGCTGGGCGATCCGCAAGCGCCGCGCCGTGGAACAGCCCGACCGTCCCTATTCGGGCGTGATCGACCGTATCTGCGAGCTCAGCCGTTTCGGGCAAAAGACGGGCAAGGGCATCTATGTCTATCCCGATGGCCGGACGGCGGAGCCCGACCCGGAGATCACCAAGCTGATCGAGGATTATTCGGCGGAGATCGGCCTGACCCGGCGCGCCATCAGCGATGAGGAAATCGTCAGCCGCTGTCTGCTGGCGCTGATCAATGAAGGGGCGCGGATCGTGGGCGATGGGATCGCCTATCGTCCGGTCGATGTCGATATGATCTACCTCCATGGCTACGGCTTTGGCCGTGAGCGGGGCGGGCCGATGTTCCAGGCCGATCTGATGGGCTTGCCCGCTATGCTTGACCGGCTTCGCACTCTGGCCGCCGGTCGTAACGGCTGGGCCTGGACGCCCGCGCCGCTGATCGAACAACTCGCCGCAAAAGGCGGGCGGTTCGAAGATCTCAATATTCAAGGTTAATGGAGAAGAGGAAGATGACGGACGTATTTCTGGTGTCGGCGGCACGGACCGCCATCGGCAGCTTCGGCGGCTCGCTCAAGGATCAGAAGCCGGGCGAACTGGCCGCCCATGTGGCGAAAGCCGCGATCGGGCGGGCGGGCATCGACGGGAGCCAAATCGGCAATGTCGTGCTGGGCAATGTGATCCCTTGCGAGCCCAGGGACGCCTATGCCGCGCGCATCGCCGCCATCGGCGCGGGCGTGCCGCAGGAAAGCCCGGCGCATAGCGTGAACCGGCTTTGCGGATCGGGCCTGCAAGCGATCATCGCTGCCGCGCAGTCGATCCTGCTGGGCGATTGCGAGATCGCGCTGGGCGCGGGCGCGGAGATCATGAGCCGCGCGCCTTATTTCCTGCCTGCCGCCCGCTGGGGCCAGAAGATGGGCGATGCGGTCGTGCAGGATGGCCTGATCGGAGCGCTGAGCGATCCGTTCCAGGGCATTCATATGGGCGTGACGGCGGAAAATGTCGCGGCGCGCTACGGCATTTCGCGGGAAGATCAGGACGCGCTCGCCTTTGAAAGCCAGAAGCGGGCGGCCAACGCCATCGCTCAGGGCTATTTCAAGGATCAGATCGTGCCGGTCGAGGTGTTGGTGCGGCGCAAGCCGGTGCCGTTCGACACCGACGAATTCGTCCGGACCGATGCGGCGGCGGAGGATTTCGGCAAGCTCAAGCCCGTCTTCCAGAAGGACGGCACGGTGACGGCGGGCAATGCCTCGGGCATCAACGACGGGGCGGCGGCGGTCGTGCTGGCGAGCGGGGAAGCGGTGAAGGCGCAGGGGTTGAAGCCCCTGGCGCGGCTGGTCGCCTATGGCCATGCAGGCGTCGACCCCGCCTATATGGGCATCGGGCCGGTGCCTGCGACGCGCAAGGCGCTGGAGCGGGCGGGGCTGAGCGTCGCTGATCTCGACGTGATCGAATCCAACGAAGCCTTCGCGGCGCAGGCCTGCGCCGTCGCGCGGGAACTGGGTTTCGATCCGGCGAAGGTCAATCCCAATGGCAGCGGCATTTCCCTCGGCCATCCGGTCGGCGCGACGGGCGCGATCATCACGACCAAGCTGATCTATGAATTGCAGCGCACCGGGGGGCGTCTTGGCCTGACGACGATGTGCATCGGCGGCGGCCAGGGCATCGCCGCCATCTGGGAACGGGTGTGAACCACGGCTGACCGGCGGGCGCGACGGTTCCGCCGCCGCGCCCTCCACCCTCGCAAATGGGCGGCTGCACAGGGGAAACCTGGCGGCCGCCCCTCCATCATTTTCCGCTGAGATCGAGCCGGACGTCGACGATCATACACTGTTGGGTAGGGGTTGAACGAACTTCAGATTCATCAAGGTCACTAGCAAATATCCGATCCTAGGGCCAATCGACATTCAGCCCTGACGGCCTGCAAATGGCGCTTTTCCGTGCTCCGGTGCTCACGTACTTTTAGTACGCTGCGTTGAAGCGAGGCCCGTGACTCGCTTCAAGGGTCACGAAAAACCACCATTTTTGGCACGTCATGATCTGAATGTTGATTAGCCCTAATGGATTGATTCCGACGTTTGGAACCCACCGTTTCGTGCTGCAATGATATCATCGGGCTCGTCTTTCCAGATGAAAGGCTTGAGGTCGGCGGTGTTGTATTCGCGGATGAAGCGGTTGAGGGCGGCCTGGAGATCGCCGAGGGAATGGAAGACGCCATTCTTGAGCCGGCGCCGGGTCAGCTTGGCGAAGCAGCCCTATACGGCAGTGAGTCAGGAGCAGGAGGTCCGCGTGCAATGGAAGGTCCAATGCGGATGGCGGGCGAGCCATTGCTGGACCTTGTCCTTCTTGTGGGCCGCATAGTTGTCGAGGATCACGTAGATCCTCTTGTCCGCTAGCACTGCGCGCTCGCTATGGTTGAGGAAACAGATAAACTCCCGGCCAGAGCGAAGATGCTGGCGCCTATGCTGGCCTCGTTCCACGCCGAAGTCAGTCAGGTGAACCCGATACGCAGGGGCATATCTCCAGGGCCGGCGATCGCTGTACGGGGCAGCCAACATCATCTTAACCCGGGTCAAAAGACCCTGTGCGATTCAGAGTTGGGGCAGGAAAATAGCCGAAGCCAAAGGTCCACGGCGGGCCAAGGTCGCGGTTGCTCGTAAGCTGGCTGCATTACTGTATTCCGTTTGGTTGAACGAGACCGAGTGCCGCTGGGTCTGACCCGTCGCTCCCGATCCCGATCAGCCATGCCCGGACGAAAGGCTCTCCCAGCCGTCCGACGACCTCGAAGACAACATTTGGAAATCGGGCACGGATAAACAGGAATCGCGATGCGAATATCAATTAGAACATTCGCGACTGTCGGCTTTGGAGAAGGCAGCCAGCTAACTGCCGCTCCCTGGGTTGTGTCCCGGGAGGTTCTCTAATCGCCTTGGTCAAGTGCTGATCTCTCAGCGATCCATCCTGCGTGCCGGGCTCTTGGGTTCTCTCCGCGGTCACCGCGTCGGGTGCCGCACGTTTGCGTTCCAGGTCGGGTGGATCGAAGTGGTGTGCGCGGTCATTGCCGCTAACCTGGGAGCGATCTCACCCTCGCCGCGCGTCCCGGCTGGACGCATTCCGTTGTGCTGATGATCAGTGTCGTTTCAGTTGCGAGATCTATGCCATCGCCGGCTCCCGGAAGGGCGTGTTAGTGCGCCACATCGCATGCAATGTTACAGCAAGTTTCCGCGCCAGAGCCACCTTGGCTTTCCGGGGTCCTGTTCTTTCGGCGATAGCTTTGGCCCAGCTGCGTAGGCGTGGGCCACCAAGGTCCCGACAGACGATCGCATTCGCCGCCTCGAACAGGCATTTCCGCGTGAACCCATCCCCGCGTTTCGAGATGCGACCGTTCCGGCTAATCTCGCCAGACTCGTAGCGCCTTGGCGTCAGCCCGAGGTAGGCACCGGCGCCGGACGACCGTCGGAACCGGGCGGCATCATCGAAGGCTGCTACTACGGACATCGCTGTGATCGGTCCTACACCGGGGGCGGTCATTAACAATCTGACCGTCGCATGCCGCTTGGCGATCGCCCTGATCCGCTTGTCGAGTGTTGCTATGTGAGACAGAATGTCGCGGCGAGCCTGTATCAGCGTTTTAAAAATCGGGATGAGTTCTGGGGCAACCAGCAGTTCCTTGGCGATGATTTCGTCGGCCCGACGCTTGAATCCACCGACACGCTTGCCAAACATAACACCAAAGGTCTTCAAAAGCCCCCGGACCTCGTTCTCCAGCCGAACCCGCATTCCGACGAACGCTTCCCGGGCTGTCAGCATCGCCCGATTGACGTAGGCGTCGTGGCTCTTGATCTGCACAGCCTTGAACCAGCCGGTCCGTACGATCTGGGCCAGACCACGGGCATCATGACGATCGGTCTTGTTGGGCATCATTTTCAACACACCGTTGGCATGGCGCGCGTCCAGACAGATGATCGGCACCTCTCGCGCCACCAATTCGTTCCAAAGCCAGACAGCCAGAGGGCCAGTTTCCATGCCGACCCGCTCAAGGCCATCTGATCGCTCCGCGAGCCAATTGGCAATCGCCTCCGGGCAGGTCGGCACCTTGGCCTCCGCCAGCATCGCGCCGTCCTGGTCCACCAAGCAAATCGCCGTCTGATCCTGCGACACATCCAGAGCTGCAAACACCGCCATTGCATCCTCCTTGTTCAAAGCTTCGGCATAAAGTGTCGAAGCGGAAGTCCCATTCTGCATCAGTTGTTGAGATATGGGGCGTGGCGATTACGCTAAGTGGTGTAGCTTCCGCCGGTAGCGAAGCTGACCGGACGCGCGCTCACCGATAAAGCGCTGTAGCGGCCGGTCAGTTTCGCGGGTGGTCATCGGCGAACTTCGGTAAGTTTGGGTTGCAACACTCAACTCACGGAGACCACCGATGACCGCTGACAAGATGGACCTGCACACCCTGGTTGGGAAGAGTGCGGACGGCGATTTTCTGCGCGACATGATCGGCTTTGCCGCGCAGCGGCTGATGGAACTGGAAGTGGGCGGCCTGACAGGCGCTGCCTATGGCGAGAAGGATGCCGAGCGTCTCGCACAGCGTAACGGCTATCGCGACCGGGATTGGGAGACACGCGCCGGCACCGTCGAGCTGCGGATCCCCAAGCTGCGCAAAGGCACGTATTTCCCCGGCTTTCTCGAACCGCGCCGCCTAGCGGAGAAGGCCCTGACCGCCGTCATTCAGGAAGCCTATATTCAGGGCATATCGACCCGGTCGGTGGACGATCTGGTCAAAGCCATGGGCATGAGCGGCATTTCGAAGAGTCAGGTCAGCCGGCTGTGCGAGGAGATCGATGTACGTGTGAAGGCCTTCCTCGATCGCCCGATCGAAGGCGACTGGCCCTATCTCTGGATGGACGCCACCTACATAAAGGTCCGGCGGGCCGGCCGAATCGTCTCGGTCGCCGTCATCATCGCCGTCGGCGTCAACAGTGACGGCCGGCGCGAAGTCCTCGGTATGGCGATCGGCCATTCCGAAGCCGAGGTCTTCTGGACCGACTTCCTGCGCAGCCTTGCCCGCTGCGGTTTGCGCGGCGTGAAGCTGGTCATCTCCGATGCTCACGAGGGCATCAAAGCATCCGTCGCCAAAGTGTTCAGCGCAACCTGGCAACGCTGCCGCGTCCATTTTATGCGCAACGCCCTGGCCCATGCAGGCAAGAGCGGTCGCCGGGTCGTGTCGGCGTTCATTGCCACCGCCTTCGCTCAGGACACCCCGGAAACCGCCAAAGCCCAGTGGCGCAGCGTTGCCGATCAGCTACGCCCCACCGTGCCAAAACTCGCTGCTCTGATGGACAGCGCGGAGGAAGATGTGCTGGCCTACATGACGTTCCCCGCACAACACCGCACCAAATTACACTCCAATAATCCGATCGAGCGGCTCAATGGCGAAATCAAGCGGCGTACCGACGTCGTCGGCATCTTCCCCAATGAAGAGGCCATCACCCGCCTCGTCGGCGCTATCCTGCTCGAACAAAATGATGAATGGGCGGTCCAGCGCTCCCGCTACATGACACTTGAGAGCGTCTCGGGATTAAGCGATAATGCCATCATCACGTTGCCTGCCATGGCAGCATGATCAACCCGGCTTGGCCGGAGATCGCCAAGGCTACGCCGGCGAACCTACACCATCAGGTGGGACACGATCGCTCCCTGCGTGGTGTTGAATTTCTCAGCGTGATAGCCGGTCGTTCCAGTGGGGATTTGCCTCACCCGAAAACAGTCATTTCAGGTTGCCCCAGCGATGGGAACTCGGTTTGCCCTGCGGGGCAAGCCGGGTTCCTGCTATCCGATTTCCGCTGCCTCAGCCATATTGCGATCCTTTGATCGTCGGCCGAGGCGCCGGGGCATCTTCTTAAATTAGACGGCAACTTTATGGATTGCCGCCGGAAGAAAGGTCAGAACTTCATGGTGACTTCGGCACCGAAGGTCTGGGGTTCGCCAGGGATCACCGTATTCATGCCGCCCGATGCGCCAAGGACGTAACCCGACTGATAATATTGGCGATCGAATAGGTTCTTGGCGTAGATACCGAGCGAAAGCGGGCTTCCCATGATTTCATTCCAGCTTAAGCGCGCCGCAATGGTCGTGTATCCTTTGATCTTGGTGCCCGGCGTGATCGAATAATTATTGTTCGAGAAATAGGATGAGGTTTGCGAGAAGCTGTCGACCCGGAAATGCATCTCGCCCCACTGCGCCGGTGTCGGCAGGGTCAGATCGGCATATAGGGATCCCGACCATTTGGGCGCGTCGGGATAGGAATCGAACGGAACGACGAAGCCGGGCGTGCCGGTCTGCACTGACAGGTCGACGATGTTCTTGGTGTATTTCGCGTCCGTATAGGCGCCGGAAAAGCCCAGTTTCAACCAATCGGCCGACATGATGTCGCCGTCCATCTCGACACCCTTCACCTGCGCTTCGGGCACGTTGACGGTGAAGGCGGACGGCGCGCCGGCCACCACGGCGTAGAGCGAATGCTGCGCGTTCTTCACGATCTGCTTATAGGCGGCCACGTTGAAATGGGCACGCTGACCGAGCAGCATCCCGCTGAACTTGTAGCCCAGTTCGAAATCATGGGTATATTCATTCTTGAAGAAATTCGCGAGACCGTAGGGCACCACGGCGCCGTTGAAGTTGCCGGCCCGGAAGCTGCCGCGTTGCGTGAAGTAGAACTGGCTCGCCGGACTGGCCTGCCATTGCAGGGTGCCGACCCAGCTTGGCGCTTTAAGCGTCGCCTTTTCACGGGGGAAGCCGACGAAGAAAGCATGATCGTCGTAGGATGTCATGCCGACCGTTTCCCAGGTGTAGCGGGCGCCAGCCGTGAACTTCAGCCCTTCCAGCACGGCGTCCGACAGGTCGTAGGTAGCCTGTCCGTAAACCGCGCGCGAACGCGTGGTGCCGTGGGTGTGGTACAGAACCTCGCCTGCCGGGGTCGGGAGTTCGGCTCCGACGATGACGGGGATGGCTTCTTCCTTCGTGGCATAGTTGTAGAAGCCGCCGATGATATATTCGAGCTTGCCGTCGGCGGATTTTCCCTGAAGCTGGAGTTCTTCGGAAATGCTCTTGTTGCGGAAAACCTGTCCGCCCGGAGGGCCGGTATAGTTGCCAGAGCTGTTATAGAGGTCGAGCGAGGCGAAGGGCGATCCGCTCAATATGCCAGCGGTCCGGGCGAAGGTCTTCTCGAAGCCGAAGATATTCTTGACCGTGAGATTGTCGTTCAACTCGAAAGTCGTGGTGTTCGACAGGAAATAGCTGCTCGCCTTGTGGGGCAGGTCGTAGGACAGATAGGTTTCGTAGGGATGGGCCTTCTGCCAGGCGAGGTAGCCGGCAACCGCGCCGGGGAATGTGCCGGGTCCGGGCGGGCCGTCGCCTACGCCGGGGAAGAAGCCATTGCCGTAGAGTGCGTCCAGCGTCGCCGTCAGATTATAGGTGATGCCGGTCTGGCTGGAAGTGTTGGTCGAGCCGAGCGGATAATAGGAATAGAGCTGGCCGTTGGATTCCGTGCCCCGGAACCGGCTATATTGGAAGACGGTGGTGTTCTCGATCGTGTCGGTCGGGCGCAGGACTGCCGTGATGCGGCCGGAGCGGTTGTCGACATCGCCCAGCGTATTGCCGGTCAGCAGGTTGTGGACATAGCCGTCCTGCTTCTGATAGTCGCCAGCGACACGGAGCAGGATCTTGCCCGGTATGACGGGAATGTCGACCGCGCCCTGTAGCTGGATAAGATCGCGTTCACCCGCGCGAATGGTGCCGAAACCGCCGAAATCCTCGCCCGGCTTGGCCGATGCATACAGCACCGCGCCGCCGGTTGCGTTACGTCCGAACAGCGTGCCTTGCGGCCCCTTGAGCACCTGCACCGACGAGAAGTCGTAAAAGGCCGTAGCCGAATTGCCGCCGGTGAAGGGAACTTCGTTCAGATAGGTGAGCACGGCCGGACTGGCGCCGGAGAAGGGGTCCAGCGTCTGGCCCCGCATGGTGAAGCTCAACTGGTTCTGGTTCTGGCCGTTCTTGACGATCAGGCCGGGG
This sequence comes from Sphingobium sp. TKS, assembly GCF_001563265.1. Lineage (NCBI taxonomy): Bacteria > Pseudomonadati > Pseudomonadota > Alphaproteobacteria > Sphingomonadales > Sphingobiaceae > Sphingobium > Sphingobium sp. TKS. Next base: position 474,947 of record NZ_CP005084.1, on the reverse strand, counting down.
ACGAGCGCCGCGAGATCCTGCTCCTTCGTGACCACCCGGTTCTGCAAGGTTTCGGAGCTGAGCGCCGCGACGGAGAGCGGGACCTTCGACAGCGATTCCTCGCGCCGTTGCGCGGTCACGACGATGTCGGACGTGTCGGCGGGCTGGGGCGCGCTTTCGGCCGCCTGCGGGGCGCTGGATGCGGACTGGGCGATGGCGACATTGCCGGCCAGTCCGAACAGGGCGATGGCGGCCGATCCCGCCGATGCCATCAATATCCGACGATAGAGAGGGGAAACGGCCTGGCCGGTATCATAGGCCCGAAGTTCGTCTTGCCTCATATTCTACTCCTCACCTGATTATTGTTCGTTGATCACCGCTGGACGCCATGATTGCCGTGGACAGGATGGGCATGGTGCAAAGATGTCGTGATTTTCACTCATCCTCATCTCCATGGTCGCGATTGTCTCGACAGGTTCATCGACCGGCGCTCTGCGGCACCTACAGGCTTTGCCTAATTAAAATTAGGGTAAAGTGCAAGAGGGATTATGCGGCACATGTTGCGTTCGTTCCGCTGTTTCTTTTCGTCGCCATCTGGGCAGAATGCGCTGATCCATGCGAAATAATCATTAGAAATATGGCATTATTAGGGAATTATCCGCCCGGCGCACATAATGCTGACCGCGATAGGAAAATTGGCGACCGCACTTTTTCAGGAAAGGCTTTTCTGCTTTTGATAAAAAATTTCGAATTTCAATTAGGATTGCGATTCTATCGCCCGAGCCATTGGGGTGCCCGCCGTTCCTTCCATGCGACCGCCGCTTCCGCACGATCCTGTGTCGCCTGATAGCTTTTGATCTGAGGGTAGGAAGCGGATAAAGCGTCAGGCAGTGAATGCCTCAGCCCGTCCAGCGCTGCCTCTTTGCCCGCTTGTGACACCAGTGGCGAGCATTCCAGCAGCCTTGCGATCCAGCGGCTCGTCTCCGCGGGCAATGCGCTGCGGTCGACGCAGGCGTTGATCAGGCCAAATCGTAACGCGTCCTGCGCGGTCAGCGGTTCGCTGGCGATGATCATGGCCATGGCGACATGATGCGGAAGCTGCCGGATGGCGCGATGGACGACGCCGCAATGGTCGATGATGCCGGCCCGCGCCTCTGGCAGGCGGAACACAGCGTCCTCGGCGGCGATGATGATGTCCGCGCACATCGCCAGCTCGAAACCGAGGCCGAGAACATACCCCTGCACCGCGCAGATTAGGGGTTTGCGCAAGGGATTCAGCCGCCCCCCTATGCCCGACAGGCCGCCGCCGAAGGAAAGGCCGTCATGGCCCAGCGGTGGGTTCGCCATGTCCGCCCCGGCGCAAAAGGCCCTGTCGCCGGTGCCGGAGAGAACAGCGACCCGGATATCCGGATCGCCGTCCACCCGTTCCCAGGCATCGGCAAGCGCCCGGTCCATCTCATCGTCAATGGCGTTGAGCGAGGCGGGCCGGTTAAGCCGTATCTCGGCAACATGGCCGCTGCGGTGAAACTCGACCGTTGGCACGGCGCCTCCCTCCCGGTCAGTGCGCCAGCATGCCCGCGTCGACCAGATGTTCCGATGCGGTGATGTAGGATGATTCATCCGAAGCCAGGAACAGCACGAGGTTCGACACTTCGGATGGATCGGCGATGCGGCCCAACGGGATTTGGGCCAGCGCCTCGCCGCCGACCTCGTCGGTCGCCTCGACCATCATCGGCGTCTGGATGAAGCCGGGATGCACGGAGTTCACACGGATATTATTCTTCCCATATTCCATGGCCGTGGCCTTGGTCATGCCGCGCACGGCGAACTTGCTCGCGACATAGGCCAGGCTGGGGAAGCCATAGTTCGCCGCCATGCCGGCGATGGAGGAGATGTTCACGATCGAGCCCTTATTGGCCTTCACCATCGTCGGCAGCACGGCCCGCATGCCGTAAAAGACCGAATGCTGGTTGACCGCGCAGACGAGCTGATAACCCTCTTCCGTCAGGTCGACCGTATTGGCCATCGGGCCGAGGATACCGGCATTGTTGACGAGGATGTCGATCGTTCCGAAGGTTTCGACCGCCTTGGCGACGATGCGCGCCCAGTCGTCGGCCTTGGTCACGTCATGCGCCAGGAATATCGCCGCTTCGCCGATTTCCTTGGCCAAGGCCGTGCCCTTTTCGACGTTGAGGTCGGTGAGGACGAGTTTGGCGCCTTCACGCGCGAACATGCGGGCGTGGGATTCCCCCATGCCGCGAGCAGCCCCTGTGATGATGGCTATTTTGCCTGCGAGACGACCCATATGCTCTCCTCCACGATTCTGCATTTGCCTAATATTGGTTATTGAATATTCATGGCGCGTAAATGTCAATAGGGTGGGCTTAAGACGGCTGCCTGAGCGCCCGCGACTCAATTCAAATATCCAGAAAATATCATGTAAAAACAGATATTTGATAAGAAATACATGCTGTCTTTGCGGGTTGTCACTTGATGCCGTCCGCAATCGGCTCTTGCATCGATAGGCTAATTTTGATTAGTTTCGTTTCAATGGCGGGGACGTCGACCCTGCAAGTGAGTTAAAAGTCGTTCGAACGCCGTAGCGACGGGTACGACGACAAAGCTGAGAGGATGAGGGATGCAGGGCAGAGCTGCGGTGATGGTGGAGAAGAACCGCCTCGAAACTTGGGACGTGGATATCCATGCGCCCGAGGCGGGTGGCGCGTTGGTCCGCACGATATTGGGCGGCGTGTGCGGCAGCGACGTCCACATATTGAGCGGAGAGGCGGGCGAGATGCCCTTTCCGATCATCCTGGGCCATGAGGGCGTCGGGCAGATCGAGCAGCTCGGCGCCGGTGTGTCGACCGACTATGCGGGCGTGCCGGTCAAGCCCGGCGACCTTGTCATCTGGTCGCCCATTGCGCTCTGCCATCGCTGCTATTCCTGCACCGTCCTCGAACAGACGCCGTGCGAGAACAGCCAATATTTCGAGGATGCGGCCAAGCCCAACTGGGGCAGCTATGCCGATTATGCCTGGTTGCCCAATAACATGCCCTTCTATCGCCTGCCGGACCATGCCCGGCCGGAGGCGGTCGCGGCGCTGGGATGCGCCTTGCCGACGGTATTGCGCGGCTTCGACCGCTGCGGTCCGGTGCGGTTCGGCGACTCTGTCGTCGTTCAGGGGGCAGGGCCGGTGGGCCTGTCCGCCGCGCTGGTGGCGGCGCAGGCGGGCGCGCGCGAAGTGATCGTGATCGACGGCGCCCCTGCACGGCTGGAGGCTGCGAAGTCGCTCGGCGCGACGGCAACGGTGTCGCTCGACCTGCCCGCCGAGGAGCGCAAGCGGATGATTTACGACCGTGTCGGCCGTCAGGGTCCGGACATCGTCATCGAAGCGGCTGGCGCGCTGCCGGCCTTTCCCGAAGGCGTCGATCTGAGCGGCATTCACAGCCGCTACATCATATTGGGCCTGTGGGGTGCGATCGGCACGCAGCCGATTTCCCCGCGTGATCTGACTCTGAAGAATCTGACGGTCGGGGGTGCGTCCTTCCCGGCGCCCAAAAATTATTATCAGGCGATGCAATTTGCGGCACGCGTTCAGGATGCGGTGCCGCTGGGCCAACTCGTCAGCCATCGCTTCGGTATCCATCAGGCAGCCGAGGCCCTCCATGTCACGAAAACCGGCGTCGCCACCAAAGCGGTGATCGACCCGACCATCCGTTGAAAAGGAATGCGGCCATGAACACCGATCTGCTGACCCCGGCCCCCGCGAAACCACGCGTTCCCATGCCCGACCATGTGCCGTCGGCACTGGTCCGGGACATCGATATTTACGGACTGGACGGCATAGAAGAAGGCTTTCACGAGGCATGGAAGCGCGTGCAGCAGCCCGGCACGCCGCCGCTGGTCTGGACGCCGCTGACCGGTGGCCACTGGGTCGCGACCCGCGGCGCGGTGATCGACGAGGTCTATCGCAGTCCCGACCGCTTCTCCAGCCGTGTCATCTGGGTGCCGCGCGAGGCGGGCGAGGCCTATGAAATGGTCCCGACCAAGATGGACCCGCCCGAGCATACGCCCTACCGCAAGGCGATCGACAAGGGGCTGAACCTGGCCCAGATTCGCAAGCTGGAGGCGGATGTGCGGGCCGTCGCGGTCGAGCTGATCGAGGGGTTTGCGGACAAGGGCGGGTGCGATTTCGCGCGCGATTATGCCGGGGTCTTTCCGGTCAAGGTGTTCCTGGCGCTCGCCGGCCTGCCGATGGACGATGCGCCGATGCTGAACGCTCTGGCCAAGGAGATGACGCGTCCTTCGGGCAACACGCCCGAGGAGCAGGGCCGGTCGCTCGAGGCTGCGAACAAGGGCTTTTTCGCCTATGTCGCGCCGATCATCGAGGAGCGGCGCGGCGGCACCGGAACCGACCTCATCACCATGATGGTGAACAGCGAGATCAACGGGCAGCCGATGCCGGAGGACAAGATGCTGGGTCTTGTCTCGCTGCTGCTGCTGGGCGGTCTCGATACGGTGGTCAATCTCCTCAGCTTCATGATGATCTATCTGGCCCGCCACCCCGATACGGTGGAGGAATTGCGGTCCGACCCGATGAAGCTGCAACGCGGTGTCGAGGAGATGTTCCGCCGTTTCGCCGTGGTGTCCGACGCGCGCTATGTCGTGGCCGACATGGAGTTTCATGGCACGCAGCTGAAGGCCGGCGACCTGATCCTGCTGCCCACGGCCCTGCACGGGCTGGACGACAGTGAGCATGCCGATCCGATGAAGGTCGACCTGTCGCGTCGCAACGTCGCCGCCCATTCCACCTTCGCCCAGGGGCCGCATCGCTGCGCCGGCATGCATCTGGCCCGGATGGAGGTGATCGTCACCTTGCAGGAATGGTTGGCTCGGATTCCGGGCTTCGCTATGGAGGAGGGCGCGACGCCGACCTATCATGCAGGCATCGTCGCAGCCGTTGAAAATGTCCCTCTCGTCTGGAAAGTCTGATTCTCCCATGACCGTCACGATCGACCCGCACGATTTCCGCCGCATATTGGGTCACTATCCGACCGGCGTCTGCGCCATCACTGCGGTCCAGCCGGACGGCGTTCCCGCCGCCATGATCGTCGGCTCCTTCACCTCGGTATCGCTCGATCCGCCGCTGGTCGCCTTCTTCCCTGACAGGGGATCATCGAGCTGGCCCAAGATCGAAGCGGCGGGACGCTTTTGCGTCAATGTGCTGGGCGACGGGCAGGAGGGGCTTTGCCGCATCCTTGCGTCCAAGGACCCGAACAAGTTCGAGGGCGTACCGCATCATCTTTCTGCGCTGGGGTCGCCGGTGCTGGATGGTGCGCTCGCCTGGATCGATTGTACCATCCACGCCGTGCACGAAGCGGGCGACCATCATATCGTGCTGGGCGCAGTGCATGCACTCGACGCCCACCATCCCGGCGCGCCCCTGTTGTTTCATAAGGGCGCCTATGGCCGGGTCATGCCGATCTGAGCCTATCGCCTGGGGTCGGCGCTATCGATCCCAGGCTGGTGAGTGATATCATCCCTCGACGGGACTGCGCAGCGGAACCCGTCCGACCACCGTCAGGCCGAAGCCCTCCAGTGCCGCGAGCTTGGCTTTGCTGGAGGTCAGCAAGGTCATCTGGCGCACGCCCAGATCCAGCAGGATCTGGGCGCCGATGCCGTAATCGCGGGTCGCATTGGTGTCGTGATAGGTCTTTCGCCCGCCCTTGATGCGTTGCGAAATGGAATCCGGGCTGGGATCGCGGACGAAAACGGCGACGGCCTGCCCCTCATGCGCGGCCATGGCCTGAAGCGCCTGCGGCACATATTCGGGGTGCGCCTGCGACCAGCCGAGCAGGTCGGCCGTCAGGTCCACCTGATGCACGCGGACCAGCGTTTCGCGGTCGGGACGGACTTCGCCCTTCACCAGCGCGACATGTTCTCCACCGTCAATCTGGTTGCGATAGACATGGATGGTGAGGTCGCCGCCGTAGAAACTGTGGAACGGCGCGCTGGCGACGCATTGCACCAGCTTTTCCGACCGGCGGCGATAGGCGATGAGGTCGGCGATGGTGCCGACCTTGAGGCCATGCTCTTTCGCAAAAACCAATAGCTCCGGCAGACGCGCCATGGTTCCATCGTCGTTCATCACCTCGCAGATGACGCCTGCTGGCGTGAGGCCCGCGAGGCGCGAGATGTCGACCGCCGCCTCCGTATGCCCGGCCCGGACCAGCACGCCGCCGTCGCGCGCCGTCAGCGGGAAGATATGGCCGGGCGAGACGATGTCGGCAGCGGTCTTGGTGGGATTGACGGCGACGGCGACGGTGTGGGCGCGATCCTGCGCCGAAATGCCGGTGGTCACGCCTTCGCGGGCTTCGATCGATACGGTGAAGGCCGTGCCATGGCCTGACTGGTTGTTGACCGTCATCGGCGGCAGTTTCAGATGCTCCGCCCGCGCCTGCGTCATGGCGAGGCAGATGAGGCCGCGTGCATGCTTCGCCATGAAGTTGATCTGTCGCGGCGTCGCGAACTGGGCGGGGATGATGACATCGCCTTCATTTTCGCGGTCGTCGGCGTCGACCAAGATATAGGGGAGTCCGTCGATGGCATCCTGGATGATGTCTTCGATCGATGAGATGCCTTCGGTGCTCATTGCTTTTCTTTCCATTTGCCTGTTGGTTCAGGCTGCGCCCTTCGCCGCAGCGAGCTGTGCCAATGCCATGTCCTTGAGGATGTCCTTCTGCACCTTGCCGGTGCCGGTCTTGGGCAGTTCATTGTCGGCAATGAACCAGATGTCGCGCGGCAGCTTGTAGCCCGCCACTTGCGGAGCGAGCCAGGCGAGCAGTTCTTCGGCGGTGAAGGACTGGCCGTCGGCCAGCACGATCCAGGCGCAACCGCATTCGCCCCATCGGTCATCGGGCATGCCGATGAAAAAGGCCTGTGCAATGGCTGGATGGGCAGTGACGAGTTGCTCCAGCTCCTTGGGGGAAACCAGTTCGCCCTTGCTCTTATAGAGTTCCTTCGACCGCCCGGTGAGGAACAAATTGCCGTCGGGCCTGAACTGTCCAAGGTCGCCCGTGCGAATCCAGCGGCCCGGAAGGAAGAGTTTGGCGGTTTCCTCCGGGCGGCGGAAATAGCCGAGGCTGTTCATCGGTCCCCGCGTGCACAATTCGCCCGCGGCGCCGTGCGGCAGATCTTCACCGGTTTCCGGGTCGATCGTCTTGAATTCGCAAATCCTGCCGCCCAGCGCGGGGATTCCGGCTACACCGGCCTCGACGATGCAGCCCTGCGTTTCCGAGACGATCTCGATGGGATCGCCCGGCTTGGTACACACGATGGTCGCGGTCACTTCGGTCTGGCCGTAGCTGGTGAAAATCTCCTCGCAGCCGAAGACGCGCTGTATCTCGCGCCAGACCCAGCTCGGCGTCGGGGCTGCGGCGCTGTGCACGGCGGTCAGGGAGGACAGATCGTAACTTTGCGTCTTCGCCTGCTCCATCATGGCGATCGTCATGGTCGGAACGCCCATGAGGTAAGTCGCGCGGTGGCGCTCGGTCGCCGTCAGCAGGGCGTGCGGATCGAAGCGGAGCAGGGGAATGATGGCGCCGCCGACGATCATCCCGGACAGCAGCCCCACGACAAGGCCGAAGGAATGATAAAGCGGCAGCGAGAAGACCGCGCGCCGGCCGTCCTCGAACGCCTGATGATAGGCCCCAGCATAAGCGGCCCGCAGCAGATTGTCATGGGTCTGCATCACCCCCTTGGGCGATCCGGTCGTGCCGGAGGTGAACATGATGACGGCCGGATCATGGGGTTCGGCGCCCTGTTCGGGCAGTTCCCCGGCCGGTAGCGCATCGAAAAAATGCTGCGGCGCGTTGATGTCGTACACCAAGCCTCGGCGCAATTCCGGCAGGGGGGCATAGTCGCCGGTCCGCCATCCCGGCATGCGCTCGTCCAGTTCCCGATCGAAGCGGCGGGAACCGAAGCCGGCCATGCTGACGAGCAGCGCGCATCCGGCTTCGCGGATGACATATTCCAGCTCCTTGGGGCTATAGAGCGTGTTGATCGCCACGGCCACGGCCCCGCTACGCCAGATCGCGAAAAGCAGGGACACAGTGACGGGATAATTGGCCATCATCAGGCCCACCCGTTCGCCGCGCTGGATGCCGAGGGCCACGAGGCCCGCCGCGATCTGCCGGGATTGCGCCTCCACCGTGGCATAATCGAGCGTTTCGGCATCGGTGATGACGAGCGGGCGCGTGCCATAATCTTCGGCGGCGCGTCTGAGATAAGCGTCCAGCGTCATCTCCTGCCAGACAGGATGCCGGTCTGCCATGGCCTGGCGCCGCGCTGCGATGGACTCACTCACCGGTCGAAATCTCCTCTGCCTAATTTCTGTTATGATGCAAATTTACGCCATGTTCGTCAAGGGCGACGGTTTTTCGCTGTTGTTTCCTGTCTCTGCCTTCGATTTTCAAGGGAAAGTGAAATATCATTTAAATACCAGAAATGTATAGATAAAATTATGGAAGAAAACCGAGTTTCGAGCTTTCTCAATGGCCGAAAATGGCCTCATGGGCAGCTTTGCCGTGCGAAGGGGCTTGCCAAATCAACCTAATTGTAATTAGTTTAATTCCAAGAGATGTGTTTTGGAGGCGAATATGGAAGTGGGATTGGGGCTGACGTTCCAGAATCTGAACGACAAGGTCAGCGATATCGACGTGTTCCGTCACGAGCTCTCGCTGGCGGCGCGTGCCGAGGATCAGGGCTTCGATTCCGTCTGGACGCCGGAGCATCATTTCACCGGCTATATGATGACGCCCAACGTGCCCCAGTTCCTGTCCTGGGTGGCGGGTCAGACCAAGCGGATCAAGCTGGGCACGACCGTCACCGTGTTGCCGTGGCAGAACCCGGTTCGCATCGCGGAAAGCTTCCTCCTGCTCGACCAGTTCTCTGAAGGGCGCGCGATCCTGGGTATCGGCCGGGGTCTGGGCAAGGAGGAGTTTGACGGCTTCGGCGTGCCCATGGGTGAGGCGCGCAAGCGTTTCCGCGAATATGCCGAGGCGTTGCTGGAAGCGCTGGAAACCGGCGTCATGGAATATGACGGCGACTATCTGAAGCAGCCGCGCGTCGAGCTGCGCCCGCGCCCCTATGCCAGCTATCGGGGTCGTGTGTTCGCCTCCGCCGTGTCGCCGGAATCGGTCAAGCTGATGGCCAATCTGGACGTCGGGTTGATGATCATCGCGCAGAAGCCCTGGGACCGGGTCCAGGAGGATATCACCAGCTATCGCGAGCGTTTCTTCGCGATGCAGGGGCGTCCCGCACCCAAGCCGGTGGTCGTCGCTTTCGTCGCCGTCAATGAGGATGCAGCGAAGGCGCAGGAAATGCGCGACAAATATCTGCTTGAATATGCCCGCTCGACTTCCTCCTTCTATCAGTTCGGCAACAAGGAATTCGCCTCGATCGAAGGCTATGAATATTATGGCGCGCTGGCGGCCAGCGTGGAGAAGAATGGCATCGAGAAATTCAACAACTTCCTCGCCGATCTCCAGATATGGGGCCGCCCGGAAGAAGTGCTGGAGAAGCTGAAGGCGATGGTCGATCGCTTCGACGTGGGCAGCTTCATCATCTATACCCAGTTCGGCGACATGCCCTTTGAGGTGGGCCGGGAAAATTATGAGCTTTTCGCGCGCAAGGTTCTGCCCCATCTCAAGGACATCGATGTGTCCGCGCCGGTCGCTCCGGTCAGCATGCAGACTTTGGCGTGATGCGGCGGCCGATCAGGATCGGCGCCTTTTGAGAGGATGAGGACAGGATGAGTGAGCCATTGCTCCTGTACGATGTGCGTGACGGCACCGCGTGGATCACGCTGAACCGGCCAGAAAAGCGCAACGCGCTGAGCGAGCCTCTCCAGGAGCAACTCAATGCGCTGCTGTGGGAAGCCGATGAGGATGTTCGCGTGCACGCGGTGGTCCTGAAGGCGGCGGGGCCGGATTTCTGTTCGGGTTATGACCTCCAGCGCTACGATCAGCCGATCCCCGGCCAAGTCGATCACCGGCGCGGCCGGGCGAAGTTCGACGATGACAGTTGGCATCAGGAACGCGCCCAGCGGCTGCGCATGGCGCTGTTCGACATGCACAAGCCGGTGATCGCGCAGGTCCATGGCCGTTGTCTGGCGGGAGGGACCGATCTGGCTCTGCTCTGCGACATGGTGATCTGCGCGGACGATGCGATCTTCGGCTTTCCGCCCGCGCGGTCGCAGGGGTCGCTGCCGAGTCATATGTGGCTCTATCTGGCCGGGCCGCAATGGGCGAAGCGGCTGCTGCTGACCGGGGATTCTATTCGCGGCGAGGATGCGGCCCGGATCGGCCTGGCGCTCAAGGCCGTTCCCGCCGACCAGCTGGAGGCGGAGGTCAAAGCGCTCGCGGCGCGGCTGGCGCTGATCGACCCCGATCTGCTGAGCGCCAACAAGCGGATCGTCAATATCGGCCTCGAACTGATGGGCGCGCGGACCTTGCAGCGCATGGCGGCGGAAATGGACGCGCGCGGGCATCTGGCGGCGAGCCGGACGCGCTTCAACGAAACCGTGCGGACGGAAGGGTTGAAGGAAGCCGTCCGGCAACGCGACGAACCCTTTGGCGATCCGATCGTAAAGCTCTGATAGAAGGACGGGATGAGGCTATGATGGAAGGCGAAGGCTGGCGCTGCCTGTGGGACGCGAAGGCCATCCTGGGTGAAAGCACCATCTGGGACGATCGGGACGGCTGCATCTATTGGGTCGACATCGAGGCGCCCAGCATCAACTGGTATCATCTGGCGAGCGGCGAGAAGGGCCGGTGGGACGCGCCAGCCTGGATCAGCGCCATCGCGCCGCGGGCAAGCGGCGGCTTCGTCGCCTCCTGCGCCGACGGTTTTGCTCATGTCGATCCGAAGCGGCAGGTTTACCAGCCCTTCATCCATCCCATCCCCAACCCGAAAGTCGCGCGCCTGAATGACGGCGTCACTGATCGCAAGGGACGCTACTGGTCAGGGTCCTGCGATTCCAGCCAGTGGGACGAAAGCACCACGGCTGAGGACAAGGAAAGCACGCTCGGCAATTTCGAGGTCCGCAGCACCGGCGAACTCTACCGGCTCGATGCCGATGGAACGGTCAGCACGCAGGAACGCAATATCGTCACCGCCAATGGCCCGGCGTTCAGCCCCGATGGCAGGATCGCTTATGTGAACGATTCCATGCCGCTGGTGAGCTGGGCCTATGATGTGGCGAAGGATGGCACCCTGTCCAACCGACGCGATTTCCTGACGTTCAAGCCCGAGGATGGCTATCCCGACGGCATGGCCGTCGATGTCGAAGGCTGTATCTGGATGGCCTTTTACGAAAGCTGGATGTTGCGTCGCTTTGCGCCGGATGCCACTTTGCTGGAGGAACGGCGCCTGCCGATCCGGCGCGGCCTTCGCCCGGCCTTTGGCGGTACAGATTATAGCCGGCTGTTCCTGATCACCGGATCGCAGGGCTTCACGCCCGAAATCTTCGCGCAGCAGCCGCTGGCTGGTGGTCTGTTCGAGATTCTCGATCCACCCGCCGCAGGCGTCCCAAACACGCCTTTCGCCGGATAGGCTCGCCATAGGCGAAAGGGCTGTATTTCGCTGAAATAGCGGTTAAGAGGGCGCATGGCACAAGCAGATAATGGCCGAACGCGCATTCTGGATTCCGCCGCCGCGATCCTGCGGCAAAAGGGGCTGGCCGGCGCCAAACTGAGCGACATTGCAAAGGGGGCCGGCATGCTGGCGCCCAGTATCTATCATCATTTTCCGTCCAAGGACCATCTGGTCGAGGAGGTGATGATGGAGGGCATCTATCATAACAACCGTCACATCATGGCGCGCGTGGAAGGGCTGGGGTCGGGGGCGTCGTCCATGGTGCGGCTGCGCGCGGCGATTGTCGCGCATGTCGACTTCCTGTTGACCGGTGATGACTATTCGTCCGCCGTCTCCCGCGTGTTTGACGACTTGCCCGATGAGATGCGTCAGCGCGTGCTGGCGGCCTATTCCAGCTTTGATAACTATTGGCGCGATTTGATCGTCGCGGCCCAGGCCGACGGCAGCGGTGCCAGGGCTCTGGACGCCACTGTCGTTCGCAAGTTCCTGATTGCGATGCTCGATTCCTGTTCGTCCTGGTATCGTCCGGGAAAGCTGGGGCCTGCGCAGATTGCCGAACAGGCGGCCGATCTGCTTCTCCACGGGTTCGCGGTCGAACGTCCCTGACCTTTTATGGCGCGTACTGCGCGCATCGCTTTTCAGGCACAAAAAAAAGGGGTGAGAGATCGATGATCTCCCACCCCTTTTTGCGTTGCGATCCGAAGATCAGGCGACCGCCGCCTCACTCACCGCTTCGCGCGTGCCCGGCAGCTTCACGCGGGGCGCGACTTCCTTGGCGAGCAGTTCGAGCGAATAGAACCAGGGCGACGGATCGTCATAATAGTCATGGGCTTCGACCTGGAGCGTGCCCCAACCGCCGCATTGTTCGAACAGGGTGTTGAGCTTGTCGACGACGGTGTCGGGCGAGCCGACGACGAAGACATTGTCGACCAGGAATTCGAGGTCGGCATCCTTGGGATCGATGCCGGCGTCCTTGGCGAAGCCGTCCATCATGCCGAAGCGGTGCCAGATCGGGATCAGATATTTGTTGAAGCAATAACCGATCGGCCCCTCCATCACGAGCCGCTTGGCCTCCGCGTCGGTGTCCGCGCAGAAGACGGTCTGCGAGACGGCATGGCGCTGGCGGTTCGGCGTGAAGCCTGCCTTGATATTGGCCTCCGAATAGATTTCCCAGTGACGCTTGAGCGCGTCGAGGCCGGAGAAGATCGATACCGGCTTGAAGTTGCGCTCGCCCGCGAGTTTCATCGACGGCGAATTCTGGCTGAACCCGGTGACGGCAAACTCGGGAAAGGCGCCGTTCCAGGGCGAGAAATCGGCCAGCATATGCTGTTCGTCTTCCTCGGTTTCCGCCGGGGTTTCCTCGGGAAAGCCGGCGTCCCAATATTTGCCCTCGTAGAAAAAGGGCTCGCGCTTCCAGATCTTCTCCATGATGGTGAGGGATTCACGCACCATGTCGTTCAGCATCTGCGGCTCCGCTTCCCTGATGCCGTGCATGTAGGAGGCCTGCGGATAGGCGCCGGCGCCGATGCCCATGAAATAGCGGCCTTCCAGAATCTGCGACAGCCAGCCGACCATAATGGCGAGCTTAGCGGGATGCTGGTGGGGCAGGATGTGCGCCATCGGAGCGAACTTGATCTGGCTCGTTTGCAATGCGGCAGCGGCCATGATGAGTTCGGGGTTGGGGATATTCTCCCAGATCTGCGAGGCATGCTCGGAGATCATCATCGAGGTGAAGCCTGCCTTGTCGCAGGCCACGCTGTTCTGAACGCCCCATTCGAAGGTCTGCCGCGCCGTTCGGCCCGGGCGCATATAGGGGTGGAAGATGAGGCCGGTTTCCATCGCCATGAAAGTCTCTCCTTGAGCGTAATCGCAACGAGCCGATGGCTGCCGTCTTTGGGCGGCATATGGGCCAGGGCTGTCTAACAGTGATTAGGGATAATCCAGCGCGGGAATTTAAGTCAAGTGTAATTTCGCGTCTGGGCTAGGGCTTTGGCCCAGCGCGCAGAGGTTGTGAGCGCGGTGCGTCGACATATTATGCCGAAATACCGCTAAAATTCTTGCAATATGCCCATTTTTCTGCGATCGGTTTGGCGGTTGGGAAGGGGTGGTTTCTGGAAATATATTTTTCGGCCCGCCTTCAATGCCGGGTATTTCTAAAACAGATGTAATAAGGAATGTGGGTGGCGGGCATGGATAACCAGCTGGAGGATGGGGCGGCGACCGAAAGTCTCGACGGCAAGACCCGCCTCATCCTCGCCGGTGAGCGGCTGTTTGCGAAGGGCGGCATCCATGGTGCCTCGATGCGCGAGATTGCCGCACAGGCCGGGCAGGGCAATCACGCGGCGGTGCAATATCATTTCGGATCGCGTGAGGGTCTGGTGCGCGCCATCTTCGACTTTCGCATGGATCAGATGGAGGACGCGCGCGGCGCCCTGTTGCGCCGGGCGGAAGCAGGCGGGCGGCTGAAGGATGCGCGCACCATATTGGAGATCATCCTGCTGCCGCAGCTCGACCTTCAGGACGCCGATGGCAACCATAGCTATGCCAGCTTCCTCAGCCAGTATCTGCTGCAAAGCCGTTCTCCGGAATTTGGCGATTTCAGCGGATCGGAGCCGCCCCATCTGACCCGCGCGCTCCATCTGCTGCGCGATCGGGTTGATTATCTGCCGCCGCATGTCGCGCAGCGGCGGCTCATCAGCATCAGTCTCATGTTCCTCAACATCCTGGTCCGCCATCATGGCACGGACGGGGAGATGTTCGGGGAGACGTTCGAGGAAGCGCTGGAGGACACGATGGAGCAGATCGTGGCCGTCATGTGCATGCCGCTAAGGCTTGGCCCGACACAGGCCTGAAGCCATATCCACAGGAGAGAGAAAATGCGGATCAAGGACATGCCCGCCGTCGTGACCGGCGGCGCATCGGGATTGGGTGAGGCGACGGCGCGGGCGCTGCGGGGCGCCGGGGCCAGAGTCGCGATCTTCGACGTGAATGCCGAGCGCGGCGAAGCGCTGGCGGCTGAGATTGGCGCCCTGTTTTGCGCCGTCGATGTGACCGATGAGGCATCGGTCGACGCTGCCTTTGCCAAGGCGCGCGATGCGCAGGGGCAGGAGCGCATTCTCGTCAACTGCGCGGGCATCGCGTCGGGCGAAAAGACGGCCAGCCGCGACAGGGAAAGCGGCGCGCCTGTTGCCCATCGCATCGCGGCCTTCATGCGCACCGTGAGCATCAATCTGGTGGGAACCTTCGCCTGCATCGCCAAATCGGCGGCGGGCATGCTGACGCTCGATCCGCTGGAGGATGGTGAGCGGGGCGTCATCATCAACACCGCTTCCGTCGCTGCCGAGGATGGGCAGATCGGACAGGCGGCCTATGCCGCCTCTAAGGCCGGGGTGAAGGGCATGACGCTGCCGATCGCCCGCGATCTCATGGGCGACGGTATTCGCTGCAACGTCATCCTGCCGGGGATATTGGGTACCCCGATGCTCGCCGGGTTGCCGCAGAATGTTCAGGATTCGCTGGCCGCGACGGTGCCCTTTCCCAAGCGTCTGGGAAAGCCGGAGGAATATGCCGAGACCGTGCTGTTCCTGATCGGCAATGGTTACATGAACGCGGCTTCGGTGCGTCTTGACGGCGCGCTGCGCATGGCGCCGCGGTGAGAGGAGAGATTATGGAACCGATCTACATATTGTCGGGCGTTCGCACCGCCATCGGCGATTTCGGCGGCAGCCTGAAGGATATTCCGCCCGCTCGTCTTGGCACGCTGGTCATCGCGGAGGCCGTCCGGCGCGCGGGGCTGGTGCCGGATGCCGTGCAGCATGTCGTCATGGGCAATGTCATTCCCAGCGAACCCAAGGATGCCTATCTCGCCCGCGTCGCAGCGGTTGGGGCAGGCGTGCCTGTCGAAGCGCCCGCGCTGACGCTCAACCGGCTGTGCGGATCGGGTGTCCAGGCCATTATTTCCGCCGCGCAGATGATCGCGCTGGGGGAATGCGGCATTGCCGTGGCCGGGGGCGCCGAATCGATGACGCGCTCGCCCTATCATATGGCTGCGGCGCGCTTCGGACAGAAAATGGGCGATGTCGCTATGGTTGACGCGTTGACGGCTGTGCTGTCCGACCCGTTCGAAGGCATGCATATGGGCGTGACGGCGGAGAATGTGGCCGCCGACCATCATATCACACGGGACATGCAGGACGAACTGGCGGTGCTCAGCCACCAGCGCGCGGCGACTGCGCAGGCGGAAGGACGCTTCAGGGAGCAGATACTGCCCGTCGAGATCAGGAACCGCAAGGGCGTGCAGCTGTTCGACACGGACGAGCATGTCCGCGGTGGCGCGAATGTGGAGGATATGGGCAAGCTCAAGGCCGTGTTCCAGAAGGGTGGCACGGTCACGGCGGGCAATGCGTCCGGCATCAATGACGGCGCGGCGGCGCTGGTCCTCGCCTCGCAGGCGGCGGTCAGGGAAAAGGGGTTGAAGCCCAGAGCCAGAATATTGGGATGGGGCCATGCCGGGGTCCAGCCCGATCGCATGGGCATCGGGCCGGTCAAGGCCGTGCCGATCGCGCTGGAGCGGGCTGGCGTGACGCTCGATCAGGTCGATGTCATCGAATCGAACGAAGCCTTTGCGGCGCAGGCCTGTGCCGTCGCCCATCTGCTCGGCTTCGATCCCGAGAAGGTCAATCCCAACGGGTCCGGCATTTCGCTCGGCCATCCGGTCGGTGCGACGGGCGCGATTTTGACGGTCAAGGCTCTCTATGAGCTGGAGCGGATTGCGGGGCGCTATGGCCTTGTCACCATGTGCATCGGCGGCGGGCAGGGGATCGCCATGGTCATCGAGCGGGTGATCGATTGAAAGCCTTCTGCCCGCCGCCTCGCCGGCGGCGGGCAGGCTGCCATCCTATTTGCTGGGGAGGGCAAAGGCGACGATCTGATCGCCCAATTTGCTGCCCAGCAGCTTGTTTCCTCCGGCCGAGATGACGACGAACTGCCGCCCGCTGCGCGCGGATAGGTAGGTCATCGGCGTCGCCTGTCCGCCAGCGGGCAGGCGCGCGGTCCACAGCAGGCGCCCTGTCCGGCTCTGGAAGGCGCGGATCGCTCGGTCCTGCGTCGCGCCGATGAAGGTCAGCCCTCCGGCGGTCGAGATCGGTCCGCCCGTATTGGGCATGCCCGTCCGCAGCGGCAGGTGGGAGGCGACGCCAAACGGCCCCGCGTCGCGCGTCGTGCCCAGCGTCTCGGCCCACAGCATCTTGCCCGTGCGGATGTCGATGGAAGCGATCCGGCCGAAGGGCGGCTGGTTGCACGGCACGCCCAAGGGCGAAAGGAAAGGCTTGCTGGCGGCCGCATAGGGGGTGCCCATCTGCGCCATGACGGCGAAATTCCCCTTGCCGCCGGGGTGGACCGGTTCCACGCCCATCGCGTCAGCCTGCCTGCGTGGGATCAGACGGGTGTAATTTGGCACATGGCTCATGTTGACGATCAGCCGGCCCGTGCGCTTGTCCACGGTCAGGCCACCCCAGTTGGTGCCGCCCAGATAGCCGGGATAGGTGATGGATGGCGTAAGGCCCGGAGGGGTGAAAATCCCCTCATAACGCGCCTCCCTGAATTTGATCCGGCACCATAGCTGGTCAAACGGGGTCAGGCCCCACATGCGCGCCTCGCTCAGCGGTTCGCCGATCAGTGAGGCCAGGCTGGAGAAGGGCTGGGTCGGCGACAAGCGTTCGCCCAGCACGGTGCCGGTCTGAGGCACTGGCCGTTCGGTCACAGGCGCGATCGGCTTGCCGGTTTCGCGGTCGAGGAGGAAGATCGCGCCCCGCTTGGTCGGCGCAAGCAGCGCCTTGCGGGGTTTGCCGCCGATGTCGATATCGATCAGCGTGGGCTGCGCGGGGACGTCATAGTCCCACAGATCATGGTGGACGGTCTGGAACACCCAGCGCGAAGCGCCGGTTTCGAGATCGATCGCCACCACTGACGTGCCATATTGCTCATCAAAGGGGCGGCGCCGCGCGCCATAATAGTCAGGCGTCGGATTGCCGAGCGGGGCGTAGACCAGCCCCAGCGCCTCGTCGGCGCTCATCGGTCCCCAGCTATTGGGTGTCGAGCGCGTATAGGTCTTGCCGCCCGTCGGCTGGCCATGGTCATGGGGCCGGCCGATGTCGAACGCCCACTGGAATGCGCCGGTCCGCGCGTCAAAGGCGCGGATCGCGCCCGATGGTTCGCCCCAATATTGATTGTCCGTCACCCAGCCGCCAAGGATGATCTTGCCGCGTGCAATGGTGGGAGCGGAGGTCGGATAATAATAGCCTTTTATGTCCACGGCCATGCCCGTCAGCAGGGAGATTTCGCCATTCCGTCCAAAGTCTTGGCATGACTGCCCGGTGAAGCGGTCGACCGCCAGCAGCCGGGCATCGACGGTGTTGGTGATGATCCGTTCGGCGCATTCGCCCACGCCGCCGGGGGTTTTATAATAGGCAACGCCTCGGCAGCCCGCGCTCTTGACCCCTGTGAGGTCCGTTCCGGAAGCATGGCGCCAGATTTGCCGCCCCGTCTCGGCGTCGAGCGCCACAATGTCGTTGAAGCCGGTGCAGATGTAGAGTGCTTCACCGACCTTGATCGGTGTCGCCTGCATGCCGCCCTTGCCGACTTCGTTGATCGCGCCGGTGCTGTAGGTCCAGGCGACCTTGAGGCCGCTGACATTGGCGGGCGTGATCTGGTCGGCCGTGCTGAAGCGGGTGCCGGAAAGATCGCCGCCGAAATATTGCCAGGAGGCGTCTGTGACCCGACCGCCCACAGGCTCTGCCTGCGATGGCGCGCTTGTCTCGGGCCAGAGCATGATTGTCAGGACGCCCGCCGCGAGCACGCCCGTCGCCACGGCGCCGGTCAATGCGGGCCGCCGCGACAGCCTGTCGTTTATGTGCCGAGGGAGGAAGAGGAGACCGAACAGCAGCGGCAACGGCAACCTGGGCAGCAGTCCCCATCCCGTTCCGCCTGTTTCCCAATATGTCCACAGAAGCGTCAGCAGCAGAAAGGCCGCGTAGACGGGCTTGCCCCACCGGCTGTTCCGCAGGCGCAGCCACGCTGCGGCCACCATGAATATGCCCGCTGCCGCATAATAGGCTGATCCGCCGACGCCGATGAGCATGATCCCACCCGCCAGCATGGCGAAACCGAACAAGGCAAGCAGGATCGTGCCGAGCAAACTGCCAATGCGGAGTGCCGCGCCTTCATGACGCACGCTGGGCCGCCTCTCCCGCCTGAGCTCATTCACTTTCACCTTGCTGCTCTCCAGTCTAATTCTTCTTGAGAAGGCGGGATCGGCCGTCGATTTGCCTAACGTAAATTAGATTGATTTTTGCCGGACAGATTGTCAACACTGCTTCTGCGTCAATCCGGCTGAGCGGCTCATTCCGGCTTGCAAGGCGGGAAGGGCTGGCGGATGGATGGTAAGCGGAGGTCAGTTCGCCTTTCGAAGTGAGGGTGCCGGTGCGCGTGGCGAAAAGTGACAGGACGAAAGAGCGTATTCTGGGCGCGGCGGAGCGGCTTTTCGCGCGCCAGGGGATCGAGGGCACTTCGCTTCGGGAAATCTCCACGGCGGCCGGCCTGTCGAATATGTCGAGCGTCCAATATCATTTCGGCGGCAAGGACGAGTTGCTCGAAAGCCTGTTCACCCACCGCATGCTTCAAATGGAGGAGCAGCGCGGGAAAATGCTGGAGCGGGCGGAGAAAAACGGCCTTTTGGGCGATATCCGGACCTTGATGGAGGTCATCTGCCTTCCTCATCTCGAACTGACCGATGCGGATGGCCGGTACAACTACGCGGAATTTCTGACGCAATATCTTTTCCGCTATCGGCCACCGTTGGGGCCACTCACCGATCCGCCAGAGCCGCCTGTGCCATTGCACCTCTTCCACGTTCAGAAGCTGATTCGCGAGCGGTTGGCCTTTCTCCCCGAAGAAGTCATCGTACGCCGTCTCGTGACAGGTGTGATGTGTTTCCTCACAGTCCTCGTCAACCATAAATCCTTCGCGATTCCGGGTGGAGGGAAGGGGCAACTGGAAGCGGCCCTTGCCGATACTCTCGACCAGATCAGCGTGGCGCTTGAACTGCCCTTTCGGGGGTGATGACGGGATTTTCCGCGTGACATGGCGGTGCTGGGAAAGGCTCCTGCACTGCGTTGAACGGATGGCCGGGGCCAGAAAATCCGCCGCGCATAACGGAAAAAATTATGTAACACTTGCATTAAAATCTAATAGAGATTAGGTATGTCTCCAGCGAGACTGGCTGACGGTTGCTGTTGTTCGCCGTGCCGCTGTCCGTTTGCATAAGAAAGGCGGCCTGCAGGGCCGGTCATGCAGCAGGAGAGGGTCTGAATGCGCGCTTCATATGCCTGCCTTCAATCCCATCCCCGATCCGGGGGCATCGATAATTTGCCGCCGCTTCCGGACATTGAAAATGAGATGAGGGAGAGACGTTGACCATGTGGCAATCCGATCGAGTGACCGGCGCGAACATCGCGTCGCGCAGGATGTGGCGACGCCGGGTGGCGTTGGCCGCTTCGGGCGCCGCTGTTGCTCTTCTGCCTGCATCGCTCCTTGCCCAGACCGTGATGCCACAGCCGCAAATGCCCTCGTCGCAATTCGCGGGGCGGGTCGCTGCGGGCACGAAGCCGAGTTGGCCGAGGCAGCCCCAGGCGCCCAAGGGCGCGCCCAATGTTATCCTGATCCTGACCGACGATGTGGGTTATGGTGCTTCGAGCGCCTATGGCGGTCCGGTCCCCACGCCGACCTTCGATGCCTTGGGGCAGCGCGGGCTGCGCTATACGCAATATAATAATGCGGCGATCTGTTCGGCGAGCCGCGCCGCGCTGCTGACGGGGCGCAACGAACATGCGGTCGGCATGGGGACCGTCACCAACGCGCCGACAGGCTATGAAGGCTATACCAGCGTCATGCCCAAATCGGCGGGCACCGTCGCCGAGATGCTGAAACAGAACGGTTATATGACCGCAGCAATCGGCAAGTGGCACCTCGTCCCCGAATGGGAAGAAAGCCAGGCCGGGCCGTTCGACCGCTGGCCGACACAGCAGGGTTTCGAATATTATTACGGCTTCATTGGTGCCGACACGGACCAGTTCGCGCCATCGCTGATGAACGGCACGACGCCGGTCGAGCCGCCGCACAATGATCCGGCCTATATATTGGATCGGGATTTGGCCGACCATGCGATCGCCTGGATCGATCAGCAGAAGCAACTGGCGCCCGACCGCCCGTTCTTTATCTATTACGCCACCGGCAGTACCCATGCCCCGCATCAGGCGCCGGCCGAATGGCTCGCCAAGTTCCGCGGGCAGTTCGATCAGGGGTGGGACTTGATGCGCGAACAGAGCTTCGCGCGCCAGAAGAAGCTGGGCGTCATTCCCGCCGACGCGAAGCTGACGCCGCGACCTGCCTTCATTCCGGCCTGGTCGTCGCTGCCGCCGGAGAGGAAGAAGGTGTTTTCACGCCTGATGGAGGCCTATGCCGCCGAGTTGGCCTATGCCGACGCGCAGATTGGCCGGGTGATCGATCATCTGAAGGCCGAAGGGCAGCTCGACAACACGATGATCGTCTTTGTGCAGGGCGATAATGGCGCCAGCGGCGAAGGCGCCAAGCAGGGTTCGCTCTACGAACAGGCCTTCATCAACCAATATGCCGAGCCTTTCGAAGACTTGGTTCAGAATATCGACAAGATTGGCGGGCCGGAAGCCTATAATAATTATCCGACCGGCTGGGGTTGGGCGATGAACACCCCGTTCCAATATTATAAGCAGACCGCTTCTCACTTTGGCGGGCTGCGTGATGGAATGATCATCTCATGGCCGGCAAGGATCAAGGATGTCGGCACATTACGGTCGCAGTTCCATTATGTGACCGACATTGTACCGACCATTCTCGACGCGGCGGGCGTACAGGCTCCTGCGGTTCTGAATGGTGTGCAGCAGATGCCGATCGACGGCATTTCCATGGCTTACACCTATACCGCGCCCGCCGCGCCGTCGCAGCGCCACACCCAGGTATTCGAGATCATGCAGAATCTGGGCATCTATCATGACGGCTGGTGGGCGGGCACGACGCCTACCAACGCGCCCTGGGAATTTTTCAAGACGGTCGGCACCACCGATCCCAATGATCGCAACTGGGAACTTTACCATGTTGCGGAGGACTATTCCCAGTCGAAGGATCTGGCCAAATCCAACCCCAAGAAGCTGCGCGAGATGCAGCAGATTTTCTGGGCCGAAGCGGCACGCAACAAGATCCTGCCGATCCATAGCGCGACCGAAGGTGCGGCCGGTGTTCCCAGCCTGCGGGGAACTCGGACCAGCTTCACCTACAAGCCCGGCCTGACCCGTGTGCCGCCGCGCGCCGCACCGGAAACGATCGGGCACAGCTACACCATCACCGCCGACATGGCTTTGCAGAATGCCGATACTAACGGCGTGATCGTGACGCAGGGCGGCAAATTCGGTGGTTATGCCCTCTATCTCGACAAGGGCGTGCCCGTCTTTCACTATAATGCCATCGGCCAGCGGCAATATCAGGTGCGCGGCGGTCAGGCGCTGGCGCCGGGCGATCATCAACTCAAGGCCGTTTTCAAGACCGATCAGCCCAAGGGTGGTTCGGGCGGCACGATGACGCTCTATGCCGACGGGCAGCAGGTGGGTTCCGGCCGGATCGACGCGACGCTGTTCGCCCGCATCTCGCTCTATGAGGGGTTCGATGTCGGGCAGGACAGCCTCTCGCCGGTGAACAAGGATTATACGATCGCGAACAGCAAATTCGGCGGTGAGCTCAAGAGCGTCACCTTCGACATGGAGAATTAGGCAAAGCAACACAGACGTCAGCGCGTTTTGGCACGTCGGACGTCTTGTGACGAAAAGCCGCGATATGCGGCCAAGAGGGAGGAGAGGACAATGACAGGACGCAGGAATATGGGCAGCAGGTTGATGATGGCACGCGCCGGGGTGGCGCTTGTTCCGATCGTCATGGCTGCATTGCCGGTAGCGGCGATGGCCCAGGCGGCAGGGACACAGGCGGATGCGCCGCAGGCGGCCGAACCGAATGTCGGGGACATCGTCGTGACTGCGCAGCGTCGCAGCGAAAGCATGATGAGCGTGCCGGTCGCGATTTCCGCCTTCAGCGGGGATACTCTGGCCAAGGCGGGCATCGCGAACGTTCAGGCCATTCAGGTCGCGACCCCCTCGCTGATCATCAACAATACGGGTCCGAACGTCCAGCCCTTCATCCGCGGCGTCGGCAGCCGCCTGTTGCAGAACGGCTTCGATCCGAGCGTCGCAACCTATGTCGACGGGCGCTATATTTCGCGGCAGACCGCGATTTCGCTCGACCTGTTCGACGTGCAGCGCGTCGAGGTTCTCAAGGGGCCGCAGGGCGTTTTGTTCGGTCGCAATGCATCGGCGGGCGCCATCCGGGTGATCACCAATGAGGTGAGCGACCAGGCTGAAGGCATGTTCAAGGCCGGATATGGCAATTACAACCATCTGACGGTGCAGGCGATGGGCAATATGCCGATTTCCGACAGCTTCGGCATCCGCATCGCGGGCATGACCGACCAGCATGACGGTTTCGCCACCAACATCGATCCGCGCGGCCGGCGCGAATGGGACGACAAGAATATGTCTGCCGTTCGCGGCAAGGCGCGGTTCGACAATGGCACGGTCGACGCCAATCTGACGCTCAGCTATTGGCGTCAGAATGATGAGGCGGGCAATGACACGGTCGCGCTGGGTCCGCTGCAATATCATACCGGTATCGTTCGGGGCGGGACGACGGGCGTGGGCATCAAGCAAGTGTCGAGCCAGGTCGATCGATCGATCAAGAAGCGCGAGTTCGCTGGCGAGTTTGATCTGGGCATCGATCTGGGGGGAGCTCGGCTGTCCTCGATCACCACCTATGCCGATCTCAACAATGTCCTGAGTTTCGATGGTGACGGCACCAGTGCAATTCTGGTCGACGCATTCGTAAAGGAGAAAACCAAGACCTTCGCTCAGGAATTGCAGATCAGTTCAGATAATGACGGGCCGATCGAATGGATCGCCGGTCTTTACTACTTCAACGACAAGACCGGCTATGATATCTTCATCGACAACGGATCCCGTCTCTTCTCGCAGGGGCATCAGTTCGTCAAGACAACTTCCTATGCCGGTTTTGGGCAGTTGGGCTGGAAGGTGTCCGACGCATTGAAACTGGTCGTGGGTGGCCGCTACACGAAGGATAAGAAGGCGGTCAGCTTGACCCCCTCCAACTATAACGGCATTCCCACCGTCTCGCCCTCTAATTCGGATGAGGCATCCTGGTCGAAGTTCACGCCTACCGCGACCCTTGAATATAGTTTCGCTGACTCGATGCTTTATGCAAAGTTTGCGCGCGGCTTTAAGAGTGGCGGTTATAATTATCCCTATGGCGGATTGGCGCCGGTCAATCCGGAAGTGCTCGACATGTACGAGGTGGGGCTCAAGAGCAGCCTCTTTGACCGTAAGGTCCGCCTGACCTTGTCCAGCTATTATTATGACTATAAGGATCTTCAGGTGTCTCGCGCCGCGACCGAGGGCAGTGCGGTCATCATCACGCAGAATGCGGCGAATGCGCGTCTTTATGGTGTCGACGCCGATCTGACCTGGAACGTCACGCGCGACCTGACCTTCTCGGGCGGCTTTGCCTGGCAGCATTCGGAATATCGCAACTATGACCTAGCCACCGCGAAGGTGTTCCGCGCCTTGCAACCGGGCGGTTCCGGGCCAGGCATGATCGATATTCCCTATGATGCGGATGGGGAAAGCCTGCTTCGGGCGCCGGCCTTTTCTGCCTATGCGTCGGTCAACTATTCGATCCCGGTCGGTAACGCAAAAGTGCCGGTCAACATCGCCTATTCCTACAAGGGCAGCTATAAATTCGATTTCATTGCAAACCCGTCGACCGAAGTTCTGCGGCAGAAGGCCTATCATCTGGTCAACGCACGTATCGGCTACGAGCCGGATGGTGGCCGATGGTCGGCCGGCTTCTGGGTCAATAATCTGTTCCGGGAGCGCTATTTCGATGACGTCGTGGCGTCCGGCACGGGTTTTCGCGGTTCCTATGGCGCGCCCCGCACTTATGGCGCTGACCTGACGTTCCGGTTCTGATCGGGGTATGAAGTGAGGCTCGCCACGCCCGAGTGCCGGGCGCGGCGAGCGAGAATGTTGCGAAAGGGCAGGATTATATGGCGGGCAGGTTGCGGAAGATCCATGCGATGAGCCTTATGGTCCTGGCGCTGACTCCGCTCGCTCCTGGCGCGGCGCAGGCACCCGCGCAGGAGGCTCCCTCCGCATGGCCGCGCACGCCTGTACCGGCCAAAGATACGCCAAATGTGCTGGTGATCCTTACCGATGATGTCGGGTTTGGCGCCGGCTCGACATTCGGTGGCCCTGTACCCACGCCAACCTATGACGATCTGGCGCGACGCGGCCTGCGCTACAACGCCTATCACAACAGCGCCATTTGTTCGGCGACGCGCGCGGCATTGCTGACGGGACGCAATCCGCATAATGTCGGCATGGGGCGCGTCACGAATGCCCCGACCGGCTATCCTGGCTATACGGGTTTCATCCCGCCATCTGCCGCTACTGTCGCGAAAATTTTGCGCCAGGACGGGTTTCGAACCGCTGCATTCGGCAAATGGCATCTGATCCCGGACTGGGAGGAGGGACCCGAAGGACCGTTCGATCGCTGGCCAACCGGCATGGGTTTCGAAGATTATTATGGGTTCGTGAGTGCCGACACGGATCAATATCATCCGGCCCTCTACCGCGGCACGACACCAGTGGCGCCTCCGAATTCGCCGGGTTACATTCTGGACGCTGACCTTGCGGATAAGGCTTCGGACTGGATCAGGCAGGAACGGCAGCTGGCGCCTGACCGTCCCTTTTTCCTCTACTTCGCGTCAGCGAGTACCCATGCCCCCCATCATGTCCCGAAAGATTGGATCGATCGCTTCAAAGGCAAGTTCGATGCAGGTTGGGATCGCATCAGAGAGGAAAGCTATCGCCGGCAAAAGGCGATGGGGATCATCCCGGTCACCAGCAGGCTGACGCCGCGTCCCTCCTTTCTTCCGGCCTGGTCCTCGCTCAGCTCCGATCAGAAGCGCCTGTTTGCCCGGATGATGGAGGTATATGCAGCGCAACTGGCCTTTGCCGATGCGCAAATTGGGAAGCTTATTGAGACCCTCAAGGATACGGGGGCACTCGACAACACGCTCGTCATTTTCAGCCAGGGTGACAACGGCGCCAGTGCCGAAGGCGGTGCAACCGGATCCCTTTACGAGCAGGCCTTCATGAACCGTTTCGATGAGACGGTGGAGGAAATGCTTGCCCATATCGAAGATCTTGGTGGGCCGCGTTCCTATGGGAATTATCCGGCGGGGTGGGCTTGGGCGATGGACGCGCCCTTCCAATATTACAAGCAGACCGCATCGCATTTGGGTGGTGTCCGAAATGACCTCGTGATCTCCTGGCCGGCCCGGATCAAGGATGTCGGAAAAGTGCGGACGCAGTTTCATTTCGCGTCGGACATCGTTCCGACCATATTGGAGGCGACCGGAGTGAAAGCTCCTGCCACGCTGGACGGTGTACCGCAGAAACCACTGGATGGCGTTAGCATGGCCTATAGTTTTGACAGCCCCAAGGAACCATCGCACAGGCGAACGCAGGTGTTTGAAACCATGCAGAATCTGGGCATCTATCATGATGGATGGTGGGCCGGGACGGTCCCACTTGAAGCGCCCTGGGATTTTTTCAAACCCGATCAGAAGAAGGGGAATGAGGGACGGGAGTGGGAGCTTTACGACCTTCGAACCGACTATTCTCAATCGATCAATCTCGCTAAGCGCGATCCGCAGAAATTGAAAGAGATGCAGACGCTTTTCTGGGCAGAAGCGAAGGGGAACAATATCCTGCCGATCCATGCTCCGTGGGAAGGTCCAAAGGGCCGTCCGTCGGCTATTCCGGAGGGTAAAGGGTTCTCCTTCAAGGGATCAGTATCTCGTTTGCCAACAAGCGTGGCGCCGAACACGGTTGGAAAGTCGTTTACGATCGATGCGGAAGTTGTACTCGACGAACGGGCCAACGGGGTCATCGTCACCCATGGCGGCCGGTTCGGTGGCTATGCACTTTTCATGGATCAGGGAAAGCCGACCTTCCACTATAATGCGCTGGGCGCTGAACAATATATGATGCGTGGTGATCAATCGCTGACATCGGGCTATCATCGCCTCAGGCTAGAGTTTCATATTGCCAAAGCTGTCCCGGGTTCGGGCGGTGAGTTCAGGCTCTTCGCCGACAACAAAGAGGTTGCTTCAATGAAGGGAGCCAGGACGATCGCGACTCGTAACTCCCTGCGCGAAGGGATGGACATCGGGCAGGATAGCCTCACACCCGTGAGTGAGGCGTATGGAACAGATAACAGCATACTTCAGGGTCGAGTATTGGACATTGAATTCAACTTCCTCGAATGAAACCGCGCACCGCTGTTTCCTGCAGACGTCAGAAATCTACAGTCCATTTGCCCTTGGAGTATTGAGAATGCTCCAGATCGGGGAACGGCGGCTTACTCCGGGCTCCTTTCAGAACCCGTCCTTCCGCAATCGGCCAGTTTTTGGGCGTCCAAGATGGAAAAGCGGACCGGCAGAAACTGGGACCGGAAAATCCGGGGCTGAGCGTCCTGCATGGTTTAGGGTTTCGGGCGCTTGCGTACGAAAGCCTCCCATGCAGGAACCCGCGATTCCAGCAGGTTGCCCTATGGGGATTTATGCTTCCGGTTGGTTCGGCTGGATAAGAGAGGAGCGCTGATGGACGCGCGAGGGCGGCGGAACGGCTGGTGTTGGGATGCGCCAGAGGCGTGTTCGCCGTTGTGACCGTGATAATGCCAAGAGCCGACACCGGCCCAGCCATCGCCGGGCGCATGTCGTTTTGTTGACCACCGCGCGACATGCGGGGCCGTAGCGACGGGCTGATCATGCCGGGTCATGAGACGGGCTCCCGGATCGGCAGGGTTGGCTTGGGCGGCGCCCGTGGCTGACCCCAGCGCGCAAAGGTCTCGATGACGATCATGCGCCCGCCACAGCACGGGCATGGTGGGCAGGTGTCGAGCGGGGTTTCGGGCATTGGCACCTCCGGCTCTGACGGGACGGCCAGCAGTTTGCGGGCGAGCGCGAGATTGTCCCTGCGCGCTGCGCTGGCGAGCAGACCGTAGTGGCGTATTCGATGGAAGCCGCGCGGCAGGACGTGGAGCAGGAAGCGGCGGATAAACTCGTCGGCGGTGAGGGTCATGGTGCGGTGGCGTTCAGCGCCGTCGCGCCGATAATCCTTGCAGCGGAAGGTGACGCCGTTTGCATCAAAGGCGACCAGGCGCCGGTTCGAGATGGCGACGCGGTGGGTGTAGCGCGACAGATAGGCGAGCACCGCCTCCGGTCCGGCAAAAGGCGGCTTGGCATAGACGACCCAGCGCTTCTTGCCGACCGGCGCCAGGTGCCGCAGGAAGGTTCGACGGTCGGCTAGGCCGGTCATGGCTCCGTAGAAGGCGAGCCGCCCTGCGTCGTGGAGGACGGTCAACCGGGTAAGGAAGAGCCGGCGAAACAGTTTCCCGAGCACGCGCACCGGCAGGAGGAAGGCCGGACGCGACGAGATCCAGCGGCTTCCATCGAACGCGATGCCGCCACCCGGCACGATCATGTGGACATGCGGATGGTGGGTCATCGCCGATCCCCATGTGTGCAGCACAGTGGTGATGCCGATCCGGGCACCCAGATGCCTGGGGTCGGCGGCGATGGTCAGCATCGTCTCCGACGCTGCTTTGAACAGCAGGTCGTAGAGGAGCGCCTTGTTCTGCCACGCGATGGCGGCGATCTCCGCCGGAAGCGTGAACACGACATGGAAGTAACCGACGGGGAGTAGGTCCGCCTCCCGTTCGGCCAGCCAGGTGCGCGCGGCGGCGCCCTGGCATTTGGGGCAATGCCGGTTCCTGCAGCTGTTAAACGCGATCCGCCAGTGCCCACAGTCCTCGCAGGCCTCGACGTGACCGCCCAGAGCAGCGGTGCGGCAGGTCTCGATCGCGGACATCACCTTGAGCTGGTGCAGGCTGAGATGCCCTGCATGCGCGGCCCGGTACGTCGGCCCGGCAGCCCGGAAGATGTCGGCGACCTCAAGGTCGGGGCGCACCGGCTCAGCCGGCGGGCGTCTTGCCCTCCATCAGCGCCATGAGTTGGTCGAGCGGACCCGACACGGCGTGGATCGTTCGGGTGGACACCTTGGTGTAGAGCGCGGTGGTCTCGAGCTTGCTGTGGCCCAACAGGACCTGGATCACGCGGATATCGACATCCTGTTCGAGCAGATGCGTGGCAAAGCTGTGGCGCAGCGTATGGGGACTGACGCGTTTACGGATGCCGGCCACCTCGGCCGCCTCCTGAACCGCGCGGTGCAACTGCCGGGTCGAGATCGGGTCAGTGACAGTCTGGCCCGGGAACAGCCAGCCATGCGGGATCAGGACCCCACGCTTCCTGCCTTCGCGCCACCACATCCGCAGCAGTTCGAGCAACTGCGGGGAGAGCATGGCATTGCGGTCCTTGCCGCCCTTGCCCTGT
Organism: Sphingobium sp. TKS; assembly: GCF_001563265.1. Lineage (NCBI taxonomy): Bacteria > Pseudomonadati > Pseudomonadota > Alphaproteobacteria > Sphingomonadales > Sphingobiaceae > Sphingobium > Sphingobium sp. TKS. The sequence continues at coordinate 445,648 of NZ_CP005084.1, read as the reverse complement.
TCGACGCGGATCAGCATTCGCGTGCTGTCGATATCGTCGACCTTGAGGTGGGCGACCTCCGACACGCGCAGGCCCGCGCCATAGGCCACGCCCAGCGCCGCTTTGTACTTCATGCCCGGTGCGGCCTGGAGCAACCGCGCGGCCTCCTCGACGCTCAGCACTTCCGGCAGCCGGGGCACGATGCGGGTGATCACCAGCGACCGTGACAGATCCCGCCGCTTGAGCGTGACGGTGTACAGGAAGCGGAGCGCCGACACCGTGCTGTTGATCGTGCTCGGCCTGACGCCACTCTCGTGCTGCATGAGCTGGAAACGGCGCAGGTCTTCTTCCGTCGCGGTGTCGGGAGGGCGGCCAAGGAAGGCAGCCAGACGCTTCACATGCCGGACATAATCCTTCTGGGTGTGGGGACCGAGACCCCGCATCATCATGTCGTGCTGCATCCGCTGGCGCAGCGGGCTGATCGGGGCGGTGTTGATCGAGACAGTCATGGTAAGTTCCTCTTCGCTGAAGGAACTTCCAACCTCAGAGGGCAACCTCGCCCCGCTAAAGGCCCATATTTACCGCACTACCGCGCCCCAAGCGACCCTCCCGCGGAGCGGGTCGTCTAATCGCCCCTCTGTCAAGCCAGCCAAATCATTCGTTCGTTCATTCATTTATAACTGTTGCCAAGCGTATGCCGGGTACAGGGTCGTCTACGCGGTCGATGCAAGTTGATCGCCGCAGGATGGGTTCCGTAGGCAAGATCTTCCTATGTTCGTGACGCAATCTGCTCCCAAAGGCCAGTTGCTTCCCGCTTCGCGGAATGATCTCAGCCGCGTCCCCGGCAGGGACGGCTCGGCGCGTCCTCAAAGGACGCTATCGGTAAACTTTAGATGCGCTGGTGACAATGTGCCGTCGTTCATCAAGTTGGCGCGGCGGCTCCAGCATTTGGATCAAACAGCTCGCCTGTCTTCAGCATTGCGTGCATGATTACCGCCAGTTTGCGCGCGAGCGCGACTGCAGCTCGTTTGAAACCAAGCCGCTCCTTCAGCGCCAGGGCCCAGGTACGCAATGCGTTCGTCTCTGTCGACCTGTTCAAAATGACCGAGGCTGCCTCGTACAAGAGGGTGCGTAACTTAGCGTCGCCGCGACGGGAGATATGACCTTCATAATCCACCTCTCCCGATTGATACCGCTTTGGGGTCAGACCGACCCAGGCGCCTACAGCGCGCGAGTTTTTGAAGTTGATCGAATCCTCCACTGCTGCTGCGAAGGCCGTGGCAGTGACCGTACCCACACCAGGCACGGACGTGAGCAGGCGGCAACGTTGATCCGCGCCGGCCATCGCAACCAGTTGCTTGGTCAATTCCGCAACGCGAAGCCGGATATCTCCCCAGGCTTTAAGTAGAGGTAAGATGATGCGTGCCAAATTGTCCTCGCCTTCCAAAAGCGAAATTATATTGCGGTCGAAGACGCTGCCGGCGCCTTTGGGCACTACCAGCCCAAACGTCTTCATCAGCCCACGTATCTGGTTCGACATCTGCACCCTCATCTTCATGAGTTGACGGCGGGCGGCGATCAGCGTCCTCATCAACATGCTGTCGAAGCCTTTGACGCGGACCTCCCTATAGAAACCAACTTCAGCCAGATGGGCCAGGCCGTCAGCGTCGTTCGCATCGGTCTTGTTGGCAGCCATATCGAGAGCGGCCTTGGCATGGCGCGCATCTATACAGATCGCCGGCAGACCTTCCGCAGTGAGGGCATGGAAAAACCATACCGACAAAGGTCCGGTCTCAAATACCACGCGCTTTGCATTCGGTGCGCGCTTTCGGATCACTTCTGCGAGAAGCTTCGGGTCGGATGCACACTTGCCACGCCAAATGCGCTTGCCGTCCTGACGAACCGATACTGAAGTGTCTTTCAGGGAGACGTCGAGTCCTATATGCTGATCCACGGTTGTCCTCCATATGATGCTGGGCCCGGTCCAAAATCGTGAGCCCATTCTTCATCTTATCGGGGGGCAACCAACCTTCCAGTAATCCCGTGCATCTGGCCAACGGCCGGCGCTCCCGCGATTACGTCATGTTCGTGCATGGGTCGAGACCAGAGTGACGTGACACCCAGCTTTCCACCAGGTGGATAGCGCGGTGACCCGTTCACGCGTCCAGCGGTTGCCGTGCCCGGTCATCAGCCCGTTCCGGTTGAGTATCCCATCGATCAGCTCGTCATTGGCGATGAGCACGAGTTGGCGCACGACGACAATGACGTCGGCCGGGGCGCTGTTACGCTGTCCCTTGCAGCGCTTGGGCAGTCGTACCTCGGTATGGACGCCGCCCGCCCAATGGATCAGCAACATGATCTCGGATGCGTCGCCGTCGATGTCAGCGATTACTTCTTGGATGAGAGGCGATTGTGGCCGCCTGTTCCATCATGATGCGGGCGAAGGCGGTGAGGTGCAGTCCGGCGAGCATTTGGGCATAACGCTCATAGTCTTTGACGAGGCGCCGAAAGCGGGTCGCCCATGCGAATGACCGCTCGACAACCCAACGACGTGGCAAGAGGACGAAGCCGTGATTGGCTTCGGGCAGCTTGACGACCTCCAGCATGATACCGTGCGTCGCTGCGGCATCGGCGGCACGGTCCCAGCTATAGCCCTGATTGACATAGGCGATGTCGACATGACCGCTGGTGACAGTTTGGATGAAATGGGCGAGCCTTTCGACTTTGCCAGGCTGGACGCTATCGATCAAGCGGCAGCGCTTCGGAAGCTGACCCGCAGCGCATTCATGACAGTCCCCATGACAGAGGCCGCCAGAAACGAAATCGAAGGGCGCCATTGAGGCATTGGCATGCCCCAGCCCGTTAACGACCTGGAAATGTGGGCCTGAGCACAGTTGATCATAAAGCAGCGTGACGTAAACCAAGCGCACCTCGCGTTCCCGAAAGCAGCCCTCCCCCAATCGGGATGCGCTGCTCAACAGGCGATGGCCCAGCTGGACATACCCAGTCTTAAAAGTTCAGCAGAAGCATCGCAAAAGAGTCACCGATCATTCGTGCAGTTGCAACATCGCTTCCCTAGTGACGCTGCGAGACCGGTCCGAAGAGACAGGTTCGATCCAAGGGGAAAATCATGATCAGCATGCGCAGCCGGGTGGCCTTGACGGCCTCCAGCCTCATATTCGTCGCCTTGAGCACAACGCATGCGGGTGCCGCTGACGCTGTCGCGGCCGACGCGTCACTGGATGACAGCGGCCTTGCGATGGTTGTCGTCACCGCCCAGAAGCGTCCCGAAAGTCTCCAAGCCACCCCGATCTCCATCTCCGTGATGCGGGGAGAGGACTTGATCAACCGCCATGTCACGTCACTTGTCGACCTGGGCGATGGCTCCATTCCCTCCCTGAAGATCGCGCCCTTCTACTCACGCAGTTCCGCGCTGGTCGTGAACATCCGGGGCATCGGCGTGCTGTCGGACGCCAACCAGCCTGCGCGCGATCAGGGCGTCGGCGTCTATATCGACGGCGTCTATCTGGGCCGCGCCCAGGGTCTGGGCACGGCGCTGTTCGACATCGAGAATGTCGAAGTGTTGAAGGGCCCCCAAGGCACCCTGTTCGGACGCAACACCGAAGGCGGCGCCGTCAATATCATCACCAGGAAGCCGAGCGGCGAACTGCACATGAACGCCACGGGCGGCATCGGCAATTTCGGCGCCTATAAGGGCGAGATGCATCTGGATCTGCCGTCGTTCAACGATATCGCGGTCAAGATCGACGGCGTGGTCGCACATCGCGACCCGCTGGTGAAAAACCCGCTCTCCGGCGCCGATGGCTTCAACCAATATGACAAGCGCGGCCTGCATGTCGAAGCGCTCTGGAAGCCCTCGTCCGATTTCAGCGCTGACTATTCCTTCGACATCTCGAAGGATGAATCGACCTCGCTCTACCTCAACCTGGTCGCGCCCGGTACCAACACGCGCGCTGCGATCGCCACCGTCCAGCCTGATCGCGTGCGTACCGCCAATGTCGGCGTGCCGTTGCAGCCGAGCGTTGGCAATGTGCACGGCCATCGCCTGACGCTTGAATGGCAGGCCGTGCCCGAACTGACGCTGAAGTCGATCAGCTCGTATCGCAAGTTGCGCCAGAGCCAATTTGACAATGCGTCCGCCTCGACCTCCATGTCCTCGCCCGCCGCGTCGTTGGCCGCGAACGCTGCTGGCGGCTTCACCAACTTTCAGTTTGCCCGCTACAGCCTTGCGCATTTCTGGCAAAATCAGCGAAGCCAGGAATTGCAGGCGATCGGCGATGTCGGCCGGGTTAGGTTCGTCGCCGGCGCGCTCTACTATCGCGAACATGTGTCGGACAATGCGCAGGCGTACAACACCAACATGTTCACCAACGCCGCTGGATCTGCCTACACGGTCCTTTCGCTCGATCCCGCCGCGCAGCGGATCGACCGCGCCAGCCATGTCACGACGAAGAGCATCGGCGCCTTCGGCCAGGCGACCTGGACGCCCGACATCCTGAACGACGCCGTACACCTTACCGGCGGCCTGCGCTGGACCAGGGACAGCAAGCATGGCGCGCTGGAGATCGTGAACGGCGCGCTGCCTGTGAATCGCAACGGCGTGTCCGGCGAGATCGGGCTGGACGCCAGCTGGTCGCGGGTCGACCCGATGGTCAATCTCGCCATCGATCTCAGCCAGGACATGCATGTCTACGGCAAATGGTCAACCGGCTACAAATCAGGTGGAGCCAATTCTCGCTCGCAGGAATATGACCCTTTCAACCCGGAATCGGTGTCCATCTTCGAAATTGGCGCGAAGACTGAGTTTTTCGACAATCACGGGCGTTTTAACATCGCCGCCTATGCCGGAACCTACAAAAATATCCAGGTCGACTTCAGCCGACCTTATGAAACCGGCGGCGTGCGCCAGACGCGTACCACGCTGTCGACGGTGAACGCGCCGGGCGAGGGCGGCGTGCACGGCATCGAGGCGGAACTGACGGTCAATCCGCTGGAGGGCCTGACGCTGTCGGCTTCCTACGCCTATCAATATGTCCGCATCCCCTCGACGGTGAACCCCTATCCGAATGCGACGGGCGTCATCAGCCCGACCGTGGTGCCGATCTATCAGACCTATACGCCCAAATATGCGGCCAGCGGCGCGATCGATTACGAGCTACCGATGAACGGCTTCACCATCCGCGCGCATCTGGACGGCAATTATGACTCGGGCTTCTATGTCAATGCCAACGACCCGGTCTATGTCGGTTCGGGCAGCGCATCGAATGTCTATCAGCCGATCGGCGAAAAAGCCTTCATCGTGAATGGCCGCCTCGCGATCGCCGACGTGGAGACAGGCAGTATGGACGCGAAGGTCAGCTTCGCGCTGTGGGCACGCAATCTCTTCAACGAACGGCATCTGTTCTACAAAGCGCTCAGCCCGACCTCGGGCCTCAATGGTTTCTTCAACGAGCCACGCACCTTTGGCGGCGAGATCAATCTTCGCTTCTAACGAGGGCGGGGACGATGGGCTGGGTCGCCATCGTCCCCCTCCGCCATTTGGATTTCACAATATTGCGCCAAGGTTGCCGATAAAGGCTCCGAAGAGGAACGTCCCATGAAGCTTCAGACCACCTTGCCCCTGATCGCGCTGCTGTTTGTCAGCACGGCCCATGCCGCGCCTGTCGAGGCTCCGCTGGTGACGCGGACGGCCCCAGACACTCTGACGATCAGCTGGACCGGTCGGGAACCTGTCGACATTTTTCTCTCCGATGATCCCGGCGCAAAGCCGAACGATGCGAAATTGGTGTCCAAGGAGGATCGCGACGGCACGGAAACGGTGAAGGTAGCAGCCGGCGAACGTGCCTATTTCCTGCTGAAGGGCCACAAGTCGGGCGATATGGTGCGCGTCGCGGAGCGCGTGCTGCCCCTGCAACAGGGATCGAACTTCCGCGACATTGGCGGTTATCCGGCCGCCGAAGGCAAGCATGTCCGCTGGGGTCTGATCTATCGTTCCGGCGGTCAGCCGCTTCTGACCGACGCGGATGTGCAGCAGATCCACGCGCTCAAGCTCGCGAACCTGGTCGATTTGCGGTCGAGCGAGGAGCGGGTGATCGCCCCTACCCGTATCGACGCTGTGCCCTATCAGGCCGTCGGCTATTCGATGCTGACGTTGACTGGCGGCGGCGCACCGAAAAATGGGCAGGGTGTCTATCGTAACATGCCGGCCATGATGGCGCCGCAATTGCGTTTGATTTTCCAGGATCTGCTCGCCCGAAAGGGGGCCATCGCCTATAATTGTTCGGCGGGACAGGACCGCACCGGCTTCGTCACGGCAATGATTTTGTCCGCCCTGGGCGTTCCGCGCGATACGATCGTCGCCGACTATCATCTCTCGACCACCTACAGGCGGCCAGAATGGGAAATGCCCAAGATCGACACCGCCGCCCAGGCGAACAATCCGGTTGCCATGTTTTTCGCGAAATATCAGCAGAACCCGGCAGCGGCTAAACCGCAGCCTCTGAAGGACGCCGACGGCACCCCATTTCTCAGCCATGCATTTAACGAGATCGATAGCCGATGGGGTTCGGTGGAAAACTATCTCGAACAAGAGATCGGTTTAACAAAGCTGGACCTGGCATCTCTCCGAGCTGGTTACCTCGAGTAGCGAGCGGATATTTGGCGTGACGGTTGCGTAGCCGCGGCATCCGACCCAATAGCCGTTCGTGGGCGATTTTCGCGTTCCAGATTCCGGCCCTCGTTCATGTTCCGATTAGCGCGGGAAACAACAGAGATTGGCTGGAGCAAGTGCAAACCGCCTTTGCATTAGAATCATGATGGAAGGGCATGTCAACCTCCTAAGCACATCATGCCCTCCACTTCACTATCGCCGCAGGTCCAGCGCGACGTCGACGATCATATCTTCTTGGCCGCCGACCATCTTGCGACGCCCGACTTCGGCCAGGATGGCGCGTGTGTCGAGCCCATAGTCCTGAGCCGCCTTTTCCGCATGGCGCAGGAAGCTGGAATAGACGCCCGCATAGCCCAGCGTCAGGGTTTCGCGATCCACGCGCACGGGCCGGTCCTGCAACGGACGGACCAGCTCTTCGGCGGCGTCCATCAGCGCATAGAGATCGCAGCCATGGTTCCAGCCATAGCGGTCGGCGGCGGCGATGAACACTTCCAGCGGCGCATTGCCGGCGCCCGCCCCCATGCCGGCCAGGCTGGCATCGACGCGGATCGCGCCGTTCTGCACGGCGACGATCGAATTGGCGACGCCCAGCGAAAGATTGTGGTGGGCATGAACGCCGCGCTGCGTCTCGGGCTTCAACACCCGGTCATAGGCCTGCAGCCGCGCCGCATATTCTTCCATATTGAGCGCGCCGCCGCTGTCGGTGACATAGACGCAATGCGCGCCATAATCTTCCATCAGCTTGGCCTGTTGCGCCAGCGCTTCGGGGTCGGTCATATGGCTCATCATCAGGAAGCCTGAGACATCCATGCCCAGGTTGCGCGCCGCCTCGATATGCTGTTTTGAAACGTCCGCCTCGGTGCAATGGGTCGCGATGCGTACCGAACGCACGCCCAGATCATAGGCATGCTTCAGATCGTGGACCGTGCCGATGCCGGGCAGCAGCAGCGTGGTGAGCACGCTATGCTCCAGCACTTCCGCCACAGCGGCGATCCACTCATAATCCGTGTGCGCGCCGAAGCCATAGTTGAAGGACGATCCGCTGAGCCCGTCGCCATGGGCGACCTCAATGGCGTCCACTTTTGCGTCGTCCAGCGCCTTGGCGATCTTCTTCACATGGTCGATGCCATATTGATGCCGCACGGCGTGCATCCCGTCGCGCAGCGTGACGTCCTGGATATAGAGCTTGGTCTGGGTCGGATCGAAGGTCATGCCGCGGCTCCTTCATGCATGCGGACGGCGATCTTTTCGGCGGTGCGCAGCGCAGCCGAGGTCATGATGTCGAGATTGCCGGCATAATCGGGCAAATAATGGGCGGCCCCTTCGACCTCCAGGAAGACGCTGACCTTGAGGCCGGTATATTCCCCATCCATCTCGGGAATGCGCAGCGGACGGTTCGACCCGATATGTTCGAACTGCACCGCCTGCTTCAGCCGGTAACCCGGCACATAGGTCTGCACTTCGGCCACCATGCGGTCGATGCTGGCGCGGATTTCGTCCTGACTGGCCTCTTCGCACAGGCAATAGACGGTGTCGCGCATGATCAGCGGTGGCTCGGCCGGGTTGAGGATGATGATCGCCTTGCCCCGCGTCGCGCCGCCCACGTCCACGATCGCCTGGCTGGTGGTTTCGGTGAACTCGTCGATATTGGCGCGGGTGCCGGGACCGGCGCTTTTCGAGGAGATGGAGGCGACGATCTCGCCATAATGCACCTTCGCCACGCGGTTGACGGCGTGGACGATGGGGATGGTCGCCTGTCCGCCGCAGGTCACCATGTTGACGTTCGACGCGTCGAGATTGGTCTCGCCGTTGACGGGCGGAATGGTGTAGGGGCCGATGGCGGCAGGCGTCAGGTCGATCACCCGCTTGCCATGGGCCTGGAGCAGTTCGTTGTGACGCTTGTGCGCTCCGGCGGACGTCGCGTCGAATATGATGGCGATGTCCTTGAACCCGTCCAGCGCGATCAGGCCGTCAATGCCCTCCGCCGTGATGGGCACGCCCATGCGCGCGGCGCGCTTGAGGCCATCGGATTCCGGATCGATGCCGACGAAGGCGCCCATTTCCAGCGTCTCCGACAGACGCATGATCTTTATCATCAGGTCGGTGCCGATATTGCCCGACCCGATGATCGCAACTTTGGTCTTGGCCATATTCCTCCAGCCTTTTCGTAACGGAATGCCCTTTGCCAACGCGGCGGGCGGCGATCCCTCTGGGCATGGAGAATAAGCGCGCTTTGGACTTGGCGCTACCGGGCGGAGTCGCTATCATCTCACATGATGAGAAAGAAGACGCCGCAGATCAGTTCGCTCAAGCGGACATTGGCGATGCTGGAGAAGGTCGTCGCGGACGGCGGGCAGAACAGCGTGTCCGCGCTGGCGAGGTCTGCGGATATTCCCGTGGCGACGGCGCACCGCCAGGTGACGACGCTGGTCGAGGAGGGCTATCTGACGCCGGTCGGGCGCGGGCGGCACGTCGCGGGGGCCAGGCTTTTGCAGCTTTTGCAGCGGCTCGATGAAAAGCAACTGATCGTCAATGTCGCCGCGCCGGCGCTGCATCGTCTGGCGGTCCGGGTGCGGACCATCGTCCAACTGGGGACGCTGGAAAATGAGATGGTCACCTATCGCCTGAAAATCGGTCAGGGCGCGGCGGGACTGTTCACCCGGGTCGGAATGCAGTTGGAGGCCTATTGTTCCGGAATGGGAAAGGTGCTGCTGGCCAATCTTCCCCGTGAGGAGCGGGATGCCTATCTTGCTAACGGGCCTTTCGTCGCCCTGACGCCGCGCACCATCGTCGACGCCGATGCATTGGCGAGCGAACTCGATCTGGTCGCGCGGCAGGGTTATGCGATCGACGATGGGGAAATTGCGGAGGATCTGACTTGCGCCGCCGTGCCGATCAGAAGGCCCGACGGTGTGGTGCACGCCGCCATCTCCGTATCGCAATCCGTGAGGGCGAGCAGGATTTCGCAGGCGGACGTGATCGATCTGCTGCGGGCCACGGCACAGGAGATCGAGCAGGTCGCTTTCAGTTAAGGCCTTTTGGGAAAGCTGTCAGCCATCCGGATATGGCGCCAAGCCGGTCAGACGGCCAGGTTCAGATAGAAATTCTTGAGCGCATGGGCGTCGTGGAGGGCGTTGTGCGGCATCCTGCTATTGGCGGCCGCGCTGAATCCCGCCGCGTTGATGAGTTCCAGATGAAGCCCGTCCAGGTCGATCATCTCCCCCGGGCCGGTCACGAGAAGGCTACAGAAATAAGCGATGTCGTCGGGCCAATCCGCTACGATCTGTGGATCGCGATCGCTCGCCAGATAGGCCTCCAGATGCAGCGCCGCATCGTTACGGTTCAACTGATGGTCGACGCCCGGTGGCACGAAGCGGAGATAGGGAATGACGTTTTTCTCCACCCACGGGTGGATCTCCGCCGGCAGGGGGAGAGAGACGTAAAAGTCCTGGTCGCCATATTCGGGGACGAGCGCAAGGCTGATGAGTTCGCCGCCAAAGCCATTATATTCAGTGTCGAGGAAATAACGCATGCTTCCTCCTTTGACGCGGCGCTCCCTTGCCGTAAACCCCCCGCCGGTGACGAACGGACGTCAGGCCGAGAGAAGGTGATATGCAGGCTCGCGAATTTATTGGATCGGCTCAGGTGCCCGGCGGCGCGGAACTCACCCTGTACCGACGCGGCGGGGACTTCATGATCGTGCTCGACCGCAACGAGCTGATGAGCAGCCGGATGAGCGGATCGGAGGAGGCGCTGGCCAATCTCACCTGCGAACGACTGCGCGGGCGGGCGCGGCCGCATCTGCTGATCGGCGGCTATGGCATGGGTTTCACGCTGCGCGCCGCGCTGGCCGCGCTGGACGATAACGGGCAGATCACCGTCGCTGAACTGGTGCCCGAGATTATCGACTGGGCGCGGGGGCCGATGGCGGAGCTGGCGGCGGGCTGCCTTGATGATCCGCGTGTGCACCTGGTGCAGGCGGATGTGGCCGATGTGATCGGCGCGGGGAGCGGGACTTACGACGCGATCCTTCTGGATGTGGACAACGGGCCCGATGGGCTGGTGCGTCAGGCGAATGATCGCCTTTATTCGACGCAGGGCATATCAGCGGCCATCGCGGCGCTCAAGCCCGGCGGCATAGTGGCGATATGGTCGGCTGCGCCGGATGCCGCCTTTACGCGTCGTCTCGCCCGCGCCGGCCTGATTGTCGATGAGGTCGCCGTGCGCGCCCGCAGCAATGGCAAGGGGCCACGGCACGTCATCTGGTTCGCCAAGAAGCGGGGATGACGGTCGCCTAACCGGCTTCCGCTTCGCGCCATTGCCCCTGGGCAATGCCTTCGAGCGACCAGTCACCGATGCGCCACCGCACCAGCCGCAGCGTCGGATGGCCCACCGCCGCCGTCATCCGCCGGACCTGCCGGTTGCGTCCCTCGCGGATCGTCAGCCGCAGCCAGCAATCCGGCACGCTCTTGCGGAACCGCACCGGGGGATCGCGCGGCCACAGCGCCGGATCGTCTATGCGCTCGACCTGCGCAGGCAAGGTCGGGCCGTCCTTGAGCGTCACGCCCCGCCGCAACGCCTCCAGCGCCGCTGCGTCGGGATCGCCCTCGACCTGCACGAGATAGGTCTTCGGCGTCTTGAAGCGGGGATCGGAAATTCGCGCCTGCAACCGGCCATCGTCGGTCAGCAACAACAGCCCTTCGCTGTCGAGATCAAGCCGCCCGGCGGGGTAGACGCCGGGCCGGTCAATGAAATCGGCCAGGGTCGGACGCGCCGGGCCAGTGCTTTCGTTGGTGAACTGGCACAATACGCCATAGGGTTTGTTGAACAGGATCAGCGTCATCGCGGCTCAATCCTCGCCATCGAACGCCAGGCTGCCCTGGCCAATCAGCGTTTCGATGAGCGCGACGGCCGGGGCGGATTCGGCAAACCGCGAATCCACGACCATGGCCCGTTCCGCGCATAGCTGTTCAGCCAGCAGCGCCGTTTCGCCCGTTCCTTCGAAGCAATGGCCGTCCACGAACAGCAAGATCGTCTCGTCCTGTTGCCGGATGAAGGAAAAACGGCTCGCCGGATTGCGGCTGAGCGGCACGCTGTGGGCCAGCAACGCCTGTACGTCCTGCGTCCCGATCGGCTCTTCCGGCCGCCAGTCCGTTTCGGGATATTTGGGCAGGCTGTTGAAGAGGCCGAACCAGCGCGCAAAGGCGTCGCGGTCGGACAATGCCTCCATCACCATCGCATGCAGCCGGTCGATGGCGGGCGCGGTGATCTCGCCGGGATTGGCCTGCAAGCTCAGGTCGGGGTCGGCATAGCGATCCTCCTCCAGCATGCCGTCGACCTGATGCTCGCACCAATTCTCGACCAGCTCGGCGCGAGAGGGGGCGCGAAAACCGATCGAATAGGTCATGCAGTCGTCTCCGACCGCCACGCCATCATGCGCGAAGCAGGGCGGAACATAGAGGATGTCGCCCGGTTCGAGCAGCCAGTCGTCCGTCGCCTCGAAATCCGCGATCAGGCGCAGATCGTCATGCGGCAATAGCGGAGTCGCAGAATCGCATCGCGGCCCCACGCGCCAACGCCGCTTGCCCAGGCCTTGCACCAGAAACACGTCATATTGGTCAAAATGCGCCCCGACGCCGCCGCCATCCGTGGCATAGCTGACCATCACATCGTCGATGCGCCAGTCGGGCACGAAACGGAACGGTTCGATCAGCCCGGCGACCTCGGGCGCATGCTGGTCGACCGCCTGTACCAGCAGCGTGCAGGGGGCGCTCCCCAGTTCACCGAAACGCTCTTCGGCCAGAGGGCCGCTTTCCATCGCCAGATGGTCCGCGTCGCGGGTAATGAGGCGTGATTCCACACCTTCTTCGCAGGCCAGGCCCGCCAGCTCATCCGGGTCCAGCGGGTTGCGCCATTCATTCCACGGATTGCGGATCAGCAGGGGCCGTTTCTGCCAATAGTCGCGCAGGAACAGGTTAAGGTCGAAATGGGTGATTTTCATGTCTCGCCCATGCGCCCCCGGAAGGCCACTGTCAAAACCGCGCCACATTCCGATGGCCCTGCGGATGAACGTAACGGTCCTGTGCCAGCCCTTTACGCGCTTACGCCGCATACTGGTTTCCAGCCAGTCTCAAGGCCGCCTGTACGATATACGGTCAGCATTATGGTCGCGTCTTTGGCTCTCGTCACCGCGTCCGGACGCTGGTTTCGCTGATCCGTCCATCCAGCATCGAAATCTGCACATCGGCGGCGGCGGCGACATCGGCGTCATGGGTCACGCAAATTACGGCGCGGCCCTGATCATGGGCGAGGCTGCGGAACAGCTCCACCACGCGGGCGCTGTTCTGGCTGTCGAGATTGCCGGTCGGCTCGTCGCACAGCACCAGCGCCGGATCGTTGGCGATGGCGCGGGCGATGGCGACGCGCTGCCGTTCGCCACCCGACAGCCGGTCGGGCGTCTTGCCGCTCTTGGCGCCAAGGCCCATGGCTTGCAGCAGGCTCTGCGCCTTGTCCCGCGCCTGTGCCCGGTTCAACAAACCCAAGCGCTGCATCGGCAGCATGACATTTTCCAGAGCGGTGAATTCCTGCAGCAGGAAATGGAACTGAAACACGAAGCCGAAGCTCGCCAGCCGGATATGGGCGCGCCGATCCCCGCTGAGGGGGTTCATATCCTTCCCGTCGAAGAGCACATGGCCGCTGTTCGGCCGGTCGAGCAGCCCAAGCAGATAGAGCAGCGAGGATTTGCCGCAGCCCGAAGGCCCGACAATGGCGACGAAGCTGGCCGGTTCGATGGCGAGGGTCACGTCCGTCACCAGAGTCACCGGCGGCGTACCGGGCAGGCTGCGCGACAATCCTTCGGCCTGCATGATCGCGCTCATATCGCGCCCCGCAATATGTCGACGGGATCGACGCGCGCCGCCTTGCGCGCCGGCAGCCAGGCCGCGACTGTCCCGGCCAGCAGCGATGCGGCGGCGGCGATCGCATATTGCCGGGCGGAACGATCGAGCGGCAGATGCCGGTCTTCGCCCGCGATCGGGAATTCGAGCGAACCGAGGATCGCCATCAGCCCATAGCCCAGCAGCCATCCCGCCACGATGCCGATCAGCGCCAGCACCAGCCCTTCCATCACGAAGATCAGTTGCAGGTCGCGCTCCGAAAAGCCGATGGAGCGCATGATGGCGATGTCGCGCCGCTTGTCGGTGATGCTGTTCGACACGACCGTGTAGATGCCGAAACTGGCCACCAGCAGGATCGCGGACACGACACTGTACATGATGACGTTGCGGGTCACGAGCAGGGAGAGGAAATCGGCGGAACGTTCCTGCCAGCTTTCCGCCTTGTAGGAGAAGCGCGCCTCCAGCCGCCGGCTGATCGGCTGCGCGGCATAAGGGTCGTTCAAGTGCACGCCGATGCGGTTGATGATGAACGGGCGGCCCAGCAGCGATTGCGCCTCCCTTAGCAGCACATAGCCTGCGGTCGCGGCCAATTGGCTCTGGCCGCGCTTGAACAGGCCGACGATGTGCAGCGACCGGCTCTGGCCCGAAGCCGGGGTCGCGCCCACCACGTCGCCTATGGCGAGACCCAGGCGTTGGGCCATTTCCTCCCCGATGATGATGCCGCCCTGCGTGCTTTCCAGGTCGCGCAGGCGGCCCGTGCGCAGCTTGTCTTCGATGGTGCTGACCTTCTCCTCGACGGCCGGGTCGACGCCGATGATGGTCAGCGCTTCCTCCCGCCCGCCGCTGCGCAGGGTGATGGCGCCGGTCAGGCTGGGCGATCCGATAGCGCCCGGCTCGGCGTCGACGGCGCGCAGGATTTGGGGCCAGCCTTTCAGCCCCCGCACCTCATTGCGCACCTTGTAATGGCGCAGGTCGACGGCAGCGCCGGGATAGGCGCGGATGCCCGGCTGGGGCGGGGGGCTGCGCAGCTCGTCGGAAATGACGATATGGGGGGCGGCGTCGATCAGTGTCTTCACGAAATCATTCTGGCTGCCGATCATCATCGCGGACACCGCCAGGAAAAAGCCGACGCCGACCGCGACACCGCTCACCGCCACCAATGTCTGGCGTCGGCGCCCGGCCAGATGGCGGAGCGCAATGGCGACGAGCAGGCCGAATTGACCGCTCATCTCTTAACCCGCACGCGCCCATTCTCGCGCAGCGTGTCGTCCGGCTTGGCAACGACGGCGTCGCCCCGCGACAGGCCGGCAAGGATCTGCGTATCGCTGGAGCCGACGATGCCGGTGCGGACTGCCCGGCTATGGACGCGCCTGTCTCGCACCACCCAGACCCGGCCATCATATACCGCCGTCGCCGGGACCAGCAGCGCCTGGGCCACCCGGCGCGTCACGATATTGACCTCCAGCGTCAGGCCGAGCGGCAGCGTCATGGGCGCGTCGGTGACGATCCGGGCGCGAAAGGCGCGCTGTTCGGGGTCGCCGCCCGGCGTCACCTCCCGCACATGGCCGCGCAGCACCCGGCCCGGCCAGGCGTCGCTGGACATGAGCCCGGCCTGGCCGGCATGGATGCGCGGCACGTCGCGCTCGTCGATCGTGGCGGTGATGCGAATGCGGGCGGGATCGCCCAGCGTCATCAGCGTGCGGCTGGGCACGGCAAGGTCGCCCGGCTCCACGTCCCGGCGCAGCACTATGCCATCCATGCCCGATCGCACCGCCATCTGATCGAGCCGGGCGGCGGCGCTCTCCTCCGCTGCCCTGGCGCTGTCCGCCGCCGCGACCGCCTGATCGCGCGCCGCTCGCGTGACCCAGCCCTTGGCGAACAGCGCGACCACGCGCCGCTCGTCCTGCATCGCCACCCGGCGTTGCGCGCCCGCCTGTTGCAGCGCGTGGCGCTGTTCCTCATCGTCCAGCAGGATCAGCGGCTGGCCGCGCCGCACCCGGTCCCCTTCGTCCACCATCACCTGCCGCACTGGCGCCGTCAGGCGCGCCGCGACGGACACGGGATGCTCCGCCTCGACAAAGCCGGTGGCATAGACGAGTTCCACCGCCTCACCAATGCGGGCGGTCGCGGTCGTCACCTCGCGCGCTCGCCCGCCCAGCAGCGCATAAGCCGCCGTGCCAGCCAGCAACACCGCCAGCAACAGCCAGAGCGTGATGCGTTTCATTCCCCCGCTATACCATCATGCGCGGCGATTGCCTGCGGTGCGAATTTTTATGCCGTGCCGACCGGAATTTGCTTCGGCTTCTTCTGCTCGGTCGCCAGACGGGGCACGGTGACTTTCAGCAGTCCCTTCTGAAGCTGCGCGGTCGCCTTGTCGGCATCAGCCTCGAACGGCAGGGCGAAACGGCGCAGGAAGCTGCCCTGACTGCGTTCGACCAGATGATAATGCTTCTTCTCGTCCTTTTCCTCGCGCTCTTCCTTATGCTCGGCCTTGATCGTCAGCATGCCTTCGTGGATGTCCAGCGATACATCCTTTTCATCGAAGCCAGGCAGTTCGGCGGTCAGTTCAAGCCCTTTGTCCGTTTCAGCGATGTCGACCTTGGGGATCAGGAAGCCCTTGCTGTCGCCGCTCTGCGGGGCGGCCCAGCCTCGGCCGAAATCATCGACCAGCCGGTCCATTTCCTTGCGAAAATCGACAAAGGGATCAAAGCCGCCGCGCAACAGGCCGCCACGGCCAAAGGGTATCAGCGAGCGATATTCAGCCATTGTCCTTCTCCTTATGCGTGATCAAAATTTACTTACTGCCCGCTTCTGGCGCGGGCGGATGCATTTCTGCGCCATGGTCCGGCGCGTGCATGGCCTTGCAATCGTCCATATGTCCGGGGGCGCCATTCGGGCCTGACGGGGCCATGCCATCCGATCGTCGCCCGTCTTCACCGCCCTTCATCATCGGACAGTCATGCCTTGGGCCGGAGGGCGGGGCGGGCACGGCGGCATCAGCGGGATGATGCGCGGCATGGTCCGCAGCCGATTGCGCGGACGCCACATTGGCGATCATGAGAGTCCCCAGACTCAAGATACTCAAGAAACGACGCATGACGCGAACCTCTTCACCAGACCATCGGTGAAGTTTCAGCCAGCGCGCTTCTTGGCGCTATAAGTAGAGTTACGCATCGGCATTGTCGGGTGCCTCATCAATTCTCGATTTCACGGACCCGAATTCCGCCTTGAACATATGGTCCACGGCCAGCCCGACCAAGACAGCTTCATTCCAGGCCTCGCCTATTACGCGCTGCCCTGTCCTGACTGATCCAGCGCCGTCATGAGCTGGACCGACAGATCCTGGATCGTGAAAGGCTTTGCCAAAAGGGGTATGCCCTCCTTCGCGGCAGAGGCAGCCGCTGCGCTATAACCCGTCATCAGCATCGTCCCCAGATGCGGCCAAAGCTGCCTGATCTTCAGCGCCAGTTCCATGCCGCTGACTTCTCCCGGCATGATCATGTCGGAGAGGATCAGCGAGAAATCGACATTCCCTTCCAGCCGGCGGAGCGCTTCATCGCCATTGTCGACCCGCTCCGCTTCATAGCCCAGCGCCATCAGCATGCCGCCCACCGTATCGGCCACCGTGTCGTCATCCTCGACCAGGAGGATGCGCGGCTTGCCAAAGGCGGCCACCGGTTCGGTCAGGCGATCGCTGACCTTGGCGGGGAGCAGGGAACGGGGAAGCCGCAGGGTGATGGTCGTCCCCCGGCCGACGATGCTGTCGACCAGCACCTTGCCGTCCGATGCGCGCACGAACCCATAAACTTGGCTGAGGCCCAGACCCGTGCCCTGGCCCACTTCCTTCGTCGTGTAAAAGGGTTCGAATATCTTGTTGACCAGATCGGGCGCGATGCCTGCGCCGCTGTCCGTCACGGCGATCTGCACCTGATCGGGCCGGTCGCCGTTGCCGGGAAGGTTCGCGCCCTCGATGACGATGGTGCCGCCCCTGGGCATGGCGTCGCGTGCATTGAGCGCGATGTTGAGGATCGCCACTTCCAGTTCCGACGCATCGACCTCCACCGGCCAGAGATCGGCTGGGAGGTGCATCGCGACCTCTATGCTTTCGCCCAGGGAGCGCTCGAGCAGCGCGTCCATGCCCCTGATCCGTTCGCGCAGATCGATGACTTCCGGGTTGAGCGGCGTGCGGCGGGAAAAGGCGAGGAGCTGCCGCGTCAGTTTCGCGCCGCGGTCGACGGCCTGGCGTATCCCGGCCTTCAATTTCTCCAGCCTGACAGGGTCGCTGGTGCGTTCCATCAGATCCAGCCCGCCCGAAGCGACCATCAGCAGATTGTTGAAATCATGCGCGACGCCGCCGGTCAACTGGCCCATGGCTTCCATCTTCTGCGATTGGCGCAGGGCTTCTTCCGCTTGCTGGCGTCCGGCAATCTCCGCCTGCAGCGTCTGATGCGCCCGGCGCAGGGAGGAATAGGAGGCGGTGAGCATCACGATCAGCACCGATGCCGCAATCACGATGACCGCGATGCCCAGATAGCGGGTCAGACGGCGCGACAGGCTGTCCAGTGTGGACATGAGATAGACGGAACCCAGTTGCGTGCTGCCCTGCTTGACCGGGACGGTGACAGCCAGCGCGCTTGACGGCGCTTCCCGCCTTGCGGCCTCCGCGCCTTCGGGCAATCGGGCGGGCGGTCGGGCGAAACCGCCCGCAAAGTCGCCCTTGCCGTCATAGGCGGCGACCGCGACGATCTGGGGATCGGCCTTCAGCGCGTTCAGATATTCCTGCAGAGCCACATCGTCGTCGAAGGCAAGCGGCGCGGCGATCCCGCTGGCCAGGATTTGCGCTTGCGCCGTGGTCTGCCGCAGCTTTTCGATGCGGGCGAGCTGTTCGAGCTGGAAGGTGGCCGCCAGACCCGCGGCGAGCAGCATCAGCGCGATCAGGACGGCGGAAAGGGGCGTCGCCATCTGTGCGATGACGTTGCCGAGGCTGAGGCGGCTTTGGGAAGCTTGCGTCATTTCCTGTCCACCGCGATTGCAAGGCCCAGCAATTTGGAACTGATCCTGAGGCCATGGGCGCGGGCCGCGCCGTCGTTGATCTGGAAGCGGACGCGGCCGCTCTGCCTGACAAATTCTATCATCGCTCCGGTCGGGCCCGCGCTCTTGTCCGCGACGGTGAGGATCGGCTGTCCCTCGGTTGTCGAAAAAGGCGCGTAGCCGGGGTCCGTCGATGCGCCCGCGAACAATATGTGGCACCCTGTATTGCCGCTTTCATTGCCGGTCCGTCGCACCACGACAGGGCGGCCCACCATCTTCTGGCCCCGCACGACATCGGTCAACAGGGTGCCGAAAGGGTCTTCCCCGACGACGCAGATGATGAAATTCCGGTCCGTGGCGGAAAAGGCTCCCGGCGGCCATTCCACGAAGGGCGCGAATTTGAACAGGAAGTTTGCCTGGATCGCGCGTTCCAACGTGGAGAGCGAATTGGCCGGCCCGGCCGCCGGAGCGCGCCCGGCCAAAACCGACAGGGATAATAAGGCCGCCCATCGCAGGCGGCGCGCGCGCCTCTTGCAAAGGGGAGGGATCAGATCGTGCATTTCAGCGCCACGAACACGCTGCGGCCGAGTGGGGTCGCCTGCGAGACAGGAAGCTCCTGATGACGGCTGTGGAGGAGGTTGAAGCCAGAGACCGACAATTCGGCCCGGTCGTCAAACTGCCAGCCCAGCCTGGCGCCCAGCTCGACATAGGCCGGAACATGCGGGTCGGGTAGGGCCGAGACATAGCGCAGGTCGAAATCGACATTGACCTCCGGCCCGATGTCCATGGAGGAACGCAGGGTCGCGCGATGCTTGGGATCATTGCCGACCTGGGAGACGCCCAGCAACGGCACCGCATCCGGCTTGAAGTGGAATTTCTGGATGAGCAGGCTGTAGCCGGGTTTCAGCCGCCACCAGTCCGCCACCCGAATATCGGCCCAGGCGTCCAGGCCGTAGCTGTGCCCCTCTATTCCATTGCCCCATCGCAGCGGCAGGAATCCGCCGGGAGCGGGTTCGACCGACCTCAGATCGTCATAGACATTGTAGAAGGTCGATACGGACAGCGAGGCGCGGGGCGAGACTACCAGGCGCGTGCCAAGCTCATAGGCGGTCAGCTTTTCGGAGCGGAAACCGGAAAGGGCGGTCAGGATGACGGTCTGTCCGATGGTCTCCACCACATCCTCGTCGAAGGGGGTGGGCGACCGGACGGCGCGGGACACGGCGCCCCAGATCAGCGTCGTGGGGTCCGGTTTCCAGGACAGGCGGACGCTGGGCAGGAAGGTCAGATCCTTGTAGCTGCGCTGCTCCAGCTTGGCGCCGATCGTGCCCGTCAGGGACGGGGTGATGGCGATGCTGTCCTGCGCGAACAAATTGCCCACGAACAGGTCGCGCCGGCCGGGCACGAAGTCCAGACCGGGAATATTCTCTATCACATAACGGCTGATGCGCGCGCCGCCGCCCCAGACGATGTTGTGCGCCTCGCCCAGAGTGAAGCTATGCTGCCCCTCGACATCGAACGTATCCAGGGCGAAGCGGCCGCCGTCATTCTCGATCCTGCGCGCCGTGTGGTCATAATAGGCCTGGAGTTGCAGGGTCGCGCCCGATGCCGTGCCGTGACGCCAGCGGGCGAGCAGGTCATAGCCGTGAAAATTCTCGTCGGCCGCATTTCCCTGCGAGCGGGAGCCGTAATAGCCGTCACCCTGGACCATCAACGCGTCGGCGGGGGTCGCATTCCAGTCGAAGCGGAAGCCGCCCTGGGTCCGGCGGTTGCCATCGTCCAGCCCCGATGCGCTTTCGAAATTTTCATGGCGCTTGACGAAAAGGCGGTAACTGGCGTTTCCGCCTGCATGGCCGCCATAGCGCAGGCCCAGATCATAGGTTCGGTTGCCGACCACGCCCGTCCCATACAGACCCTGCGAAGCGCCAGCGTCGCGGGTGATGATGTTGATGACGCCGTTGACCGCGTTCGATCCCCAAAGCGTCGCGCCGGGTCCGGAAATCACTTCGATGCGCTCGACATCTTCGGGCAGGATGTCCTGCATGTCCCAATAGACCCCGGAGTAGAGCGGCGAATAGACGCTGCGGCCGTCGATCAGGACGAGCAGCTTGTTGGAAAAATTCTGCGCGCCCTCATTGCCGCTGAGCCCGCGCGCGGCGACGACCGTGTCATTGGGGCCGCCGCGCATGACGTGCAGATTGGGGGCGAGGCGAAGAATGCCCGGCAGCGTCAACGTGCCCGAACGGACGATATCGTCATGGGTGATGACATAGATGGATGCGGGGGCGTCGGCCAGCGAAGCGGTCGAACGGGTGACGGACGTGACATCCAGCTTGGACAGCGCGGAGATCGGCATGTCCCGCAGCTCTTCGATGCTCTGCGCCTGGACGGGAGACATGGATAAGAAGGCAAGGCATGCGGCCATCCCAGCCGCCCAAGCCGTATTGCCAAAAGCCAAAGCCCGCGACATCCCCATCGTCCCCCCTGCGCCTGCCCCTGCGCCTGGATTTCCCGCGCACCTCCCGGTCGTTACGCAGGCACGATGGAAAAGTTCCACGCCAAGCCCTACAATTCAATGAACAATTTTCTGTCGGCGTGAAACATCCGGTCGGAAGGGCATGGCCGGTCCCGCCGCATCTATCATCGGGCCTTGTCTTCCTTGCATCGTTTCGTTCATCCCATAAGATCCTCAAAGGGCCGCAAGGCTCTTGGCCAGATCGATCTGCTTGAAGGGTTTGGTCAGCCGCGGCAGCTCCGCCGAAATTCCGGCATTCTCGGCATAGCCCGATATCAACAGCGCCCGGATTTCCGGCTTGAGCATCCTTGCCTGTTCGATGAGGTCCGTGCCCGTCGTGCCGGGCATCAGATGGTCGGTGACCAGCACGTCGATCTCCGGTTCGGTTTTCATGATCGCCAGCGCATGTTCGGCCGAATTGGCCTCCAACACGTCATAACCCAGTTCGCGCAACATATGCACCGTGCTTGCGCGGACCAGATCCTCGTCATCGACCACCAGCGCCATGCCGTGATCGAGCTTGACCGGGGACAGGTCCGGTCCGGCCGCATCCTGCCCGACCTCGATCTCGCTCGTCGGCAGCCAGAGGCTGATCGTCGTGCCCTCTCCGATGGCGCTTTCGATCGTCAGCCTGCCGCCCAATTGCGCGACCAGCCCATGCACCATCGACAGCCCAAGGCCCGTCCCCTGACCCACGCCCTTGGTCGTGAAAAAGGGCTCGATCGCTTTTTCCGCGGTTTCCTGATCCATGCCGATGCCGTTGTCCGTGACCGACAGCCTGATATAGCGGCCCTCCCGCAAGCGCAGGCCGTTTTCCGGAGCCATGATGTCGCAGGTCACGCCGATCCGGAGCCGTCCGCCCTCCGGCATGGCGTCGCGGGCGTTCACCGCCAGGTTCAGCAGCGCCATTTCGATCTGGTTGGCGTCGGCATGGGCCGGCGGCAGATCGTCGGTGATCGCCAGTTCGACCTGCACCCGCGGCCCGGACGTGCTGACGATCAGGTCGCGCATGTCCCGCACGAGGCTGGCAATGTCGATGGCGGTAGGTTGCAGCGGCTGCCGCCGCGCAAAGGCGAGCAGTCTTTGCACCAGCATCTTGGCCCTGTCCGCCGATTGCAGGGCGCCTTCGATCAGCCGGCGCTCCCGATCCGTTCCCAGGCCGCGACGGTGGAGGAGATCGAGACTGCCGACGATCGGCGTCAGCAGATTGTTGAAATCATGGGCGACGCCGCCGGTAAGCTGCCCCATGGATTCCAGCCTCTGCGACTGGCGCAGCGCTTCCTGCGCCAGCTCCAGTTCGCGTGACCGCTGCTGCACCCGCTCTTCCAGCGTTTCGTTGAGCGCGCGCAACCCCTCCTCGCTTTGGCGCAAGGCTGCTTCCATCCGGCGACGTTCGGTGATGTCGTTGAACAGGACCGCAACCTGGGGCGCCTCCGGATCGCCCACGCGGAAGGCATAGACATCGTACCAATAATCGCCCAGCGCTTCGGCCTGATCCTCGAAGCGCACCCCCTCGCCGGTCAGGGCGACCCGGCCGTAAATGTCGAACCAATTTTGTTCATGCCCCGGCACCTGGGACCGCATGGTCTTCCCAACCACATCGGTCAGGCCCGTCTGCCGCGCAAAGGCCGGATTGGTTTCGATGAAACGATAGTCGGCGGCGTTACCCGCTTCGTCGAAGATCATCTCGATGATGCAGAATCCCGCCTCGATCGAATCGAACAGCGATCGATATTTCTCCGCGCCGCGATGCAGTTCCTCCAGTCGCGTCCGCGCATCATATTGTCTGCGCCTGCCGCGCAGCGCCGACTGGGCGAGGCTGATTAGCGTGGTGGGGTGAAAGGGGCGCTCAAGAAAATTGACGTTGCCCAGCATCTCCAGATAGCGTGAAGCCGCCGGATTGCGCTCCAGTCCGCCGCCCCGCCGCGTCAGCAATATGAAGGGGAAATCCGACCATTCCGGCTGCTTTTGCAGCCAGCCGACCAGAGGGTGCAGATCGCGATTGTGCAGCGCCTCTTCCGTGACGAGCGCAAAGCCCGCGCCATGGTCGATACCGCTCAACAGGGCGGAAAGATCCGCGCAGATCTGCGACCGCAGCCCCGCTTCGCCCAGCATCGAGGCGGCAATCTCCGCATCGCGTCCGACCGGAGCGAGGATGAGTGCTCGTTCGGAAAGATGCGGGATCACGCCTTGTCGTCTTCGAGGAGCGTTGGCGCGTTTCCGACGAAATGGGGCACGCCCCGCAGCACGCCCTGAAAGCCGATCAATGGTTCGCCCAGGCGGATGCCATAATGGCCGATGCGGAATTCGCGAATGGTATCCTCATGCATTCCGGTGCGTTTCTTGATGACCGACATGGCGCGCCGCACCCGCCCCAATGCCTCGAAATAGCGCAGGAGAATGACCGTGTCCGCCAGATAGGTGACATCGACCGGCGCCTTCATGTCGCCCACCAGGCCATGCTGCGCGACCGTAAGGAAGGTCGTGGCGCCCTGCCGGTTAAGATATTGAAGCAGTTCATGCATATGCAGGACCAGGGCGTTTTCTTCCGGCATGGCCGACTGATAGCCATTCAAGCTGTCGATGACGACGGTCCTTACCCCATGGCTTTCCACGCAATTGCGCACGCGTTGGGAGAACTCCCCGGGGGACAATTCGGCTGCATCCACCTGCTCGATGACCAGATTTCCTTCGTCCGCCATGGCCTGCATATCGATGCCCAGGCCCTTTGCGCGATTGAAGAGCAGGCCGATCTCCTCGTCAAAGACGAACATGGCGGTCTTTTCGCCCCGCGCGACCGCCGCGGTCACGAAGGTCAGGGCCAGCAGCGACTTTCCGGTGCCGGCGGGACCAAGGACGAGCACGCTGGAGCCACGCTCGACACCGCCGCCCAGCAGGGCGTCCAGCTCCGGCGATCCGCTTTTCAGGAGGCTGCGTTCGAAGCTGGTCTTGTGTTCGGCCGATACGAGGCGTGGAAAGACGCGAACGCCCCCTTGTTCGATGATGAAATCATGGTACCCGCCGCGAAAGCGCCGGCCGCGATATTTGATGATGCGCATCCGGCGGCGTTCCGGGCCATAGCCGGGCGACAATTCCTCCAGCCGGATGACGCCATGGGCGACGCTGTGGACGGTCTTGTCCGCGACCTCCGCCGTCAGATCGTCGAGCATCAGCACGGTCGTATTTTGCTTCGAGAAGAAATGCTTGAGCGCCAATATCTGACGCCGATAGCGCAGCGAGCTTTGCGCCAGCAGGCGAATTTCCGACAGGCTGTCCAGAACCACCCGGTCCGGCTTCACCTGCTCGAAGACGTCGAAGATCCGACGCGTGGTTTCGCCCAGCTCCAGGTCGGACGAATAGAGCAGGCTTTGCTGCTGTTGCTCATCCAGCAGGCTTTCGGGGGGAACCAGTTCGAAGAGGTCCACGCCATCGAGCGTCCAGCCGTGCGATTGCGCGCTTTCGCGCATTTCATCGTCGGTTTCGGACAGGGTGATGTAGAGGCAACGCTCGCCGCGCTTCGCTCCCTCGATCAGAAACTGCATTGCAATGGTGGTCTTGCCCGTGCCCGGACTGCCTTCGAGGAGGAAGACCCGGCCGCGGGTCAGTCCGCCGGAGAGAATGTCGTCAAGGCCTTCTACCCCCGCAAGCGCTTGTTCGGTCGAATAGGTCGGCAGCACGTCATTCTCCTTTCAGAGCACAAGCGCCAGCGATTACCATGGGAAAGGTCCGGCCTGAATGCGTTACAGATTGATTTCGATCAAGCTGGCCAGCCCGGTGCGGATAAGCCGGGACAGGGTGCATCATGAAGCCGGGCCTGTGCTTTTGTCGAATATGCCGTGTCGAGGCATGGATCATCCTTTGTCGCTCGGGTGCAAAGGACGCACCGCGGGCCAAAGAGGTTCCCTCATCCCTCGATGAACAGGTAGGACGGATCGTAATCGCTAAGCTGGCGCAGGGCGGCCAGGTCGAAGATCGTGATCCTGCTGCGCCGCATCTGAAGCAGCTTCCTTTCTCTCAACTCCCGCAACATCCGGTTGATATGTACCGGCGTCATGCCGCAGGCCTCCCCCAGATCGGCCTGGGTGAGAGGAAAAGTGAATTCGCGGCCGTCGCTCAGTCCCACGGCCCGCAATTTCGCTTCGATCTCGCAGAAAAAATGCGCAATTCTGGCGATTGCGTCGAGGCGGCCGAGGCGGAAAATCCACTCGCGATGCATGGCGGCGTCCAGCAGCGTGCTGAACCACAGCAGCTTCGTCAGATTGGGACGCTCGACCAGCAGCCCGTCCAGCGCTTCGTGGGGGATCAGCGCTATCTTGCAGACGCCCAGGGTCGCGACATCATGGTCGAGCCGACCCAGCGGATAGCCATGGAGATCGACGAAATCGCCGGGGACATGCACGGCGACGAGCTGACGAAGGCCGTTTCGGTCGTCCATATAGCGACATATGAAGCCCTCCATGAGATAGGTGCTCAGCCTGATCGGCTCGCCGGCACGGGCGATGATCTGTCGGGCCTGTGCCTTGCGGACGTGGCCGATGCTGGCTTCGAGCGCGGCGAGATCCTCGTCCGACAATTGATCGCGGCGGCGGTTGCGGAGGAAGTCGGCAAATATCATCTGCGGCTTGTCCCAGAGCGCGAAATCCGACCAGGGTTCAACGCGGATGCCTTGCTCCGGTGCCGGACGGGAATGGCTTATCAGCAGGGCTCTCCGGCGACCAGCGACTTCTCGCATCGTCCAGGCCGGACCCTAAGGCATTTTTTTGGTCGAGCAGGCGCGGGATGATGGGGGCGAGTTCCCTTGCCAGGAAGCCGACCCTTCCCATCTCCTTCGACAGGGCTTGCCCTGCCATGCCATGCAGCCAGCAGCCCCAGGCAGTGGCCCGCAGAGGTTCGGCTCCGCGCGCGAGAAGGCCGCCGATGACCCCCGCCAGCACGTCGCCGGAACCCGCTGTGGCAAGACCCACGCATCCCCCGTCGAAACGAAGCGAAGGGCCGGAAGGGTGGGCGAGGATGCTTTCCTGTCCCTTCAGCAGAATGATGCACTGGAAGCGCGTGGCGATGTGGGCTGCGACGCCTTCGGGATCGGAGGCGACAGCCGCCTCATCCATCCCGGCAAGGATCGCCATTTCGCCGCAATGGGGCGTCATGATCACGCGGCCGTCATGCGCGGCGATGACATCGGCCAGGTCGCGGGCGGACGTCAGCGCCGCGGCGTCCAGCACGACGCCAAGCTCCCGGCGGGGCGAAGCAAGCAGACGGGCAACGAGTGTGTCGGTCCGGTCGCTGACGCTCATCCCCGGCCCCAGGACCATGGCATCGCATCGCCCGACATGCTCCTCCAATATCCCGACCGCCTCCGCGGCGATCTCGCCATTGCGGTCGGACGGCAGCGCCAGCATCGATGCTTCCGGCACGAGAACCCCCAATGCGGTCGCCACCGAACAGACCGTCGCCAACTGGACCTTTCCCGCTCCCGCCCTGAGCGCGGCTTCCCCCGTCAGGCGCAGGGCGCCCGGCACGAATTCGGCTCCGCCGATCACCATCACCCGGCCGCGCTCATTCTTGTCCGATCCGTCCTCCAGACCGGGCAGCGGGTGATCGCGCAGCCAGCTTTCATCAATGCTTCGCAAGCTCATCCCCGCGCTCCTGCAATGGCATCGGGCGCCTTGGTGACGGGCGTCCGGTCCTCTTCCATGGGCGCAATGACATTGTACCGCTGGAGGGCAAGGCGTCCGTCCCGCCCCGCTCCGGCATCTAGCCGGTAATCGGTCACCGCGCAGTTCGCGACGTCCCCCTTTGCGTCGATCGCCAGTATCTCGGCTTCCGTCAGGCTCTCCAATATATAGCGCATGCAAAGGACCACGACCTGATGGCTGAAGATCATCACCCGGCGCCCGGCATAATGCAGCGAGATCGTGTCGATTACGGACCGCAGCCGAAGGATCACGTCGCACCAGCTCTCCCCGCCGGGAGGACGATGGTAAAACTTGCCCAATAGGCGCCGGAATTCGGCCTGGTCGGGGAAGATGTTGCGGACGCCGCCGGTCGTCAGCCCGTCCAATATGCCGAACTCCTTTTCACGAAGCCGCTCATCGCGACAGATCGGCTCGTCCCCGGCCGCGCCGCCATGCTCGCGGAATATCCGGGCCGTCTGGCAGGCGCGCAAATAGGGCGAGGACAGCAGTACCTCCGGACGGCTCTCCTGCGACTGGCGCGCGAACCAGCGGCCCAGCGACGCGGCCTGCTCGCGGCCCAGATCGCTCAAGGGCACGTCGGCGTCGCGCACCGTCAGGGCGATGCGGTCCGCCTCCGCCTCATGGGCGGCGTCGCTCGCGATATTGCCTGCGCTTTGGCCATGGCGCGCGATGATCAATTGGGCTGGCCAGCGGATCGTCATCTCGATCATTCTCCTCCCATGGTCCGTGAAGCAGGTTGGACAACGCCTGAGCGGTCGATCGGCTTCATCCCATCCGACGAAGCGGACCCTTCGCGCCTGCCGTTCGTATAGTCCCCTCCATAATCAGGAGATGATCATGACCGACGCGCAGAAGCTGAAGGAACATTTGTGGGACCGCATGGCGGACAGCCCGTTCATGATGCTTGGCCTTACGAGCAGCGGCCAGCATAGCGAGCCGCTTACCGTCCAGTTGGACGACGATCAGGTAGACAGGCTCTGGTTTTTCGTCGACAAGGACAATCGCCTGGCCGGTGGTGGCGCTGCGATGGGCCAGTTTGTTGCCAAGGGGCATGATTTCTTCGCCTGCTTTTCCGGCAGCGCGCGCATCGACAATGATCCGGCGATGATCGACAAACTGTGGTCGAAAGCGGTGGAGGCTTGGTTCCCCGGCGGCAAGTCGGACCCCAATCTCGCTTTGTTGCGCTTCGACATAGATGAGGCCGAATTGTGGGAAGCGGATGTGTCACTGACCGGAAAGCTCAAGATGCTGTTCGGCGGTAAGATCAGGCCGAGCGAGGAAGGCAGCCATGCGAAGGTCGAAACGACCGCGAAATGACAGCCTTATAAGACAGCTTTACGGTAAGGCTGCGGCTGCCGGGACCATCGGCATAGGCCGCGTGGTCTCAAGCCGATCGGAAAGAATCACCGTTCCGGTGCAAGCTTTTGCTCAAAGAACGTCAATGTAGCGGTAAGTGCCCGTTCATTGGCGTTCGCCGTGTCGGCATCCCTTTTCCCGACGAAGCCATGGTCGACATTCGGGATGTAGATCGCTTCG
Source organism: Sphingobium sp. TKS (assembly GCF_001563265.1). Lineage (NCBI taxonomy): Bacteria > Pseudomonadati > Pseudomonadota > Alphaproteobacteria > Sphingomonadales > Sphingobiaceae > Sphingobium > Sphingobium sp. TKS. Next base: position 417,307 of record NZ_CP005084.1, on the reverse strand, counting down.
ACGGGCACATGAGCGGATTTCAGCGCTGCCTCGAACTCCTGCGTTTGCGAGACGGCGACCAGCGTATCGGCCAGGCCATGGATCAGCAGCATCGGCGGGTCGTTGGCATCGACATAGGTGATGGGACTCGCGAAGGCGAGGACGTCCTTCGAACAGCGGCCCTCGCAGCCGAGATAAGGGGCGGGGCCGGTCTGGCCCGGCGGTGTCGGCACCGTCGCGAAATCATGTACGCCATACCAGGACACGCCGGCCTGCACGCAGTCGGATGGGGTCGGCAGGTCGGATGCGTTGCGGTCGGCAGGCGGTTCAAGCGGTTCGACGCCGCAGCTCGTGGAGGCCAGAGCGGGGAGCTGTCCGCCTGCCGACCCGCCGAATATCCCGACCCGCGCCGGATCGATGCCGTAATCCTTCGCGTGGAGGCGCAGGAAACGGATCGCGCTTTTGACGTCCTGGATCGCGGCGGGGAAATGGGCTTCGCCGTCGAGCCGATATTCGATGGACGCCACGACGAAACCCTTCGCGGCGAATTGCGCCAGCACGGCAGGGAAGTCGTTGATCGGGCCGCCATGGCGCTTGGTGCCCGTGACCCATGCGCCGCCATGGACATGGATGATCGGGGGCAGCGGGCCATGGCGGCCTTCGGGGCGATAGAGGTCCAGCCGGAGGGGACGATAATGGAGCGGCTGGCTGTAGATGATATCGGCTGCGGCAGTGACGCCGCCGGGGAACCGGGTGATGGTTTCCGGCCAGGGTTCGGGTCGCAGCCGCCCGACCTCGAACCGGATCGGCGGCGGCGTTCCCGCGCCGATCAGGGCGAGCAGGGGAAGCATGCGGAGCCAGTTTTTCGGCATCGTCTGCTTTTCGGTCAGGGCATTTTCTCGCCGGTGCGGTCGGCCCAGAGCTTCCACCAATAGGCGATCTGGCGGGCCCGGAAATCCGGCGCGACAGCAGTCTTGCCGTCGATCAGCAGCGGCCCGCGATGGGCCCCCTTATATTCGCTCCAGCGTGGCAGGCCGGGGCCATTGGGATTGCCGCTCTTGATGAAATTGGCCCAATAGTCCTGCATCATCGCCGCGAGCCGCGCATTTTCAGCGCCCTGCGACGCCTTGGCCGCGCCCAGCGTATAGCCGAAATCGGCGCAATGCGGCGCGCCTGCCACCTGACCGCGCTCGGCCGGGGGGACATAGGCGAAATGATAGGACCAGCTTGGCTGCCGGCGCGCCGCCAGGCCCGCCGTCGCGGTCGCCGCCGAGGTGAAGATGAAATCGGTCTGCACCTGCCGCAGCAGCTCCGCCGGGGGCAGCTTCCCCTGCGGATCATAGACTTTCCGCACGGCCGGCAGGTCGATGCCGAAGCGATCCTTCAGCACCTTTTCGTCAAAGCCCATCAGCCCGAAAATGCTCGCCTCATTGCTGGTCGATCCGGCGATATAGGGGACGCGGGCGATATGGCCTTTCGCGAAGGCGACGGCGGTTTCCTCCGTGATCATCGCGCCGTCGACCACCGCGCCGAAATTGGGCGGGCCGGGATCGGCGGCCATGACCGCCGCCGGATCGAGCTTGCGCAGCGCGGCGATGGCATCCTTGCCCTCGCCGGTCACGCCTGCACGGCTGGCGAAGGCGATGCCTTCCTGTTCCGCCTGTGCCTGCGGGCGGGTGGCGTTGTTGATGCCGCCGCCGCTATGCGCACTGGCGCGGGCGAAAAGGCCCCGCGACTTGGGCGAGGCGACCAGCGCGTTGATGCTGGACCCGCCCGCCGAGCATCCCATGATCGTCACCTTGCCGGGATCGCCGCCGAAGCGCGCTATGTTGCCGCGCACCCAATTCAGCCCGGCGACCTGATCCATCAGCCAATAATTGCCGATCGGCACCCCCGGCTGTTCGGCGCGCAGGCCGGGATGAGAAAAGAAGCCGAGCCGTCCCAGCCGGTAATTGAGCGACACCACCAATATGCCGCGCTTGTTATAGGCCTTGGCCGCGTCGTCGAACAGTTCCGCGCCTGAGCCGACGAAGAAAGCGCCGCCATGGATCAGCACCAGCACGGGCATCCTGCCCTTGAGCGAAGGGGTGGCGACGTTGATCGACAGGCAATCCTCGCTTTGCCGGGCGCCGCGTTCATTGGGCGTTTCGGGCTGCGGACAGATCGGTCCGAATTGCGAGGCGTCGAAGGGCGCGGTCCAGGGCGCGACCGGCCGTGGCGGGGTCCAGCGGTGATTGCCGCCGGTCGTCTGGGCGAAGGGGATGCCCTTGAAGACGCTGCCTGTGCCTTGCGCCACCCCGCGCACCGGGCCGGATGCGGTCGTCACCGCCGGACCCTGTGCGGCCGGGGCCGCGATCAGGCCGCCGCCGACCAGCGAAAGGCCGGCCATGCCCGCCAGAAATTGCGCTGCCTTCATCCGAGCCTTCACCCCTGCCTCTCCTCAAGCAATGAGGGCGGCGACCTGTTGGTTCGCCGCCCCGACCTTGTATCAGAATTTGAACCGCACCCCGGCGGTGAACGCCCGTCCCACCGTGTCATAGGTGGAAATGATCGTCGGCAGGTTCACGCCCGGAATATCGGCGGCGATCAGCGGCGGATCGCGATCGAACAGATTGTTGATCGTGATGAACGGCTCCAGACTGCCGCCCCAACCTTCGATCTTCTGGCTGATGGTCAGGTCGGTGTACCAGACCGAAGGCGCCTTCGCCCCGGAATAATTATTGTTCGGTTCACGCGAACCGACCTTCACCGGGCCGGTATATTGCTCCGACACGAAGATGGTGAGGCCGCCGTCGCTCACATAATTGAGGTTCAGCGTGCCGCGCCATTTCGGCCGGGCGATCGGGCCATTGTTGATGCCGTAACCCGCCGAGTCATAGGCGGCCACCGCCGCGCTCTGCTGAGTCACATATTTATCGAGCCAGCTCACATAGGCGCGGGCGCTGAAATTGCCGTTGCCCAGCCGCGTCGTATAGCTTGCGTCAATGTCGACGCCCGCCGTTTCCAGCTTGGCGATATTGGCCGCCGCGACGCGGATCAGGCTGGGGAAGGCGGTCGGCGTTGGCCGGGTGATGAGCGCGCATTCGGGCGCCGCTGCGTTGGCGACGCAGTTCTGCACGATCTGCCCGGTGTTGAGCGTGCCGATGGCCCCTTCGATCTCCAGGTCGAAATAGTCCGCCGACAGGCTGAAGCCGGGCAGGAAGCTGGGCGTCAGCACGAAGCCGAAGGTCTTGGTCTTCGCCTTTTCCGGTTCGAGCAGACGGTTGCCGCCCGACACGGTGGAAACGTTGCCGGTCTGGCCCGATACCGGATCGGTCAGCAGGCCGATGCCGCTCTGGTCGCCCGCGAACAGATCGAACAAGGTAGGCGCGCGAATGTCGCGGGAGATGGTGCCGCGCAGCAATATGTCCTGCACCGGCTTCCAGGTGAGGCCGAGCTTCCATGTTTCGACCTGTCCCGACGTGCTGTAGTCGGTGATGCGGCCAGCGCCGTTCAGTTCCAGCGAATGGAGGAACGGCATGTCCTTGACGATCGGCAGGTTGATTTCGCCAAAGGCTTCCTTGACCGTCACGCTGCCCTGCGCCTGGCCCACATTGGTCAGCCAGTAGAAGAGCGAGGTCGACGACACGCCGCGCAGGCCCGCGAAATATTCGCTGCGTTCGGCGGCGGTGTCGAGCAGCGAGGGATCGCTGTTGCTGGAGAGGTCCAGCGACTGCTTGCGCCATTCGCCGCCGACCACGATGTCGACCGGCCCGCCCGGCAGGCTGAAGGGCGAGCCCTGGAATTGCAATGCGGCGGCGTCATGCTTGATCCGCGCATCATAGGACATGGTGCCGGTCGCATAATCATAGCCCGGCTGGTTGGTATAGGCGTCGCCGGTCAGAAAGATGTTGAGCGGCTGGCATCCGGCGAAGCGCGCCCGGACGACGGGATCGGCGCTCAGAGTCGGGCGGCAGACGATATTGCCGTTTGTGTCGCGCACCGCGTCCAGCGCGGCATAGGCCTTTTGATAGTCGTACAGGCCATGCTGGTCGACGCTGTGCTTGGAATCGCCATGGGTATAGTTGACCGACCATTTCCAACTGTCGCCCAGATTGCCTTCAAGGCCGGCCGTAGCCATCCAGAAATCGGTGCGTTCGTTGGTGAACGGCTTCTTCGAGCTGTCGCCCGAATATTTGCCGATGTTGAACTGCTGGCCGGGCGTCAGTGCGGCAGCGACCTGTGCCGGGATGAAGGGATTGCCCTCGAACACCGGAGCATTTTGCGTGCCGACCCAGGCGTTGGACTGGCTGATATAGCTGAGTTCGCTGCGGGTGAAATTGCCCTGCACGAAGAAATTGATGTCGTCGGTCACATCATAGCTGAAACGGCCGAAGGTCTGATAAGTGCGCAGCGGCGCGACGGCATGAACGTCCGACGGGATAACGAAGCCGTCGCCGCCAATATTGAACGCGGCCGTGCCTGTCGCCGTGCCATTATTGAAGGGCCGGATCGTGCCGTCGCCGTTGATCTGATAATTGGCGAAGGGGCCATCCAATATCTTGCCATTGTCGCTGGCGAAGATCAGGTGAATATTGTCCTGAAGAACGCGAGGATTGGCGTTGGAGCCTGGGGCAGCAGTGCTGCCGGGAACGCTGCCGACATAGACATAATTGGAATTGCCGCCCTTGCGGTCGGACCGCAACATGCCCCTGTTGTTATAATATTCGCCCGACAGCAACAGGTGCCCACGCCCGCCGAACAGGTCCATGCCGCCGGCCAGGCTGATGCGCTGATTGCCGTTGTCGCCACGCTGCGACACGCCGCCCTGGACGCTGCCGGTGAGGCCGGTGAATTTGCGGTTGAGGACGAAGTTGACCACGCCCGCGACCGCATCCGACCCGTAGGCGGCAGACGCGCCCGCGGTCACGATATCGACGCGCTGAAGCAGGGCGTTGGGGATGACATTGGTGTCGACCGTGCCCTGATAGGTGGTCGGCGGCACGCGCATGCCGTCGAACAGGATCAGCGTGCGGTTGCCGCCCACGCCGCGCAGGTTAAGCACATTGCCATGGCTCGCGCTGTTGGCGAAATTATGCGAACTGCGCGAGGGACTGGAGCTGTTCTGGAACTGCGGCAGCTTGTTGAGCGCGTCAGGGACGTTGGTCGGCGTCGCCTTGACCAGATCCTCCGTCGTGGCGACCGTGACGGGGGTGGGCGCGGTATAGCCGTCCCGGACGATGCGCGATCCGGTGACGATGATGTCACCGGTGCTGGCCGGGCCTTCGCCCTGAGCCTCCGCGCCGCCCGTCTGGGGAACATCCTGGGCCATGGCCGGAGCGGTCAACGCCAGCAAACTTACGCTGATGCACATGGCGGAAGCGACGGGCAGCCTCATCATATCTCCTATCCCTGATGGTGATTATTATTCAAATATATACTGTGATGCATGTTTCGCTAGAGCGCTAAAAAGTGCATGTCAATGCATATTTGGAAATTCGGCGGGATAGGCGTGCCGAAAAATCGGCGGTGTGGCGAAGATGTGTCAGAAGAAGGCCGAACGGCACTTATTTTGCGCGAAGAAACGCATGCCGGGCGTGGAAAGGCGGTCGTTCTGCGTTTGACCATTTGGGTTTGATGACAGGGGAATTCAGATGAGCCGATCCGTGCTGTTGCGCGCTGCCGCGATGATGGTGGCCATGACCTCCAATCTGGCTGCTTCCGCGTCCCATGCCGCGCCGCCGGACGATGCGTCCTTCCGTGCCTTGTTGAAGGAGATGGTGGAGACCGACAGCAGCTTCGACAGCGGCAACTGCACCGCCGTCACGGAAAAGGTCGCCGCGCAGATGAAGGCCGCCGGATTCCCGGAGCAGAATCTGCATCTCCTCGTGCCGGAGGGGCATCCCAAGGCGGGCGCGCTGGTCGCCGTCTATCCTGGGCGCGACCCGAAGCTGAAGGCCGTGCTGATGCTGGGGCATATCGACGTGGTCAATGCCCGCCGCGCCGACTGGACCCGCGATCCCTATGCCTTCATTGAGGAGGACGGCTATTATTACGGCCGGGGCGTCGCTGACATGAAGGCGCAGGACGCGATCTGGATCGACAGCCTGCTGCGGTTTCAGGCAGAAAAATACCGCCCCCTGCGCACCGTCAAGATGGCGTTGACCTGCGGGGAGGAGGGGCTTTACCTGAACGGCGCCAAATGGTTGGTGGACAATCAGAAGGATCTGGTCGACGCGGGCATTGCGCTTAATGAGGGTGGCTATGGCGAGCTGGACGAGAAGGGCAACCGGGTCGACCAGACATTCCAGGCAGCGCAGAAGGTGGTGATGCAGTTCACGCTGGAGGCGACCAATCCCGGCGGCCATTCCTCGCTGCCGCGCCCGGACAATGCGATCTACAGCCTGGCGCGGGCGCTGGACCGGCTGAGCCGCTATGATTTCCCGGTGCAGTTCATCGATGCCAATCGCGGCTATTTCACCAAAATGGCCAAGGTGGTCGGCGGCGCGGAAGGCGCGGCCATGACCGCGATCGTCGCCAATCCGCAGGACAAGGCGGCCAGCGATCTGCTCAACACATCGCCCAGCTATCATTCGATGCTTCGCACCACTTGCGTGGCGACCTTGCTGTCGGCCGGGCACGCCGCCAATGCACTGCCCCAGCGGGCTACCGCGACGGTCAATTGTCGCGTCATTCCGGGCGTCACGACGGATGAGATATTGGCGACGCTCACCAAGGTCGTCGACGATCCGGAGGTCAAGGTGACGGCGTCGCGAGGCTATCGTCCGGCCAATCCCGCGCCGGTGACGGACAAGGTGCTGGGCCCGGCGATCAAGATGTCAGCACAGGTCTGGCCCGGCGTGCCGGTGGTGCCGCATATGGCGACGGGCGCGACCGACGCGGTGACGATGAACGCCGCGGGCATCCCGACCTATGGGGTGAGTGGGCTGTTCCGCGATCCCGACGGCAATGGCGTCCATGGCCTGAACGAACGCATCCGCGTGCGATCAGTGATGGAGGGGCGCAAATTCCTCTATGGGCTGGTCAAGGCCTATGCCGATCAGAAGGATTGAGATGCTTCAATAGCCCATAGCATAGCCCATGCGGCGGGGGTCGGCCCCGCCCATGCGCGCGCCCGACGGGTCGACCAACACGCCCTGCACGCTGCCTATGGAATAGGGGCCGACTTTCTCGATCCGGTGGCCCATGGCGGTCAGGCCTTGCAGCACAGGATCGGCAAAGCGCCCCTCCGCCTGCACGGTGATGGCCGCGCCGGGCTTGTAGAAATTCGGATCGGCATCCAGCGCAAAGCGCGGCGCTTCGATGGCTGACTGGATGGGCATTCCGCGATCGACGACATTCACCAGAAACTGGAACTGCGTCTGGCCGATCGTCTCCCCGCCAGGCGAGCCGAACACCATGCGCAGGCGGCCCTTGTCGAGGACGATGCTGGGGCCGTTGCCGAGCAGCGCGACCTTGCCGGGAGCGACCTTGTTGGGATGGCCGTCATAGGGTGCGGTCGATCCCAGTCGCAGGCCGTTGTTGAAGAGGATGCCCGTATTGCCCATCACCAGGAAAGTACCGAAGCCGCCGCCGACCGTGGTCGTGACGGCAATGGCGTTGCCGTCCGCGTCGACGGCGGACAGGCTGGTGGTGTCGCCGCCGCGCGTGCGGTCGTCGCCCCGCGCCGCGAAACGCTGCCGGGCCTGTTCCAGCGCGGCATGATCGAAAGCCGCCGCATTGCCGCCCTCCGGATAAAGTCCTGCCCTGGCCGGATCGATCAGCCTGCGCCGCTCCGCCGCGAAGCGTTTGGAAAGCAGCCCCTCGACCGGCGTTTGCGCGAAACGGGGGTCCGCCGCATAGCGATAGACATCGGCCTTGGCGACCTTGATCGCCTCGATCAGCAAATGGGTGAATTGCGGCCCGTCGGCGGGCAGGGCGGCCAGGTCGAAGCCTTCGACCAGATTGAGCTGCTCGCACAGTTCAAGGCCGGTGCGGGAGGTCAGCGGGCTGCTGTAGACGTCGAGGCCGCGATAATTGGTGCTGACCGGATCGCTCCAGCGCGGCCGATAGGCCTTGAGATCGTCCAGGCGCAGCCAGCCGCCCGTCTCGATGGAAAAGCGGGCAAATTCCTGTGCGATCGGGCCGGTGTAGAAATGGTCATAGGCGGCTTGCAGGGCGCGGTCGCGGTCAGCGCCGCCTTTCAGCGCCATGCTCTCGGCATCGGCCAGTGCCTGAAGGGTACGGGCGAGGCCGGGATTGCGGAAGATGGAGCGGGGCGCGGGCGGCTGTCCGCCCGGCAGGAACAGGGCGGCGCTGGTGGGATAAAGCGCGAGTGTCTTTTGCGCTCGGGCGATGAACAGGGCGATGGACGGATCGAGCGGATGGCCGTCGCGGGCATAGCCGATCGCCGGTCCGAGCAATGTGGCGAGCGGCAGCCTGCCGAAGCGCCGGGCCAGCGCGATCCAGCCGCCAAAGGCGCCCGGCACGGTCAGCGCCTTGGGGCCATGGTCCAGCGCCTTGGGATCGACCTGAGGATCGAGCAGGCGCGGCGCGCCGCCGGTGAAGGCGAGCGAATGAACCTTCCCTGCCCGGCGGTCGAGGCAGGTGGCAAAGCCGTTTCCGCCCGCGCTCGATGCCCAGGGTTCGACCACGTTCATCACCGCCATGGCGGCGACCACCGCGTCGGCGGCGCTGCCGCCCTGCATCAACATGCGCGTGCCCGCCATGGCCGCGAGCGGATGGCCAGCGGTGACGCCGCCATGTGGCATCGGAACCTCAACGCGGTGCGCCACGACGCTTGCGCCGCCTGAGCGCGGCGCATCGGGTGCACGGGCGCCGGATTGGGCGCGGGCTGTGGAAGGAAGGCCGGTGAGCGCCAGGCCCGCAAGGCTGGCAGCAAGCAATTCACGACGGTCGAGCGCTTCCGGGCGCTGGGGCTGATCGGGAGCGGGCATGGACGAACCTTCGATCTTGGCGGAACGGACAAAAAGGATGCGGCGCCTGAAATGGGGCGCCGCATCCTGTCGCATCAGAAGGACTTCTTGATGCTGGTGTACCAATAACGCGCCTGCGGCTGATAGAGGTTCGACAGATAACCGCCCGACGCCAGCGGCGGATCCTTGTCGAAAATATTGCGCGCACCAATCTGGAAACTGGTGTTGTTGAGCGGCCCTCCATTTTTAAACGTATATTGGGCGTAGAGATTGACGGTGGTCTGGCCCTTCACGATCCACGGATTGGTCGCGGCGTTGCGCACCGCATTTTCATACACGCTGTCGATGAACTGGGTATAGGCGCCGATCTTCACCGGCCCCATGGTCCAGTCCAGCGTGGCTGCGATGCGCCAGCGCGGCTGCCCGTCGCGCCCGACCACATCGCCGCCGCCCTGGATCGGCACGCCAGCATTCACCAGGCCCGCCGAGCGGCCGTCGATCACCGCCGTCACACCGGCGGGCGCATCGACATAATAGCTGATCAGGCGCGAGGCGTTGACGTTGAGCGAGAAGGTGCCGATCGACGCGGTCGGCAGCAGATAGTCGAGGTTGAAGTCGATGCCCTGCACCGTCACCGGCAACAGATTTTCGAAATTGGCGACGACATAGAGCAACTCGCCGACCGGGGCGAGGCCGGTGCCCGCGACCAGCGCGACATCGTCCGCGGTCGGATCGCGGCGCACGACATTGGGATTGCTGCTGCCCTGCACGCGCCGCAGATAGTCGAGGTTGAGGCCGTTTTGATAGTCCAGCAGACCGACGACATTCTTCTGCTTGATCTTCCAGCGGTCGACGGTGAACGTCACCTTGCCCCAGCCGTCGCCCAGTTGCGGGGAGAAGACCGCGCCGAAGCTCCAGCTCTGTGATTCCTCCGGCTTCAGGTTGGGATTGCCGCCGCTGCGCCGCAGGACCGAGATGCTGCGGTTGCACTGGGAGAAGTTGGCGATACGGCCCGCCCGCAGGTCCGCTTCGCACAGCACATAGTCGACGCCGGTGTTCACGCGGTCCAGCGTGGAGGTGTTGATGACCTCCAGATTGGGTGCGCGGAAGCCCTGCGACCAGGAACCGCGCAGGCGCAGGCCCTGGAGCAGTTCCCAGCTTCCCGCGATCTTCGGCTTCGCGACCGACCCGACGTCGCTATAGTCTTCGTAGCGCCCGGCGATCTGGAAATCGAGACTGCGGAAGAAGGGAATTTCCATGTCCGGGCTGAAGATCGGGATGGCGAGTTCGGCATAGGCGGACTTCACATTGCGCTTGCCGCGCACGTCGGGGCTGGGACTGGCGCCGCCCAGGTCGGAGCCATAGAAAATGCCCGTGACGGAGTCGGTATAGGTGGTGTCCACCCCGCGAATGCCGCCCTGATAGGTCGAGCGGTTGTCATGATAGGTTTCGCGGCGATATTCGACGCCTGCCGCGATGCCGATGCTGTTGTCCGCCCACAGGCCCAGCAGATTGGCGTTGGAAATCTTGAAATCCCACAGCGCCAGCGACGTGCGCGTCTTGCGCGTCGCCTTGATGCGGAAACTGTCGATGGTCGCCGCATTGTTCGGGGTGCAGTCACCGACGGACGGCGTATCCACGCAGCCGCCGTTAAAGGGATTATAGGCATCGGGCGTGGTGCGGTTGATCGCGGCTTGCAGCAAACTATTGGAGAAATTTTCCTGCGTATCCGCGGCGGTGGCCCAGGTATAGAGGCCGGCGGTGTCCCAGTCCCAGTCCCCGATATTGCCTTTCAGGCCGCCCAGGAAGCGATATTGATAATTGGTCACGTCGACCTTGCGCGATCCGAAGTCGACATAGTTGAGCGAGGTGATCTGGATCGGCAGGCCGGTGGCCGGAACGACGGCTATGTTCAGGCCGGGCAGGCGGTTGGGCGAGCCGACTGGACCGAGCGGGTTCCAATAGGCGTTGGCCGCGACGGTGATCGGAATGTTCGCGAGCGAGCCGGGGCCGCCGATGATCGCTTCCGTCTTGCCGCGATAGAAGCCCGCTTCGCCATAAAGCGTCAGCTCGTCGGTCAGGTCGAAATGCCCATTGGCGAACAGGTTGATGCGCTTGACCGAAGGCTGGGTGGTCAGGTCGTCGAACGTCGCCGGCGCATTGAAGCGCAGATTGCTGTCGACGGTCGCCATTTCCGTGGCGCCGTTGCCGTCGTCATAACAGGTTCCCGCGGTGCCCGATGCGATCCGGCACCCGCTGTTGGCGTTGGGTTGAATGTGGAACTGGCTGGAACTGTTGGTGAAAGCGACGCCGTTGCTGGTGATGGTGCGGTTCAGGAAGGTGCCGTTTGCGGCGGGACTGAGCGCGCGGAAGGTGCCCCATGGCGTGCTGGTGCTGGTGCCGTTGAATGCCGCGACATTGGCGAAGGGCGTGCCCGCCACATAGCCGCGGCGGTCGACATTGGCGGTATAGTCCTGGTCGCTGAGATAAAGCTTGGACTTTTGCGCATAGCCGGCGAACAGCGTTATGTTGCCGCGCCCTTCGCTAAAGTCCTTGCCGATCAAGCCGTTGACGGTGAATTCACGAAGATTGGTGCCTTCCGCCCCGCCATATTGGGCGTCAAACTTGGCGCCGTTGAAATCGGAATTGAGGACGTTGTTGACGACGCCTGCAACTGCGTCAGAACCGTAGAGGGCGGCCGCGCCATCACGCAGGACTTCCACGCGCGCGATATTGCCGACCGGAATGGTGTTGGCATTATAACCGAAAGTCGGAACGCCGGAATCGACCACGCCGGTAATGGCCTGCGACGTCGGGTGGAGCACGGTGCGGCGGCCGTTGATCAGCAGCAGCGTGTTGCCCTGGCCCAGACCGCGCAGCGATACCGTGGAAACGTCGCCGCGCGCGGCATTGGCGTTGCCGCCGCCCAGCACCTGTTCGTTGAAAGTCACGCCGCCCAATTGCGGGATGGAACGGAAGAGATCGGCGCCGGAAACCGCGGCCACCGCTTCTATCTGCTGTTCGCCCACGACGCTGACAGGCAAGGCGCCGGTCGTGTTCGCGCCCCTGATCTGGGAGCCGATGACGACGATTTCGGCGCCCCTGTCCGCTTCGGCCTGCGGAGCGCTGTCGGTTGCCGTCTGTGCGTGAAGGGCACCTGCCGTCAATGCCCAAAGGCTGGCTCCCGCCAGCGTCGAAATGCTGTTTCTTCTCACCCTCATCTTGCTGTTCCCCTGTGATGAAGCCCATCCGCCGATCCCTCCGGCGAAAGGGCTTTGCGCGGTTTCAGCTATCGGGCGGTTGCGCGCCGATGAATCCCGTGCACGACAGGCTATTGTTTTTTGAAAACGGGAATTTGCCCAGACTGTGCATTCGCGGATCCCCCGATAACTGGAGTTCCGGCACCATCCCCCGTGTGGGCCATTTCGCCTCCGACCTCACGCCGTCAGCATGCATTGACGGGCGAAGCGCCCACATCCACGCCCGTTCAAGATAGTAGAACTGATGAGATCATAATTTCCACCATGCCGGGATGAATATTTTTCAAATCCTATGAAATTTTCTGAAGCATAGTGGAAATAGGGATCGATCTCGTTACAGGGAGGAAGACCGGCAAGGCAGACGCGTCCTTTCCCTCGGATAGCTCTGACTATGCCGATTACGGGGGATCTTCATTCATGAGCGAGAGCGCAAAGCAGGGATTGAGCCGTCGTGACTTGGCGGCATTGGCCGTTGGCGGCGCCGCTCTGGCCCAGACTGGGACATCGGCCTTGGCGCAGGAGGCTTCCTCCGCCAAGGCGCCGCTGGAACCCACCCGGCTGGTAAGCGCGGGAGAGACGCTGCGGCCGGAGATTGTCGGCAGTTTCGGCATCGTTGCCGCCGGACGTCATTATGCAGTGGCGGCGGGGACGCGCATATTGATGGCGGGCGGCAATGCGACGGACGCGGGCGTTGCGGCGGTGTTCGCGGCGGCCGTGACGGAAATTTCGCATTTCGGCTTTGGCGGCGAAGCGCCGACCATCATCTATGACGCGAAGGCGAAGAAAGTCTCGCTGGTGAACGGCCAGGGCGTCGCGCCCGCGCTCGCCACGCCGGACAAGTTCGCCAAGGCGGGCGTCATTCCAGGCAACGGTCCCAATGGCGGCACGGTTCCCGCCATGGTGGACGCCATGGCGTTGGCGTTGCAACTCAATGGCACGATGACGCTCGACCAGGTTCTCCAACCCGCCATCGAATTGGCGGACGGTTTCGTCATGTATAATTTCCTGGCCGAAGTGTTCGTCAGTCAGAAGAAAGCCACGTCCAAATGGAAGGACGCCTACGACACCTATTATCCGGGCGGGGCATTGCCGAAAGTGGGCGAAATCTTCCGCCAGCCCAATTTGGCGAGGACCATCCGCATCATCGCGGAGGCGGATCGGGCCGCGTACAAGAAGACGAAGAACCGCAAGGCGGCGATCCAGGCGGGGCGCGACGCCTTCTACAAGGGCGACATCGCCCGGCGGATCGGCGCGGCGATGGAGCGAGACGGCGGCCTGATGCGCTATGAAGACCTTGCCAGCTACAAGGGCAAGGTCGAAGTCCCTGCCATGACCAGCGTCTTCGGCTATGAAGTCTATAAGGGCGGATTTTGGAGTCAGGGTCCGGCCATGCTCATGGCCCTCAACATAGCCGAGGCGGCGGGCATCGCATCGATGGAGCCGGGTTCGGCGCCCTATCTCCACACCGTCGCGGAATCGATCAAGCTCGCCTTCGATGACCGCAACGCCTATTTCGGGGATCCTGATTTCGCGACCGTGCCGATGAAGGGTCTGCTGTCCAAGGCTTATGCGGCCGACCGGGTGAAGCAGATCGGGCCGAAGGCGTCGCTGGAGCATCGCTATGGCGATCCCTGGGCTTATGAGGGCAAGGCGCGCACCACACCCGTTTTCACCCCGCACAGGCTGAAAGCGCCGCCGCGTCCCACAGCAGACACAACCGCCATCGAAGTGGTCGACAAGGACGGCAATCTGTTCAGCGCCACGCCCAGTTCGGGCTGGCTGCTGGGCGGCGCCTATATTGCGGGCGACACCGGCGTGCCGATGAGCAACCGGCTCACCGTCTTCGATCTCGACCCCGAAAGCCCCAATGTGCTGGCGCCCGGAAAGCGGCCGCGCACGACGCTTTCTCCCTCCATGGTGCTGAAGGACGGGGCGCCTTATCTGGCGATCGGCACGCCAGGCGGCGACAATCAGGACCAGCAGATCATGAACGTGCTGCTGCGCGTGCTGGCCTTCGACCAGCCGCTCCAGGCCGCGATTGAGGCGCCGCGCATCAACAGCAACCATTTTCATGCCTCCTTCGCGATCAAGAAGGATGAGCCGGGGGTGTTGGAAATCGAAAACCGGGTGCCCCAGGCGGTGCGCGACGATCTGACCGCGCGCGGGCACAAGCTCGACGTGCTGGGGCCTTTCGCGGTTTCCACCGGCATCGTCGCCGCCGGGGTCGTGCCGGGCAGCGGCACTTTGCGCGGCGGGGCGGATGTGCGCCGCGAACGCTATGTCTTCGGCTGGTAAGAGGGTGTGTTGATGAAGTCTCCCCTGAAGTTTCTTTCTGTCGCCCTGCTGTCGGCCTGCGCCGTGCAAGCCTATGCCCAGCCGGCCAATCTCCCGCCGCCCGGAGGCGAAAAGCCGGTTGCCTTCGACGTGCATGAGGGCACCTCCATGGCCGTATCGGTCTCCCCCGACGGCAAATGGCTGGCGGTCGACCTTCAGGGCAGCCTCTGGATCATCCCGGCCAAGGGCGGGAAGGCGAAGCGCATCACCGACTATTTCAACGATGCGCGCCAGCCGGTGTGGTCGCCCGATGGTTCGCGGCTTGCCTATTTCGCCTATCGCGAGGGTGGCTATGATCTCTGGACCATCAAGCCTGACGGCACCGACATGCGCAAGCTGACCGAGGGCGCATGGGACGACCGCGAACCGGCCTGGTCCCCCGATGGCAAGACCATCGCCTTTTCCTCCGACCGCAGCGGCAATTACGACATCTGGACGCTGGACGTCGCAAGCGGGGCGGTGAAGCAACTCAGCAGCAACCCCCGCGAGGACCGGATGCCGAGCTGGTCGCCGGACGGTGTCCGCATCGCCTATGCCGGGATCGACGGCGCGAAGACGGCGCTCTATGCGACGACCCTGGCCGACGGCAAGGAAAGCCTACTCAAACAGGTGGCGGGGAGGGTCGATGCCCCCTCCTTCGGTCCCGCCGGTGACCTCGCTTATGTGGTGCAAGACGCCAAGGGCAGCCATCTGGAAGTGGATGGCAAAACCATCAGCGGAACCGAGAATGTCTTTCCCTTCCGCATAAGCTGGGGGAAGGGCGGCTATTATTACGTGTCGGACGGCAAGATCAGGCACCGTACCGGCGGACGCCTCTCCACCGTCGATTTCGCCGCCACGCTGGAGGCGGTGAAGCCCAGCTATGCGCGGGCGAAACGCGACTGGGATTCCACCGCGCCCCGCAAGGCGCTGGGCATCGTGCATCCGACCATCTCGCCCGACGGCAGTAGGATCGCCTTCGTGGCGCTGGGCGATCTCTATTGGATGTCCTCCAAGGGCGGTGTGCCGGAGAATCTGACCAAGGACGCCGCGCTGGATGCTGATCCCGCCTGGTCACCCGACGGGCAGAGCATCGTCTATACCTCCGACAAGGGCGGCGGCTTGCCGCAACTCTGGATACGCGACCTCAAGACCGGCAAGGATCGCAAGCTCACCAATATCGACACCCAGCCCCTGGGCGCGGCCTGGTCGCATGACGGCAGCCGGATCGCCTTCCTCGATGTCGATGGCCGCTGGGGCGTCGCTGGCGTCTGCGTCGTCGACGTGGCAAGCGGGAAGGTGACGCGGCTTGCAGAGTCGCTGGGCCAGCCGGGCAGCCCAAGCTGGTCGGCGGACGGCAAATATGTCGCGATTGCGCTATCCTATAAATATTCGAACAGTTTCCGCGAAGGCACCAATCAGGTCTATGTGATTCCCGCCGATGGCAAGGGCGAACCCTTCTGGCAGTTGCCGCAGGCCAATGCGGGAACGGACACGCGGGGCGGCGGCGGTCCTGCCTGGTCGCCGGACGGAACGAAGATGGCGGCCATTTATGAAGGCCTGCTGAAAATCTGGCCGGTGGGCGCGGACGGCAAGCCTATGGGGCCGCCGCGCAGCTATACATCCGAAATTTCCTATTTTCCCACCTGGACCGCCGATTCACGCACCATCCTCTACCAGTCGTCGGACAAGCTGAAGACGATCGACACCGAAACCGGCGTGATCCGGGAGATTCCGGTCGACCTCACTTACCGCCTCGCCAATCCGACCGGACGGACGGTGATCCATGTCAGCAATCTGGTGGACTCTGTCCGCGACGAGACCCAGCATGACAAGGACATCGTGATCGAGGGCAACCGCATCGCGGCGATCCGCGATCACGATCCGGCCTTGCATCGGGCGGAACATTTTATCGACGGCACCGGCCTTACCGCCATTCCCGGCCTGATCGAGCATCACGCCCATTTGCAGAAGGATTTCGGTTCCAATCTGGAACGGGCATGGCTGGCCTATGGCATCACCACCGTCCGCGATCCGGGCAATCAGGTCTATGACGCGATCGAGGACAGGGAAGCCGCCGAAGCGGGCGTCCGCCCATCCCCCCGCCTCTATGTCAACGGCCCGCTGTTCGAATGGCAGCGCGTCTATTACAAGATGGGCGTCGCCGTCTCAGGCCCGGCCCATCTGGAGCGGGAACTGGAGCGCGCCCGCATCCTGAAATATGACATATTGAAAAGCTATGTCCGCATGCCCGACATCTAC
The DNA here is from genome assembly GCF_001563265.1 of Sphingobium sp. TKS. Classification (NCBI taxonomy): domain Bacteria; kingdom Pseudomonadati; phylum Pseudomonadota; class Alphaproteobacteria; order Sphingomonadales; family Sphingobiaceae; genus Sphingobium; species Sphingobium sp. TKS. The sequence goes on along the minus strand of NZ_CP005084.1, from coordinate 400,578 downwards.
CAGCGGCGCATCGTGGAGGCCGCGCATCAGATGGGCGTTCCCGTCACCGGCCATGAAATCTTCCCTGCCGCCTATACCGGCGTCGACGCGACCGAGCATCTGGGCGCGACCAGCCGCCGCGGCTATTCGCCCAAGCAGGGACCGATGGGCATGGCCTATGAGGATGTCATTCAGCTTTTCGGCCGCAGCGGCCGGACCTTGACGCCGACCAATTTCGGCGCGCTGGCCGGCTATCTGGAGAAAAATCCGGCTTATCGCGACGATCCGCGCCTTAACCTCTATCCGATCTGGGCGCGCAAGACCGTGACGGAGAGCGATCCCATGGCGGCGATGCTGCGGCCCATGATGGCGGGAAGTCTGCAGAGCCTGAAGAAGATCTATGATGCCGGCGCGCTGGTCACGGCGGGCACGGATACGATGATCGCGACCAATCTGCATGCGGAGATTTCCTCCTATGTCGATGCGGGGCTGACGCCCTTTCAGGCGTTGCAGACGGCGACCGTCAATTCGGCAAAGTCGCTCAATCTGGATGCAGGAACATTGGAGGCTGGCAAGCTGGCCGACATCACCCTTCTTGCGGGGGATCCGCGCGAGAATATCGCGAACACTTTCAACGTGCGGAAGGTGATCGCCAACGGGAGATATTATGATGTCGGAGACCTTGTTTCCGGCGGAAAATAGGATGGCGACATGAACATGGCGGGTTTTCCTCCGCGCCTCGTTCTCCCGGATACAGCATCAGCACTATGGGAATGGGGGCGTGCATGGCAAATCCGTCAGCGTTCAGGCTTTCTCTTATGGGCATTGCGGCGGCCACTGCCTTGTCGTCAACGGCCCATGCCGCACCGGTCGAACATAAGCAGACCCCCGGCGCGATGATCGCCAGCGCCGCTGTGGTCCCGCCCGGCAGCACGCTCTATTTCCTTTCCGGGGCTACGGGAGCGCCGATCGATCCCAAGGATATGGAAAGCCCGAACGCCTTTGGCGATACCGAGGCGCAGGCCCTGTCGATCTTCACCAAGATGAAGGCCCAGCTTGCGGAGATGGGCCTTACCATGGGCGATGTCGTCAAGCTGACCGTCTTCCTGGTCGGCGACCCCAAATTGGGCGGGAAAATGGACCGTGACGGCATGACGCGGGCGTACAAGACATTCTTCGGCACGGCCGAGCAGCCCAATCTGCCGACGCGGTCGGCCTTCCAGATCGCGGGTCTCGCCCGGCCGCAGCAACTGATCGAGATCGAGGCGATCGCGGCCAAGGGCAACTGAACCTTCCGCCGCCGTGCACAGGGGGTATTTATGGAGAATAGCACGCAGCCGAGCCGCCGCCAGCTCCTGAGCCTGATCGGCAAGATGGGTGGCGCGGCGGCCATGTATCAGGCGATGACCGCGCTGGGCCATGCCGCCGAAACCCAGTTCGACGGGCCGCCGGTCCTGTCCGGCGCGAAACCGGGCGCATCGGTCGTCGTGCTGGGCGCTGGCCTTGCCGGGATGGTTGCAGCCTATGAACTGGAAAAGGCGGGTTATCAGGTCAAACTGCTGGAGTTTCAGGATCGTCCGGGCGGCCGGAACTATACGCTGCGCGGCGGCGATATCTTCACCGAAAGCGATGGCACCGTGCAGAAGGTGCAGTTCGCGCCTGGCAACTATATCAATCCCGGTCCCTGGCGCATTCCGCATCACCATAACTGCCTGCTGCATTATTGCAGGCAGTTTGGCGTGGCGCTGGAGCCGTTCATCCAGCTCAACCACAATGGCTTCATCCATTCGAGCGAGGCGTTCGGCGGCAAGCCGCAGCGCTACAAGGCGGTGGCAACCGACTTCCGGGGCCACACATCGGAATTGCTGGCGAAAGCGGCGAACGCCAAGGCGCTGGATGGCAGCGTGAGCGCGGAAGACAAGGAGAAGTTGCTGGAGGCGCTCCGCCACTGGGGCGTGCTGGACGACAATATGGCCTATACCAGCAGCGTTGCCGTCTCCGCCCAGCGGGGGTACGATCGGCCGCCGGGCGGGGGCGTGGAGGGCGCGCCCTCGCCATCGCAGATCGCGAAACTTGGTGACGTGCTCGACCCGCAGGTCTGGACGGCCATGAGCTTCTATTTCAACTATGTGATGCAGACGACGATGTTCCAGCCGGTGGGCGGCATGGATATGATCGGCAAGGCCTTCGCTGGCCAAGTCGGCAAGCTCATCACCTATAATGCAAAAGTCACAAAGGTCGCCCAGAGCGGCAAGGGCGTGACCGTCAGCTACAAGGATGTACCGAGCGGCAAGATGAACAGCGTCAGCGCCGACTGGTGCGTGTGCACCATCCCGCTGTCGATCATCAGCCAGGTCGAGATGCAGGTGGGACCGAAGCTGGCGGCGGCGATGAAGGCGGTGCCCTATGCGGGTCAGCTCAAAATGGGGCTGGAGTTCAAGCGCCGCTTCTGGGAGGAGGATGACAATATCTATGGCGGTCACAGCTTCACCGACCAGCCGATCGCGCAGCTATCCTATCCCAATGACCGCTTTTTCTCGAACGGACCGGCGGTGCTGCTGGGCGCCTTCGCCCGCGACGCAGGCGCCTTCGAGCTGACCGGCATGACTCCGCAGGAGCGGATCGAGGCGGCGTTGGCTCAGGGCGAGATTTTCCATCCGCAATATCGCAAGGAGTTCATGAACGGCGTGTCGGTGCCGTGGAGCCGCGTGCCCTGGATATTGGGTTGCACCTCGCGCTGGAGCGAGGAGAACCGGGCGGCGCATTATCAGAATCTCGTCGCGATCGACGGGCGTGTGGTGCTGGCGGGCGAGCATGCCAGCTATTATGGTGGCTGGATGGAGGGATCTTTGCTTTCCGGCATCGATGCGATCACGCGCATCCACCAGCGCACGCAGGCGGCATGACGATGCGGCGCAGCTTGTTCCTGATTCCGCCGCTTCTGGCCCTTCTGGCGGCGCCGGGCCATGCCGATACGCCCGGCGGCGTGCAGGCGAAGAACAAGGCTGTCGACGGCGAGAAGGTCTACAAGCAAATCTGCGCCGCCTGCCATATGCCCAATGCCATGGGCAGCGGCGGCGGCACCATTCCGGCCTTGGCTAAGGACAAAAAGCTGGCTGACCCCGCCTATCCGATCACGATCGTGATGAAGGGCAAGGGCGCAATGCCGCCGATGAGCGAGATTCTGTCGACAGCGCAGGTGGCGGCAGTCATCACCTATGTGCGGACGCATTTCGGCAACAGCTATCCCCAGCCCGTTACGGAAGCGGACGTCAAGCGCATCGCCAAGCCCGGCAGAAGCATGGAATGATGGAAGACGCCGCCCTCTTCCGCGTTCAGTGAGGCGCCTGGCAAGATTTTTAGACGCGCTCTATAATTATCGCTGGAGCCATCCCGCCGGCAGCGCACATCGTCGCCAGTCCATATCTGAGATCCCGGCGCTCCAGTTCATCCAGAAGAGTCCCCACAAATATGGCGCCTGTCGCCCCGATCGGATGTCCCAATGCTATCGATCCATACCTTGGCCCGGTTGAGACTGCGGGGCTACTGATCGAACCAATTCCGCGCCGTTCCTTTCCATCCCGAAGAGTGACTGAAGGAAAGCGGGGGAGGGGGCAGGACGGGAGAGGGCAGAATATCGAACTTCGTCAGATAAGCCGTGAAACGCCGGGCGATGACATTGCGCAGGCTCAACGCGCCTGCAAGTTCCGGCGCGGAGATGGTTTGGCGATGCCGATAAGCGGCGAGACTGGGACTTTCCAGCGTCGTCTCGTCACGAATCCGCCCAGCGATCTCGCCGGGAAATCCTATCCATCCGACCCTGCCGGAACAGAAATCGGTCGTGAGGAAATCGACAAGAAGGTTCCAGGGTAAACCGATATCCGGAGCGACTTGTCGACATGATGGCCCAAGTCTTCGCAAAGTTCGATAGCCTGCGTAAGCGCAGGGGTGATTTCGGGATCAAGCGGCTTGCCATCAAAAAATTCGATCTGATGCAATCAGATTGCAAGCCGTCTCAATATGCTAGGAATTTGAACGGTTGTAGTTGAGCGAACAACGCCTCACGACTTCTCACGCCGATTTTCGAATAGATACGGCGGATATGCGTTCTGACCGTTTCCAGGGAAATTTCCAGACTCCTGGAAATCTGTTCCGCATTCATGCCGCTCATCATGGCGTTCAATATTTTATGCTCGCCATTGGTAAGCCGGTATATGTCCTTGACGTCATCGGATATGATCGATCGATCGATGAAATGCTGTGCGGAAAAGAAGATAAGGCCGATCTGTTCGCTGCCCGGACTGGTTTCGATCAGCCTTCCGCGAATGATGAGATAATCTTCCCTGACGGGCAGAATGACCATCGAGGATGCCGCGCCGGACCCCGCATGGACAACGAACAGCTCAAGGCGCGACTGATTATCCGGCTGGAGGGCGAAGAGGCGGTCGTTCTGTTCCTGTAAATCCGGCGAATGTTGCAGCAGAGCCATGGCGGCCCTGATCTGCCAATGCAGGCGCAAAGAGCGATCGATTATCGCGTGCGGAATCGGATCGGCATCGACCCAGTTCGCAAAAACCGACTCTCCATTCGCCATGGAGCCTTCAGCCACACATACCCCCCGGCAGCAGCCTCTATTTTTAATCCATATCTATCGAATCGACAGCTATAACTTACGATATAGATAGATTAACAAATTTGTCCTTAACAAAATTGATGAAGCCATGTCCCGATTTTGTACAAACCAGGTCGATTTTAATTGATGCGGCCGGAAATATGTCAGGATCGCACCGAAACCCGCGAATTTCATGAATTTTTACCCGCTGCTGCTGTTCTGCGTTAACCATTAAAGCGGAGCGATACCCAATATTGAGTATTAACTTTCGTTAGATATATATTAATACTTTCGTTCAGCTCCAGGGGTGGGGAAAGAGAGTCGCGCGCCCTCCCTGAAGTTACGGCCGGAAGCAGCCCCATTGGAGACGGGGGTGGTTCAGGCCGCTTTTTGTAACAGATGGGGAAGTATTCCATGAAGAAGATGATCCTTGCCTCCGCGGCAGCAATGCTTGTCGCGAGTCCGGCCTTTGCGGCCAATTCGGCCACCGACCAGTTTCAGATCAATGCTCAGATCCCCGAAACCTGCACGATGCAGAACGTCAGTGACGTGAACCTCGGCGCGCTGAACATTTCCACGACGGCGGGCAATGGCGCCCTGTTGCTCAGCAGCGATGCGACGCTGAACACCAACCAGTTCTGGGTTAGCTGCAACAAGCAGAACCAGATGACCCTTTCCGGTCCCGCCACGCTTCAGGGTTCGCGCGCCTTCCAGGCGGGCGTCGACGATGCCGGCTTCACGGACAAGCTGAACTATCGCGTCGAGGCTCTGAACTATTTCACGAGCGGCTCGCAGCCCAGCTACTCCAGCGCGAACGGCGCTCAGAACCAGACCAGCCGTGGTCCCGTCCACCGCCAGGTGCGTTTGGCCGCGAAGGTGCTGTCGTCCGAAAACACGCTGCGTCCGCTGGCCGGCAACTATACGGGCACCGTGACCGTCACCGTCCAGACCGCGCTCTAAGGCACGGCTTGGATCAGGGCATTGAAGCCCCTGATCAGGTCGTCGCTCTGACGCGCAACCCATTTCAAGATTCAAGGAAATCCTTATGAAGAAGCTCCTTATGGCCGCCACGGCCGCAGCAGTCCTGATGGCTGGCACCCCTGCTTTCGCGGCCAGCACCGACAGCGACACGTTCGACATCAACGCGTCGGTCGCCAAGACCTGCACGATGGAAAACATCACCGACATTCAGCTCGGCACGGTCAACGTCAACACCAATGCCGGCAGCACCGCGTTGTTCATCAACGATAGCGCGCTCAGCTCAACCAGCCCCTTCTACGTGTCGTGCAACGACACCAACAGCATGACCATCTCGTCGGCCAATGCCGGTCGTCTGACCACCAGCACCCCGCTGACCGGCGCGGATGCAGGCTTCAAGAACACGATCAACTACTCGCTCGCCGCCGACAATTATCGCAATGGCGGTCTGCTGCAGCAGCCCGGTTTCCGTCGTTCGGCGCTGCTGGGTCTTATCCAGCTCAACAACGGCGCCTCGCGCGGCGCGCTGCACCGCCAGGTCAAGTTCGACGCGCTGGTCGATCCGCTGAACAACCTGGATGCCCGTCCAGTGGCCGGCACCTACAGCGACACCGTGACCATCACCGTCACCGCGAGCTGATCGCAGTATCTGCACAGGAAATCGGGGGAGCCCTTTCATGGCTTCCCCGATTTCCGCCGTTCATGATCGAGGGGGAAGAGGACGATGTTCCTCAAATGGGTGAAATTCGTTCTGCCGCTGCTTCTGTTGACAGGCATGGCGACCGGCGCGCAGGCTGCGCGGGTCACGCCGATGTCGGTGGATCTGGAGCCTCAGGGTACACGTTCCACGGCGCGGATCGAGGTCGCCAACAATGAAGACCGCCAGTTGCCGATGGAAGTGCGCATGTATCGCGGGGTCATCGGGGAGCGCGGCGAACTGACGCTGGAGCCCGCGGACGACCGTTTCATGGTCTTCCCGCCCCAGACGCTGATCGCGCCCAATGGCAAGCAGGTCTTCCGCATCCAATATCTGCCGGACGGTCCGCTGACGAAATCGGAAGTCTATTATGCGGCGGTCAGCCAGATTCCCGTCCAGCTTCCGGCCGAACAGTCGCGCATTCAGGTCGTGATGCGCTTCAACGTCCTCGTCAACGTCGTGCCCGACGGGACGGCGCCCGATCCGGTGGTGGCCCAGATCGCGCCGGTTTCCCGCGAGGTCGAGCTCGGTCCGGATGAAAAGGCGCCGCAGGACAAGGATGTCCGCAAGACCCGGACCGAAAATGGTCTGGAAGTGCGCATCGAGAACAAGGGCAATCGCTATTTCCCGGCAGGTCGGTCCGGCTGGGCCGTCAGCGGCACGGACAGCACTGGCAAGCCCTATAGCGCGGAATATAATGCCGCTCAGATGAGCGAAATGATCGGGATGGGAATCGTCGCGCCCGGTCAGGCCCGCATCTTTTTCATCCCGACTCCGGAAAAAATGGCGGCCGGAGCGACGGTGACGCTGAAGCGCTGATCCTTTGAACATGCCCGAGGGGGGCAGGGTGAGACATTTACTCTTCAGCGTCGCCACAGGCGCACTGGCCGCGTCGTCGACGGTCGCGCTGGCCCAGGTGGCCGGGCAGGGGACAGCCGGCGCGCAGCCTCCGGCCGCGCCCGGACCCGCGGCTCGCCCCGGCGACAAGGGGCTGCAGATGACCCTGCCCCTTTTGCGGCAGGGCAATGTCTATGGCGATGTCGCCGCGACGGTCTATGTGGACGGGACGATCCTCTTCGATCGCCAGTCTCTGCTGGAGCATGTCGCGCCCCTGCTGTCGGAGAGTGGGCGGACCAAATTCGCGGCGGTCCTGCCCGCCACGCCTTCGGTTTCGGTTGCCGATGTGGAGAAGGCGGGCGTCACCCTCATCTACGATTCTTCCGAATTGCAGGTCCGCGTCGACCGTATTGACGGGACCATGGTCGCCGCCCAGGCATTGGGGGAAGCCGTGCGCTTTTCCTTGCCCGCGACCACACTCGAACCGGAGAAATTCAGCGCCTATCTGAACATGATCGGGGACATGCGGGTCAGCGATTTCCGCGACTTCGAAAAGCCTGCCCTCATCCTGCAGGGGGCGATGCGCTATCGCGGTGTCGTGTTGGAATTCGACGGCGGCTATGATCAGGCGCTGACCGGCGGTGGCGGCTTCTACCGGCGTCAGGCGCGGCTGGTCTATGACGAATATGAAAAGCAGCGCCGCTGGAGCGCGGGCGACCTTCAGCTCAATGGCCTGTCAATCACCTCCGGAACGCTGCTTGGCGGCATTGCCGTCGAAAAGGGCAGGCGGACCTTCACCGGCAGCACGCCGCTCCTTCAGCTTGGCGGGCAGCAGGTTCTGCTCGACCGCGATTCCACGGTCGACGTGATCGTCGACGGCCAGCAGGTGGAGCGGTTCCAGCTCAATTCGGGCACGTACGACCTGTCCCGGCTTCAAGCCCAATATGGCGGCCGCAACGCTCAGCTCTACGTCACCGATGTCAGCGGGCGGCGGCAGATCACCTCCTTCGATTCCTATTTCAACCCGTCCGACCTGATCGCCGGGGAAAGCGAATATGGCGCGGCGGTGGGCTTCGTGCCGACCGACTTCCGGGCCCAGCCGATCTACGGCCACTCTCCCGCATTGTCGGCCTATTATCGCCGCGGTATCAGTAACCGGCTGCTGCTCGGCGGCGCGGTGCAGGCGGGCAACGATGTGCAACTGGGCGCCATAGAGGTCATTTCCACGCCGCGCTCCATTCCCGGACGGTTCGAATTTTCCAGCGCGATCAGCACCGGACGAGGAACCGGCTATTCGCTGCGCGGCGCCTATTCGCTGCAATTCGGCTACGGCATTCAGGGCAAGCAATTGTCGGTCAGCGCCGATTATCGCAGCCGGAATTTCTCGACCCTGTCCGACGCCATCGGTTTCGGCCGTTTCCGGACCTTCACGCTGACTGCCAATTACGGCCAGCAATTGAGCGATCGCACCAGTCTGGTCGTCGGCGGCAACTGGTTCGAGCGGGAGGGGCTGAGGGGGACCAGGCTCGCCTTCGTCGATGTCATGCACCGGGCATCACGCTTCCGCCTCACCGGGGGGGGGGAATATGGCAAGGACGTGTTCGGGCGCAGCTTCGGCGCGCGCATCGCGCTGGTCGTGCCCTTCGGCCAGAAGACCCGCGCGGAGGCAGGCTATAACAGCCGCCGCGACGATGCCCGCCTCACCCTGACGCGCAGCTATGACGATAGGGTCGGCTCCTTCGGTTACGACATCGCCGCGCGCAATTCCGACGGCATGGCCTCGATCGACGGATCGGCCACCTATATCGGCAACCGCTTTTATTCGCGCTTCACCACCATCTCTTCGGGCAATGGTTTCTCGCGGATCGACGACCGACAGGACAGCCGCCTGCAGATCGGCACGTCGATCGCCGTGGCGGGGAACAGCGTCGCCATCGGCCGGCCGATTTCCGACAGCTTCCTTGTTGCCAAAGCCCATGAGGCGCTCAAGGACAAGCAGGTCGTGGTGGGACAGTCGGTGGACGACGGCAAGGTGGAGGCGCAAAGCGGCATCTGGGGTCCGGCGCTGGACGGGCGGCTCAATAGCTATAACCGACAGAGCATCCAATATGATCTGAAGAACGGGACGGACGGCTACGACATCGGCACGGGCGTGCATACCGTCAATCCGCCCTATAAGAGCGGCTATAAACTCGTCGTCGGCAGCGATGCGAACATCAGCGCCTATGGCTTCCTCTATTATGAGGGCGAGAAGGTCAGCCTGCTGGGCGGCACCATTTCGGCGGTGGACGATCCAGTCTTCGTGTCGCAACCCTTCTTCACCAACTCCGCGGGCCGTTTCGCGACGCAGGGGCTTCGTCCCGGCAAGAGCTATCGGGTGGAGCTGCGCAACCCGGATATGCAGTTCATGATTCACGTGCCCGCCGATACGAAATCCTTGCTACAACTGGGCGATGTGACCGCCCGCCCGGCCACCGGGACACAGGAGTGACTATGATGCGCCGATTTTGCCGCTACCTGGGTTTCGCGTCGCTCATCGTGCCGGGCCATGCACTGGCGGAATGCCGGCCCTCCTTCGTCGACGGCCCCCGCGAGGTGCGCCTTGCCGCCGGGGACAGCATGGACCAGCGGCAGTTGACCGAGCCCTTCCGGATCATGGTGCGCAATGACGGCGACAGCGAATGCCGCCTACGGCTGCGCGTGACGCGGGATCTGGGCGCGTCCGACGCCTCCTTCCCCAATTATATGCTGAACGGCCCCGGCGGGAATATTTCCGTGACCTCCGCTTCTCCAGCGGATGTATCGAGCGGCGGCGGCGTGGTCATCCTGCAACCGCATGGGCGGACGTCGGTCGGCTATACCGTCAACGTGCCGGTGAACTGGGGGATGCGGAGCGGCGATTATCGCCAGCAACTGGTCTTCGCCCTGTCCGAAGACAGCAGCAACGCCCCATTGGACGAGGTGCAACTCCGCCTGAAGCTGGAAATTCCGGCGACCGCCCGCATCCGCTTCGCTGGCGTCGGTGGGGAAGGGGGAGCTGCCCGGATCGACCTGGGCGAGCTGTCCACCACCATGCGGACAGTGTCGCAACCCTTCGCGGTGCGCGTGCTCAGCACATCGGGCTATCAGCTACGCTTTACGTCCCAATATGGCGGCATGCTCCGCCGCATCGACGGTCCGGACGTCATTCCTTACCGGCTGTTCGTGGATGGCCGCGCCTTCAACATGGCGACGGGCGATCAGATCAACGTCGGTGAACACACCGGATCGCTGGGCGACGTCCACGGCATTTCCATCACCGTCGATCCCGATCCGACCTGGCATGCGGGCAAATATACCGATCGGGTGACGGTGGCCGTCACGCCGATCTGATCCTGGCCTTGTATGGGGTCAGAAATAAGTGATGGTGAGGTTGATCGCCAGCGGCGCCTGAAGCGCGCTATATTGCACGCCAATGGGCCGCATGCCGAATTTGGCGCCGACGCGATTGGCCACCGGCGTCCAGCCCGACGCATTGAGCTGACGCGAATAGCCGGCATAGCTGAACCGCACCTGCTCGCTGGGCGCAAGCTCGCGATAGGAGGCGACGACCTGAAATCCGTCCGCGCTGTTGCAAAGCTCCATCACGCTTCCGGATTGGAAACCCGATCCTTCGCTCAGTTGCACGGGATCGCTGTCGATTTCGCAATAGGCCGGAACCACGGCCCTGACGGCAAAGGAGCCCTTGGCGGTTTCGGAAGCCATGGCCGGGCTCACCAGCAGCGCGGCCGATGAAAGGATGTTGGATGCAGCACATAGTCGAACGAATGTCATCTTCGGCCCCTTCTGTTGCCGTTCGTCTATCACCGCTGAATTAAAGAAAGCTTGATGCTTTATCCTTAACATTCCACGCATTGGGCCGGAATGAAGGATGGGAGAGGAACCGGCTGAACGAAGGAGGGGAAGAGTTTGGAGACGTTCCCGTTCCTGCGTTCAGCCGAGCGAAAAGCGGGGAAGTATCCGGATTCCGCGAGTCCAATGTATCACTTCGTTTCCCGTGATTCATCCGCCAAAAACATGAACCAGCCGTTACCGCGCATTCAAGCGGCGGGACGGCGGAAAATTCGGTTCGTCCCAAGCGGGCAACGACAGTTCGCAAAATGCCCGCGGCATATTGTCAATCATATTGATAGAGAATAAGAAGTCGGCAGGAGGTCCCGCCATGCTTCCATATGCTACCGAACTTGCTCATTCCGCGACGATCCTGACCGTGCCCGGCCTGATGAACAGCGGACCCGGCCATTGGCAGACCATCTGGGAATCGGAACTTCCCAACTGCCATCGCGCCGAACTGGGCAGTTGGGACGCGCCGCACCGCAATAGCTGGATCAGTAATCTCAGCCATGCGATCAGCCGGATCGACGGACCGGTCATCCTTGCGGCGCACAGCCTGGGCTGCCACGCTGTCGCCTGGTGGGCCGCGTTCGAATGCAGCGAATGGAGCGACAAGATCGCGGGCGCCCTGCTGGTCGCGCCGCCCGAGCTCGAATCAGGGGTCGTCGACCCCCGCCTGCGCGGTTTCGCTCCCACGCCCAAGGCTTTGCTGCCTTTCCCCTCGATCGTCGTGGCCAGCCGCAGCGATCCCTATATCTCGATCTGTCGGGCAAAGCGGTTGGCGCAATTTTGGGGCAGCCGGTTCGCGGATGCGGGCGAAGTGGGCCATATCAATGCCGACTCCGGCCTTGGCGATTGGACGTTCGGCCGTTTCCTGCTGTCCCGGCTGGGTCAGCCTGTGGAGCAGGAGATCGACGGCCGCCAGAACGCCAGCGAACGGGAACGCAGCGCCGAGGCGACCCTGCTCTACGGGGTCTGAAACCAGCGAGGGCCAACCCGCATTCCATCTGTGGCGGGCATGGTGCTGCCCAGAAAGCTTTCATATCGAACTGATTTCGGCGCAGTCGAGGCTCTTGGCTCGACTGCGCCGAAAATCCATTCGACATGATGGGCGTCGCGGCTTTCGGCAAGCATGCCATCCGGACGGGCCGTGGCCGCGTCACGGCGAAATGAGGGTTAAAATGGCATTATTGATTGTTAAAAAAGGAAAATATCCGCAGTTGGAACGTAACGGCTGAAGCGATCCAAGAGGTAGGTAATAGTGGCGCACATCCTGGTTGCCGATGATGACGATCTGCTGGGCGAGCTGGTTCGGTTCAAATTGGAGGCGGCAGGCCATGATGTGACGATCCGGCAGGATGGAGCGTCCGCGCTGGAGGCGGCGCGCCAGGGCGATGTCGATCTGCTGGTGCTCGACGCGATGATGCCGGTCATGTCCGGCGCGGATGTGTTGCGCGCCGTGACGCAGGAACTGCCGGAGATTCCGGTGGTGATGCTGACCTCCCGCAAGGCGCAGGCGGATGTCATGGCGGCGTTGACCTCCGGCGCGCGCGATTATCTGACCAAGCCCTTCATTCCCGACGAGCTGGTGGTGCGGGTCAATGCGATCCTCAAATCGGCCCGGATGGCGCGGTGAGGACGCTGTCCGCTTGTGTCATGGCCTGCATGACGCTGGCTGTTCCGGCACAGGCTGCGCCCACCGCTTCCCGCGACGCGCAGATCGCCGCCGCCCGCGCCGCTTTGGCACGCAAGGATGAAGCGGAGGCCATTGCCCTGCTGGACCGGGCCAATGCCGATTTCCCCGACGATCCTGAGATTTTGCGCCTGCTGGGCAGCGCCCATGGCTTTGCCGGGCACTATCCCCAGGCTATCGCGACGCTGCGCCGGGCGCAGGAACTGGCGCCCGCAGATAATGACATCGCCGCCGCCCTGGCCCGCGCCTATCTCTGGTCGGGCGACCGCGCCGCCGCCGAGCGCGAAGTCGTGGCGATCGAGCAGCGTTCGCCCGGCGATGCGGAGGTTGCCGCGATCCGCCGTCAGCTTCTGACCGAAACATCCGCCGCTCCGCTTCAGCGCTTCGGTCTGGCCGTGGCGCAGGGCTTTTCCCATGTTTCCTTCGACAACCGGCCGAGCCGGACCTGGTCGACGACGACGCTGGCCGCTTATGGCCGCGTGGCGCAGGGCACGGTGCTGGCGCTCGCCGCCGAGCGGGAGGATCGCCAGAGCTTCACTGATACCCGTATCGAGGGGCGCATCGACCAGCGCATCGGCCCGCATATCCGCGCCTATGCCGCGCTGGCCGTGACGCCCCACGCCGATTTCCGCGAAAAATGGAGCGCCAGCGGCGGGATCGAGGCGGATGTCACATCCTATGCGACCCTGCTTGGCGACCTGCGCCATGCCGAATATCGGGACGTGTCGGTGACGACCTTCCTGCCGGGCGTCCGCCTGACCGCGGCTCGGCTGGGCGTCAGCGCCACGGTGCGGATGATCAACCTGTGGGATGAACAGGGCACGCCCCGCGCCGGGGTGTCCGGGCGGCTGGACGCCACGTTGAACCATGGCGCGACCCTTTATGCCGGGGCCGCGACCTATCCGGATACCGAAGCGGGCATCACCCGGCAGGTCCATTCGCTCTTCCTGGGCGGCACCGTGCCGCTGGCCGAACGGATCACGCTGCGCGCCGGGCTGGATTATGACCGCCGCCGGGCGACCTATACGCGCAAGGGCGGGTCGCTCGGCCTTCAGATCGGCTTCTGACCGTGATGCAGATGCCGATCCCCGACCATGTCGCGCAGATCGCCATTTTCATCTCTTTCTACGGCGCGCTGGGCATGGCGGCGCTGCTGCTGTTCCTGGTGATCCGCCGCGACCGGGCGGAGCGGGCGGATGCGCAAGCGGCGGCGATGATCAAGGCGCTGATCCGTGAGATCATGGGCGGTGGCATGGAGGGCGGGGACGGCGAGGATGCGCTGTCCGGCCCCGCCTTCCGCAAGGCCCGGACCGCCGACAAGCTGGCGGCGATCGGCCGCATGATCCAGCTTCTGCGCGGCGAGGAGCGGGAGAGGCTGATCGCGCTGGTCGACCGCCACGGCCTGCTCAAGGATGCGTTGCGCAAGACGCAAAGTTCCCGCCGCCGGGCGCAGGTGGACGCGATGCGCATATTGGGCAGCATCGGCGGCGAACATGCGGTCGACGCGCTGCTGTCGGCGCTGCATGAGGATCCGCATATCGACACCAGGCTGGAGGCGGCGTCCTTGCTGGCGCAACTTGATGCGCTGCCCGCGCCGGAACGGCTGATCGAAGATCTTTCGCTCTATGAAACGCGGATCACGCCTTTGCACCGCAGCCTGTTCCGCCTGATCGCGGTCAGCCATCCGGCCGAGCTGATGGCGCTTGGCCGGTCGAACCAGTTGCCGCCTGCCGTCCGCGCGCTGGTGATCGATGCGTTGGGGTGGACGGAGGACTTCGCCGCCCTGCCGCTGCTGGCGGCGGCGGCGGGCGACCCGCATCCTCCGGTGCGCCTTGCCGCGCTCGATTCTGCGACCCGGCTCGGCCATCCGGGCAGCGCCGGGTGGATCATCAGGATGCTGGAAGACCCCGAACATCCGGTGCGCTCCCGCGCCATTCGCGCCTGCCAGATCATGCGGCTGACCGCCGCCCTGCCTCTGCTGTCGGCCCTGCGCAACGACCCTTCGCCCTGGGTCCGCCTGCGCGCGCAACAGGCGGTGCAGATGTTGCAGGTGGCGGCATGATGGCGCGCATCCTCTCGACGGCGGCCGATATTGGCGTTGGCACGCTGGTCGTCATCGGCCTGCTCTGTTTCCTTGTCGTCAGCATCCGCAATCTGGTGTCGACCGTCCAGTTGCTGCTCGCCGCGGGGGTCTTCGTCACCCGGATCAAGCCGGCCAGCCGGTCCTATGACCTTTGGACCCGCTACGCCGACCTTGCCCTGCCGGTCTCGGTGATCGCCCCCTGCTTCAACGAGGAGTTGTCGATAGCCGACAGCGTCCGGGCCTTGCTGGCGCTGGAATATCCCGATCATGAGGTGATCCTGGTCAATGACGGTTCCAGCGATCGCACGCTGGAGGTGCTGATCCGCGAATTCGCCCTGCGCCCGATCGAACGGGAGCAACTGGCCGAATTGCAGAAGACGAAGATATTGGGCGTCTACGGTTCGGCGCGCTATCCGAACCTGATCCTGATCGACAAGCAGAATGGGCGAAAGGCCGATGCCGTCAATGCGGGCCTCGGCTTCGCCGCCGCGCCCCTGGTGTGCGTGATCGATGCGGATTCGATCATAGAACCGGACGGCCTGCTGCGCGCGGCGGAACCCTTCATGGCCGATGACGGGTCGTTGATGGCGGTGGGCGGCGCGATCCGCATCGTCAACGGATCGGTGGTCGCGGGCGGCGATGTGCGCCAAATCCGCCTGCCGGGCAAATGGCTGCCCCGATACCAGATATTGGAATATCTGCGTGCTTTCCTGACGGCGCGCATCGCCAATGCGCGGCTGGACATGCTGATGCTGATATCCGGCGCCTTCGGCATGTTCCGCCGGGCCACGCTGGTCGAGATTGGCGGCTATCGCCATGATACGGTGGGCGAGGATCTGGAGGTCGTGACCCGCATCCACCGCCGCATGCGAGAGGAGAAAAAGCCCTATCGCATCGACTTCGTGCCGGAAATCGTCTGTTGGACCGACGCGCCGGAAAGCTGGAAGGGGCTGCGTAACCAACGCGCGCGGTGGGAGCAGGGCGCGCTGGAAACCATCGTCGAACATCGGCGGATGCTGGCCAATCCGCGCTATGGCCGGATCGGCCTCATCAGCATGCCGCTGATCGTGATCGAGGATGTGCTGGGCCCACCCTGTGAGTTGTTCGGCTATCTCCTGATTCCGCTGCTCTGGCTGATGGGAGTGACATCCGGGACGGTGGTGTTCGCCTTTTTCTCGCTGACGGTGCTGTTCGGCACGGCCCTTAGCCTCGGCACGCTGGCGCTGGAGGAGGTGCAATTGCGCCGCACGCCGCGAGCGCGGGATTTGGCCATGATCGGAGTCGCCGCCGTGGTGGAGAATCTGGGCTATCGTCAGGCCAATCTGGCGTTCCGGCTTCATGGCATGTGGCGGTTCTTCCGCAAGGACAACCGCTGGGCCGCCGCCGGTCGTTCGGCCTTCGTGCGCCAGTGAAAGCGGCTCTGTTCCTGCTGGTGACGGCCGCTGCCCCTCCCGCCCCGATCTGGAAAGGACCTGCCATGACGAACTGGCGCGAGGTGGAGCGACTGACCCTGTCCGGCACGATCGAGGCGGGCGTGTTTCGTCCCGCTGCGCTGGCGCCGGAACGCGCGGATGCGCCGCCTCTGCCGCTGCTGGTGCCGATCGGCGCGAATATCCTGCCGCTGGCGGATGTCCGGCCTTTCGGAACCGAGGAGCGGGTGAGGGTGGAACGCGACGGGAATGGCCTGCGCATCCGCTGCCAGGCCGGACCCGCGCCTGCCGGTGCCGTGCTTCATTGGCCGGATCGGCGCCTGCCCCGCGCCTATCGGGGGTTTTGGCGGCTGGAAGGGCGCGCCGACGCCGCTATCGGTGTCAGCGCCCTGCCGCTCGGGCGGGACGCGCCAGCCATTCCGGCTGCGCACTGGACGGATAGGCCCGCCATCATCCCCTTCACGGATCGGCAGGAGGAGCAGATGCTTGTCCTGACCTGTCCCGACAGGGACGTCTCAGCCCAGCTTGACGCGGTGACATTGACGCCTGCCGGAGCGGGCCCGAACGGGCGGGGGACATGGATTTGGCGCGAACAGGATTGGCGTGCCGATCCGATCGGCTTCTCCCGCCGCGCTGCTGCGGCGGGCTGGACCGAACTCGCCATTCAGGCGCCCGCCAAGCCGGATTCCGCGCTGGCCCGGCTTGCGGCGGCGCTGACGGAGCGCGGCATCGGCTTTCGTCTGCTCGATGGCGATCCCGGCATGGCAACGGCTGAAGGGCGTGCGGAAGCCGTCCGCCGTTTCGCTCATCTGCGCCGCTGGTGCGACGATCATCTCGCGACCCGGCCGCTGCTTGAACTCGACATCGAACCCTATGCGCTGCCGGGCTTCGCGAGCGATCCGGCAGGCTGGCAAGGCTGGGCGGAAAGCGTACAGGCGGTCGCCCAGGCCTGGGGCGGGGCGGTGGCCGTCGACCTGCCCTGGTGGATGCGCCGCTCGCCCGAAGGGGCGGCCGCCCTCGAAACCGCCCTCGCCTCGATCCACGAAATCATCGTCATGGCCTATCGCACCGATCCTCAATTGATCCTGGATGCCGCCGAAAGCTGGCTTGGGGAAGCAGGCCCGCCCGTGCGGATCGCCATCGAAACCGGCCCCGTGGGGCAGGAAGCAACTCGGCTCTACCGCCGCGCGCCGAGCGGCACATTGAAGCTCAGCGATGTTGGGGCGGAATTGCTCGCTACGTCCGAAGCCTCCGGCCCATCCGGCGCCACTTTCGCCCTGGTGCGCGAGAATAGAACCGACCCCACGCGCATCAGCTTCCATGGCGCGCCGTCCCGAGCCGCCGAAACCGAACGCGCGCTCATGCCGTTGCTGTCGGGCTGGCCCGGTTTTGCAGGCTTTCGCGTCCATGGCTGGGAGGTGTCGGCCCATGGCTGACCCAAGCTCACCCGGCTGGATGAAGGAGATGCTGGCGCTCCAGTCGGCGGTGACCGAAGCCTATGCCGATTTCCAGCAGATCATCGATGAGGTGGTGGCGCGCGCTCTGCGCATCATTCCGCTGGCGACGGGCGCGATTGTCGAGATGCGCGATGGCGAGGAGGTGGTCTATCGCGCCGTCAGCGGCACATCGATCAAGCAGATCGGCCTGCGCCTGGCGCTGAGCGGCAGCCTCTCGGGCACCTGCATCGCGACGGGCGAAACCCAGTTCTGCCACGACAGCGAAACCGATCCCCGCGTTGACCGCGACGCCTGCCGCAAAGTCGGCGTCCGATCGATGATGCTGGTTCCCTTGCCCTATCATGGCCAGACCGTGGGCGTGCTCAAGGTCTATTCCGATCGGATGGCGGCCTTCACCCGCGCCGATCTGGACGTTGTCCGCCTGATGGCGGGGCCGATCATCACGGGCTTCGCCAATGCCGCGCATTCGGACGCGGCCCGCCGTTTCGCCGCGACCTTCGAACAGGCCGCCGTCGGCCTTGCCCATTGCTCACCGGAAGGGCGCTTCCTGCTGGTCAACGACCGTTTCTGCGAGATTGCAGGCTATAGCCGGGAGGAATTGGCCGGCCTCGACTACCGGCAGATCACCCATCCCGCCGATTATGAGATCGATGCCCGTCTGGCAGGCCGCCTGCTGCTGGGGGAGATCAGCGATTTCGCTTATGAAAAGCGCTATGTCCGCAAGGATGGCGGGGTGGTGTGGATCAACCTCACCGTCTCGCTGGTGCGCGATGCGGTAGGCGCGCCGGATTTCTTCGTCTCCGTGGTGGAGGATATTTCCGCCCGGCATTCGGCGGAAATGGCGAGCGCCGCCAAGACCGGCTTCCTCGCCAATATGAGCCATGAGATCCGCACGCCGATGAACGGCATATTGGGCTTTGCCGACCTGTTGCTGGGCGCAGGCCTGCCGCCCGAACAGCATCATCAGGTCAAGATGATCGCTGATTCCGGCCGGGCGATGATGCGCCTGCTGAACGACATATTGGACCTGTCGAAGGTCGAGGCCGGGCAGATGGAAATCGCCCGCGAACCCTTCGACCTGATCCATGCGCTGGACGCCTGCCTCAATCTTGTACGGGCCAGCGCGGGGCAGAAGGGCGTGGAACTGATCCGCGACATTGCCGACGATCTGCCGCGAATGATGCTGGGCGACGGGCTGCGGCTGCGCCAGGTGGTGCTCAACCTGCTGGGCAATGCGGTCAAGTTCACTGCCGAGGGGTATGTCGCGCTGCGCGTGCATCTTGATGGAGCGGATCGGCTGGCGATCACGGTCGAGGATAGCGGACCCGGCATCGCGCCCGAACGGCAGGCCGCCATTTTCGAAAAATTCGTGCAGGCGGATGTCGGCACCGCCGCCCGGTTCGGCGGCAGCGGCCTTGGCCTGTCGATCAGCGCCCAACTGGTGACGCTGATGAATGGCGAGCTTTCGCTGGACAGCACAGTGGGGCAGGGGAGCCGCTTCACCCTGCATTTGCCCTTCGAACAGGCCGATGCGGCGGCGCTTTCCTCCATCGCCTTGCCGCCCGCCGGGACGGCGGTTCATCTTGCCGACCTGCAGGTGCTGGTGGCGGAGGATCACGACGTCAATCAGGAGTTGGTCCGGGCGATGCTGGAACGGATCGGTTGCACCGCAACGATCGTGCCCAATGGCGCGCAGGCGCTCGCTGCCGTGCTGCGCGCCAGGGAGGAGGGCGCGCCCTATGACATCCTGCTCATGGATATGCAGATGCCGGTGATGGATGGGCTGGACGCGGCGCGGGCCATTCGCGGTCAGGGCGTCACGGCCCATGAACTGCCGATCCTGGCGCTGACCGCCAATGCCTTTGGCGAGGATGTGCACGCCTCGTTGGCCGCGGGGATGCAGGCGCATCTGGTCAAGCCGCTCCGCTTGGCCGATCTGCAACAGGCGCTCGCGACATGGCTGCCCGCCAAGGCGATTGAGGAGGCGCCCGAAGCCTTCGACCCGGTGACGCAGCAACTGAGCGAGCGCTTCCATGAGAAGACGGCGCTGTGGTCGGCCCTGCTCACGCGCCTGCTGGATGACCCGGCCCCGGCGGGCGAGGCGCTGGAAGAAGCACAGGGTGAATTGCACAAGATTGCGGGCACGGCGGCGATGTTCGGCCAGGCGACGCTGGGCAGCGCCGCGGAGGCGGCCGAACAGGCGCTGAGAGAAAGGGGACAGATGGACGCGACGGTCGCTGGCAGGATAAGGACCGTGATCGGATTATGTGGAGGTGGTTGAGCGGAGGCTTTGGGGTGGATAGGGGATGGTCTGTTTCGCGCTGCCTTCCTTGCAGTGCATCGTGCTCCTGCGAAGGCAGGAGCCCAGTCCCGCCGTTCGTGGATCGTCGCACCGTAGGAACTGGGTTCCTGCCTTCGCAGGAACACGTGCCTCTCAATGGCTGGAACTGGCCAATCCCAGCCTCTGGAACGATTAAAACTTGACCTTCACCCCCAACCGAACAGTCCGAGGCTCCACAACCCGGCTCAACCTTCCTTCCTGCGGGCCGGCGGTGTCGAAGGCGGGAATATAGGACTCGTAAAAATAAGCGATGTCCTTGTCCCGGCTGTCGAGGACATTCAGTAGCTCCCCATAAAGCTCGATCCGCTTGCCCTTCCACGCGCCGCGGGCGTTGACGACAGTGCTCCCCTTGTCCCGCGCGCTATTGTCCTCGATCAGCGGATAAGGCCCCAGATGCCGGACGCGCAAACTGGTCTCCCAACGTCCCAGCACGACCGCCACACCTGCGGAAGCCGCATTTTCGAAGGCATTGGGAATCCGGTCTCCATTGTCGTAGCGCGAATGGCTGGCGGTATAATTGCCGTCCAGCGCCAGCCAGGACAGCGGCCGCCAGAAGGCGACGATCTCATAACCATGCCGCCTGCTGGCGCCGGTCGGT